>NZ_JAAIXZ010000027.1 GCF_010894435.1 Pyxidicoccus trucidator | reverse complement strand
GAGGAGGCGTGTCTTGCCGGACACCTCTCTCAGCTGGCCTCGATGGCCGCTCTTTTCCTACCCTCAGCCCTTTCTACCCTCGCCCCCCTGCTTGGGCCTCCCGGCCCAAAAGGGCGAAAGTCGAGTCTGAACCACGGGGGTGGTCGTCTGTAGAACGCAGGAGGTCCCCGAGTGCTGGGCCAGACGGCCGTTCGCCCCCGCCAGGAACACGCTGCCATCCGAGGGGCGCACCCAGGCGGCGCGCCAGTCCGTGATGGTGGAACAGCTGTTGGGCTGGCCGCCATCGAAGCCCTGGAAGGCCGCGCCCGCGGTCTTGCGCACGGCCAGTTTGCCGCTCAAGCCGGCGATCCACAGTGGGTACCCGCCAGGCCCCATTGCCACGGCCCGCCAGTCATGTCCGGTGCCTCCGAGGTTGAAATCGAAGACCTGCTTCAGGGTGCCGCCACAGGAAAGCCCATCATCCACCTGCCCGTCACAGTCATTGTCCACGGCATCGCAGACCTCGGTCCCGGCCTTTCTGCTGTTGGGGTCCACGTCATCGCAGTCCAAGGCATTGAAGGCCCTGCCAGCCGGCGGGGCGTTCGGGGTGCAGGTCGTCTGTGCAGTCGCGTTGGCGGCGCCCTCGCCGTCCCCGTCCACATCGGGGAAGTGGCTCATCGGAGCGGGAGCATCGCAGACCGTGTCATCCCCGGAGGCCGTGCAGGTGTACGTCCCGGTGCAGACGTCGTTGTTGCACGCAGCCCCCTTGCGCCGAGCTCCCGTGAGGAAGGGCTCGTCCTCTCCCCCCTGGCAGTTGTCATCGCGGTTGTTGCACTTCTCCATCGCTCCGGGATGAACCTCGGCGGAGGTGTCATCACAGTCGAAGGTGCCGGTCGTCACGTGGACATAGCCGGGACCGGGAGCTTCACAGCTCACGGTGGGGGCCTCGTTGCGGCCATGGGTGTCCCCGTCCTCGTCGCGGTACCAGTGCCTGTCGAACCCATCATCGACACCGCCGGCGCAGTCATTGTCCTTGCCGTCGCACGACTCGGCCTTGCCGGGAGTGCGCTCGGCATCGTTGTCATCACAGTCGAAGACCTGCGAGGGCGACTGCACGTAGCCGGCAGGGGGCCCGCATGACTGCTGGCTGTCGGCCTGTACGCCAACGCCATCACCGTCCGCATCACGGAAGTACTCTGTCCGGGCCAGCCCGTTGTCGATACCTTCCCGGCAGTCATTGTCGAGGCCGTCGCACACCTCGGGGAGTCCGGGATGGACCTCGGCGCGCGCATCGTCACAGTCGTCCCTCGAGGTTGCGTAGCCCGCGGGCACGTCACCGCAGAAAACCTCTGGCGCGGCATCCACCACCCCATGGCCGTCTTCGTCGGCATCGCGGTATGCGGTGGTGGGCTCGACGCCGTCGCAGGGGTTCTCCTGGCAGAAGCCCTCGACACACAGCTCCCCGTCGCGGCAGCGGTGCTCCTCGTTGCACTCGCGTGGCTTCTCGTTCTCGAGTGCCCCCAGGTCCGGCACGGAGCAGCCCACCATCGCCAGCAGCAGCAGCGCCAGGCCTCTCGATGTCAGCGAGCTCATCGGGCGCCTCCGCGCGCGGACAGCTCGGGCCCGGGCTCATGGGAGGGACTGGGAGACAGCAGCCAGGTGACCAGCGCGCCGGCCGCGGCCAGTCCCGCCGTGCCGAACAGGATGTTGGCCGTCCTCGCGTCGCGCTTCGCTTGCGCATGGTGCGCGAGCAGGTCGTCCTGGTAGCGGGCACCGCGTGCATCCTCGGACTGACCTCGCGAGGAGAGCGCGAACCAGGTACCCGTACCTCCGGCCGCCACACCCACGCCGAGAAGCACCCACGGCGCCAGGGGCGTGCGACGCTCGCGCACCTCCATGGCCTGCGCCTGGGTAGAGGAGGGCACCAGGTCAGTCCGGGCTCCGGCTGCATCCGCGTTGGCGTGGGGAGCCAGGGCGGACGGGGGTTCGATGGACAGGGGCAGCTCGACCGCCTGTTCCTCCGTGCCGCCGCCGGCTGGCTTTGGCTGCCCTGGTGAGAGCTGTGCGTGGATGCTGGCGCGCAGGGCCTCGAACTCCCGCGTCACCTTGGGGGAGACGAGAAGAGGAAGCTGCGCTCCGGGCTTCCGCCGGAGGGCGGACTGGAACGAGGCACGCGCCTCGTCCCAGCGTCCGAGGTCCGCGAGGATGACGCCCTCATGGAGGCTGATGACGACTTCCTCGTCGGCGCTCGGAGCGCCCTTCCGGGCGTGTCCGAGCTGCTCCAGCGCGAGCTCGTACTCGAGCCCTTCGTAGAGGCGGATGGCCTCGATGATGTATCGGTCCAGCGACTCTCCGGCCATTGCCACACGCGGCGGCATTGCCAATCCCAGGCAGACGACGAGTGCCAGGAAGGCTTCCCTGCTTTTGTCCATACGCGGACTCTAGGACAGCTCCCGAGGCCGGATCGACCTGGCTGGGCGTGAGCGCAGCCAGGACCCCATGTCGTCCACGACCCAGGGCCCAAGCAAGGGCAGAGCCGGGTAGGTCCAGCCCCGGTCCCCCAGGGTGAGCGCGACGTCGGCGAGGGAGCGGAGAATCTTCAGCACCCGGAGGGGGCCGGGCTGGGAGAGGCCGTCAGAGCTCGTTGAAGATGAGCAGGCCGCGCGAGGAGTCCGTCACGTATACGTGGCCATCTCCGGGGACGCGGACGCCGAGGACCCCTTCGAAGGGGCTCTCGCTCCGGTTCGGGTCCGTCTCGCGGAAGGTGTTGTAGTGGGCCACCTGCTTCGGCCGCGTGGGATTGGACACGTCGAGCACGCGCAGGCCGTCCTGGTACCAGGCGACGTAGAGGAGGTTGCCGCGCAGGATGAGGTTGTGCATGGACGTGAAGGGCCTGTGCGTGCGGAACTCGCCAATCTTCACGATGCGCTCGGGGCGGGTGACGTCGAGCACGCGCAGATGGGAGTAGTTGCCCTCACCGCCCTCGAAGGCGATGGTGCGGCCAGCGAAGGTGCTCACCGCGCTGTTGTGCGAGAAGCTGAGGTCCCGACGGAGGTACGCGCCCAGCTCGCGAACGTTGTCCAGGTCCGTGACGTCCACGACGACGTAGCCGCCGTAGGAATTGCTGACATAGAGGCGGCCCTCGTAGACGAAGGTGTCATGCGCCCCACCCCAGACGGCCTCGTCCGGGAGGGAGATGACGGTGCGCAGTTGGGGGTTCAGCGGCTCGGAGATGTCATGGACGTGGGTGCCGCTGCTGGTGGCCATGGAGTAGAGCCGGTCGCCGTCGACGAGCACCGTGTGGGTGCCGTAGATGCCTGTCGTGAAGCTGCGCACGAACGCGGGCTCCGCGGGGTTGGAGATGTCGTAGATGAGCGTCCCCGCCTCGTTGCTGGCCACGTAGAGCGCGTCGCCCCTGGCCCAGACGCCATTCCAGTAGTTGTTCCCGGGCAGGGAGAGGGTCTTCTTGAGCACGGGGTTTCGGGGGTCGCTCACGTCGAAGACGGAGAGCCCACCGAGGCGCACCTTGTGGGGAATCGAGACGACGTAGGCATGGCCCTTGGTGACATAGACGTCCACGGGCTGGCCCACGGGTGTGTAGCTCTCCGAGAGGAGCTCGAGGCCGCCGGAGGACTCGGGCTCTCCTCCCCAGTTGGAGACACGGTGGCCCTCGAAGGTGCCCGACTGGATGAGCCGCGTCCGCCCGCAGTACGCGAAGCAGCCGGTGAGGGTCTCTGTGTCTTTCTTCTGGCAGCCCGCCAGGGTGATGGTGGCGGTGGAGCCCGACGCGAGCACCTTATGGCCGCGGACGAAGAAGCGGCCGTCCCCCGTGTCGCGCAGCTGAAAGGGCACAAGGAACATGGTGCCGCCGTCTTCCTGGAACAGGGCGCTCGTGTTGTAGGAGGCGACGCTGCCCCCATCCACAGGAGGCCGTGCGTCCCGGAGGGCGAACTCGTAGATGGCCCCGGCAGGCATGTCAGAGAGCGTGTCGCGGTTGCACTGGGAGAGGTCGAAGCGGGACAGCTCATGGCAGGCCGTGACGCTGGCGTCCCGAGTGTCGAAGGTGCATGGCGCGAAGGAGCCCTGGTCCAGGAACTCTCCGCGCTCCTCGAGCTCGGTGTAGGTGCCGTCCCAGACATAGGGCCCCGCGTCGGGCGTCCCAGCATCGGCGGGCGGGTCCGTGTCGGGTGAGTCGTCGCAGCCAGAGAGCGGCAGGGACAGCAGCAGGGCACTGGCGGACACCAGGACTCGGAGGGGTAACGTCATGGGAGGCCTCCCGGAAGGGCGCCACGCGGAGGTGCGGGCGACCTTTCGGGAAACGGCGCGGCCCCGCTTCAATCCTAAAATGTCTGGGAATGCTTGCGGCATGGTGGGGAACGCGCTCCCGCGGACGGCGCGTGACAGGTTTCCAGCCTGTCTGGTCCCATCGTTGCATTGGCCCGGAATGCAAAGAGTTCCAGCGGACGCTTCTCCTGGATGACCGGCGGACCGTCTTCCCGTGGACCCATCCCGCCAGGAGTCTCCATGTCCTGGATTCTGTGCCTCTTCAGCTGCCTGTTCGCCTCGCTTGCCATTGCCGACGGCTCCTCTCCGAAGTCAGCACGGCTCACCGTGGCGAGTTCCTTGATGCACGCCGCTGAGCAGTCGGAGATGAACAGCGGGGCATCCCCGAACCCCTGGAAGCGGCGGGGGCGCGAGAGTGTCTCGCAGCCTCGTGGTGGACCGGCGCTGCACCTTCAGTCCCACGCCGTGGAGCGCACGGTAGGCCTTGCCCGGTCTCCAGTCCCCGGACCGGTTGCACGCAGAGCGCAACTGGGAGAGCGTTCCGGGTTTCATGCCATGGCGCGCATTCCCGCGTCGTCTTACTGGGAGTCTGACATGAAGCAACTGAGCACCTCGTGTCGTCTTGGCCTGTGTATGGCGCTGCTCGCGCTCGCGGCGTGCCAGGAGATGGATGATTTCGGTACTCCCCAAGGCCAGCCTTGCACCCTCATTGGGTGCGGCGCGGCGATGTCGATGACCCGGCACGTCGACGCCAGCCTCGATGAGCTGCGCTCCAGCACGATGACCCTCTGTCGGAACGAGGTCTGCTACACGCTGAGCTTCGCGGGCTTCTCGGAGCCCGATGAGCGCGGCAACATTACGCACAACCGTGTATACTTCCCGATGCATGGGGAGTGGCGTGAGGGAACGCCGCTCTACGATGCGTCGGTGCACTCCGCGCCCGGAGGCGGGTTCGAGCTCCACATCAGCTTCACCGCCTGGTCGGCCGCGGAGCTGAAGGACGGTGACGTGTACGCGGTAAGCGTCGTCACTTCGGCCGGACGCAATCTCATCGATGTGCGCCGGGCAGTCACATACCTGGAGAGCCAGCCGAACGGACCGAAGTGCGGACCGCCATGTCGCACGAGCCGGCTCGACTGAAGGCCCAACGGGCGCGCCTGGGCCTTCAGGCCGGGAAACTTCTCTGCCGCGATGCCTCCCCCGTCGAAGGGTTCGGCCTTGGCCAGCTCGCCATTCCGGTGCAGCAGCCACTGCCGCAGGCGGAGCGCGAGGACGACGATGCCGGCGAGGACTCCGAGGGCCAGGTACCTGCGTTCTCTCCAGGGCAGGGGCAGGGTGCTCAGCTAGGCCTCGCGCTTCATTCGCTCTTGGCGGGCGCGCTCACGCTCGCTGGGAGCATCGAGCTCCGTGCCGCCGATCTTGATCTCGCCGTCGCGCTCGTAGTGCGCGATCATGAGGCCGGTGGAGGAGACGCGCGAGCGGGTCAGCTTGTAGCTGTGCGGCGCCGAGCCGTCCGCGAACAGCTTCTTGCCGCCGCCCAGCACGACCGGCACCGTAAAGATGCTCATAGCGTCAACCAGGTTGTTGGCGAGCAGCGCGTGGACGAGTTCGGTGCTGCCTTGAGTGACGAGGTTCGGCCCGTCTTCCTGCCGTAGCCGCTTCACGTCGGCGATGTCGCGGAGCAACACCGAGCCCTGCCAGCCCGTATCGACGTCGCCCGAGCGCGAGACGACGTACTTTCTGATGTCCTTGAACAGCCTGGCGATGCCGCCATGAGGAGCGTTTTCGTCGTAGTAGGGCCAGTACGCGGCGAAGATCTCATAGGTCTTGCGGCCGAGCAGGAGATCGAACTTCTCCTTGAAGACGCGGTCGAGTTCCTCGCCGAACTCCTGATCGAAATAGGGCATCACCCAGCCGCCGAACTTGAAGCCCCTGGTCGGATCCTCGGTCGGCCCGCCGGGCGCCTGCATGACACCGTCCATGGAAACCATTGCGCCGACGATAAGCTTCCGCATGGGTCACCCTCCTTGTTTGAGTCTAAACTGCCCAGGCGCGGATGCGGTGAGACCTCGTGCCCGGCCACCGCACCAACGGTGTTCATCGCGCCCCCGCATTGTGTTTCGATGTCCGGCCGAGCCATCGATGCGGTGTTGTGCAGCCAACCCATCCCTACACGAAGCGCAGGAGCCACGACTGATGGACGCATTCGCAAGGGTGCTCGCCGAGCCCGGATCGATGGCCGCGAGGAGGGCGCTGCTCGCCGACTGGAAGGCTCGAGATGACCCTCGCGCGGAGCTGCTCGAGAATCAGCTGACGTACCTCGAGCTCGCGCGAGCGGGGAGCGACCGGGCTTACGCGCTCAGGCTGGCAATCAACGTCGCGATTGGCAAGCGCGGGTGGGCGTGGGCCGGCGAGCTCGCGAAGATTGTCACGGACTATAAGTTCCACCGTGGGCTGGTCGCGGAGATCACCATCAGTGGGGCGGACTTCGTCGCGCGCGCGCCGCGGCTGTTCGAGCTCGCGCCGATCCAGCACGTGACGATCACGGCGCCGCTGCCTTCGGTGGATGCACTGTTCTCGGTGCCGCAGCTCGCGAAGCTCACGTCGCTCAACATGCCGCTACTGGGCGCGGCCTTCGGAGATGCTGGAGCATTCGCGCTCGCGCGCTGCGAGCACGCCGCGCGGCTCGGGTGGATCTCGCTGAACTACGACGAGATCGGGCAGTCCGGGGTCGAGGCGCTGGCCGAGTCGCCAATGCTCGCGCACGCTCGCTTCCTCGGGCTGAAGGGGAACGCGGTCGATCCGACGCCGTACGTGCAAGAGGTCATGGAGGGACTCTACGGGGGCGGGCGACCGTCGCTCGCGGCGGCGCTCGAGCAGCGATTCGGGCCGCGCCCGTGGCTCACGACTCCGACGAATCCCGAGGATTGGCCGCCGGAGCGCGAGGCCCTCGCGATCACGTAGAAGTTCGAGGCGGCGCGGCGTTCGCGCGTCTGGGCACAGGTCACGGATGGCTGACGCCGGTCAGGGCCCGCAGCACCGGCTGGTCTCGCACGAGCGCGTCTCGCAGCAGGGCCATGGTGTACTCGACCACGCGGCTCGACAGCGCGCCGGTGTGATCGACCAGGGGCGTGCATGGGGGCAGGCCGGCCGTGCCTCAGCGCCTCTTCCGGCGTGGCGGCACGCGCCCTCCAGGCGGCGGCTCCGGAGTGAACCAGGGCCTGCGCAGGTGCTGCGCGTGGTGGGCGGGGAACATGGCGGAGAAGAACTCGGTCCACCCGCCGGTGCGCACGCGCACCAACTCGTAGCGCTCGGGCTGCACCGCGGCGGTCTCGTAGGTGTCGGGGTCCGCGCACGTCAGGGTGAGGAGGTTCGAGCCGACGTGGCCCGCGGCGTATTGCCGGATGAACTCCACCAGGTCCTCCTGCGGGAAGTCCTCGCGGATGTTCAGGTCCACCGGTGCCGCGTTCGACAGCCCCACGTTGATGGCCTCCTGGTTCCAGCTCTTCATCGCCGTGTAGATGGGGCGGTTCGTGCCGGGGACGGGATGCGCGGCCCGCGGCGCCTGGGCGATGGGTGGCAGGTCCTGGGGCACGGGGGTGGGGCTGAAGTCCGAGGGGAAGGGCTGGGCGTTGCGGCGGCCGCACGGCGACGCGCCGCTGCCGAGCGCATTTCCCACGTAGGCCTCGAAGGTGCCCACGCCCACCTGCAGGTGGAGCTTCCACGGCGCGCCACGCACCGAGAACTTCTTCTCCAGTTTCTGGAGCGTGTCCGCCAGCACCGGCGGCGGCGACGCCAGCGTCTGCCGGGCCACGTCGACGATGCTCTGCACGAGCCAGCCACCGAGCGCGTCCACCTCGGGGTTCCCCATGCCGAACTTCGGCAACCGCAGCGCGCTCTCGCGAAGCTGCTTGAAGCGCTTCGCCTGCTCCCCCGAGCGCAGCGTGCCCGCGAGCTGGCTCTGGAAGGGCTCCTCCATGCCGAAGCCCCAGTCCTCCTGCAGGGCCTGCACCAGCTCTGGCAGCGTGGTGACGGCGGTCTCCGGGTCGAACACCAGCGTCTTGATGGCGTAGAGCGAGTCGATGGTCGTCGCCATCGCCAGGTACATCGGGGCAATCAGGTGATAGCGCGCTCCACCATTGGAGAGGTCTCTCCCCGTCTCCACGCAGCCGTCAATCACGGTGGAGAGCAGCGGGCTGGGGCAGTAGTTCCAGAGCGCTCCGTAGTTGCCCAGCACGCTCGTGTAGAACTGCACCGTCAGGTAGCGCAGGTGCTGGAGGTAGAGCGACTGAAGCTGCTCGAAGCTGCCAATCTCCGAGGCAGGCGGAGAGCGGAAGCTGACCTTCCAGCCGCGCAGGAAGACGGGGCCGGCCTGGTTGAAGCGCGCGCCCTGGTTGAGCGCGAGCTCGAGTGCATCCAGGGTGATGACGTTGCTGAAGGCGAACTCGCACTGCCCGGCAATCATCGGCTCGTAGCAGCCGTCACACACGTAGTCGCGCGCGGCGGCCAGCGGCAGTCCCGAGCCCTGGGACAGCGCCGTCACCATGCGGTCCTCCTGGAAGAGGATGGGATGCGAGCCACCGCTGCGCAGCGCGCTCGCCGCCTCCTGGAGGAGGTCCTCGTCCATGCCCGGGTATACGCGGAGCGAGAGCACCGGCGCGTTGAGCGGCAACCGGCGCGCCGAGCGCAGGCACAGCAGCGTCAGCCGGTTGGCGCCGGGCGTGGGTTTCGCGTCATCCGTCGGCAGGTAGCCGCCCACGGTGACCTGTTGCACCCACTGGTTGATGCCGTCGCCCTGCGGGAAGTTGCCGCCGATGTACGAGACGGCGGTAGTCCCGTAGGTAACGTGGTCGGTGGCGTTCTGCCGGTTGTGCAGCGCCTTCTCGCCCAGCTTGACCCAGAGCGCGTCGAGCACCTCCTGGGCCTCGGCCTCCTTCTTCTTTTCGAAGAAGGGCGCCAGGAGCTGATCCAACCGGCCGATGGACACGGGCTCGCCGACGAGGTGCAGGCAGCAGTGGAGGTTGAAGATGCACTGGGCCGCCTCGACGAGCGTGTCGGGCTTGTCCGTGGCCAGCTTGCGCATGCGGGCGGCGAGCGACAGTAGGTTCTGCTGTTGCTCAGGGGGAAGGGTGGTGTCCCCGGCCATGCGCTCGGCCAGCAGCGCGTAGTTGAGGCAGTAACCCTGCACGCCCTCCAGCGACAGGATGGCGGCCTGGTAGAAGTCCCGCGAGTCGTCGTTGGAAGCCTTCGCGTGGCGCTTGCGCAGGTCCTTGAGCAGCGCCTCCAGGCCCAGCTCCAGTGCCTTGCGGTGGTTGGGCACCACATGCCCCATGGACGACGTCTCATCCAGCATCACGAGGAAGCCGGCAAGCCGCTCCTCGTCGCTCAGGTAGGGCATGACCTCCTTGCCGCGCCCGAGCGACAGCTCCGGCATGACTCCGACGAGGATGTCATTGGGGTCGATGCGGAACAGGTCCGCCCGCCACGCCCACGACTCGCGCGGGAGCGGGTACTCGGTGGTGGTCCACACCCGTGTCAGCATTCGCTGGATGGAGAGACCCCGGCGCACCACGACGGAGGCCTTCAGGTAGCGCTTCTCGCCGGGGTCGAGGAACTCGGAGAGCGGGGGCACGCGGGGCGTGTCCAGCCGCCGGTACCACTTGTTCTGCCAGCGCGAGAAGACCTTCCCCAGCAGGCCGAGGATGCGCTGGGACGGTGGGTCTCCCGGGCCGTACTGGCCGGTGCCCATCACGTTCAGGTAGTCCGCCGAGTTGTAGAACATCAGGCCGTTGTCGCTGCGCACCTGCCAGAGGGACGCGGGCTGGAAGTCGGCGGGAGTGAGGCCCTGCTTCACCCCGAGCTCCGCCGCGGACGGGACGTAGAAGTAGCCGCCGGAGACGGCGTTGATGACGCCCAGCAGCTTGTCCGAGTCACCCGTGGAGCCCCCCACCATCCGCCGCAGCATGGACTCGAAGGTGGCGGTGTCCCGGGCGAAGGCGGCGAAGTAGATGCCCTTCTCCCGGCCGCCGCCGCTCGGCGCGTGACCGAAGGGCAGGGCCTGGCGCACCAGCTCGCGGTTGGAGTGGTCTTCCTCCAGGACCCGCACGCGCTTGATGTGGCTGCGGAGGTCCTTGTCGGGAATGAGGACGGCCTGGTCGTCACGGCCGATGACGTTCTGCTGCCCATCCACGCTCATGTCCGAGAAGGCCGCCCAGGCCACCTCGAACTTCTGCGCCAGGGCCCAGCAGCTCCCCATGGCGCTCTGGGTTCCCGTGCCCAGGATGTGCGCCACCACGGAGGCCGGGTCGCTCGGGCTGGTGATGCCATCGACGAAGTGCTGGTCGAGGATCTTCTGGTCCGGAGGCAGCGCCGCCCGGGTCTGCTCCTGGCGCGACAGCAGGGGCCCCAGTTGCTGTTCCACCTCGGCCAGCAGCGCGTCGACGCCTTCCTTCGAGTCCGCCTTCAGGTACAGCCACAGGTCTCCGCCGGTATCCCGGAAGTGTGAGCTGGTGGCGAGCAGGGGCTGCTCGGACGGAGCGCCGGCGGGGACGTGGCCCGACCACTGGCCCCACAGCGCGCCGTTGATGGCCACGACGACGCCGCTGCGCCCGGTGTCGCTCTTGGCCTCCGAGACCAATCGCTTGAGTGCCTTGAGGATGGGCTTGCTGGAGCTGGGATTGGACAGCCATGCGGTGACGAAGACGCCGTGCGTTGGCATCAACATCAGTCCCGGCTGGGCGGACTTCACGATGGAATCGACGGATGGCACGCGAGCGGCTCCTCTGTGTGCAGGACAGGCGGGCGGATACTATCCGCGACTGCATTCACGCTGAGTGAGTCTTTGGGCGGCAGCCTCTCTCGGGCGGCGCCGTCTATTTCGAGTCGAGTGTCCGCCACACGGGCTGTAACTCGCGTGACACCGTGCCTTCGGCGGGGATGTCCAGTTCCTCGACGTGGACGCGCCCGGGAGAGCCCGGGTCGAGCAGGACGACAGTGGCCTGGCCCTGGGGGACATGGAGGAAGGTGGCTTCTTTCGCGGCGATGTCGCGCGTCCAGCCCCGGCGAGCGATGCGGAACACGTCCGCGAGCCTCCTGGGCCGAGGCACGCTTCCCTGGACGAGCACCAGGTCGTGGATGCTGCCTTCCGACGAGCGCAGCTTCACCGTGACGCCGCCCTCGGCTTCCTCGAAGGGGAGGAGAAGCTCGCCGCTGGCGGGCAGCTCCACGCGCTGGGGAGTGAATCGGGGCAGGCTGTCACCCGCGTCCCCCACCGGCTGCACCACCACCGTATACGGCCCCGGCTCCAGCCCGCGCTGGACGAGGCGGCCCTCCCTGGCGGTGGCGTTCAGGGACGTACAGGAGTCCGCTTCGAAGCGGACCCGGGCCTCGCGGAGCGGGCCCCGGCGGTCCCTCACCGTCACCTCCACCCGGGCGCCCGGGTCCATCCGCACCGTCAGCGCCTCGGGTATCGCGTCCACGTCGACGAGCTGCTGCCGGTATCGGCCCCGGGCGCTCACGACGAGGGTGAAGGGCTTCGAGTCCACGGCTCCCAGCTCGAAGGAGCCGTCCGCCGCCGAGACGTTACCGAGGAGCCCGATGCCGGCGAAGGGCGAGTCGAGTTCGATGCGTGCCCCTCTCACCGGTACGGATGTCTCCGCGTCCACCACCCGGCCGCGGACTTTCGGGAGCGCGGTCATCTGTAGCACCCCCAGGTCCAGGTCCAATCCCGTCCCGCGCGGCTCCACGTCGCGCACCAGTCTCTCCATGCCGGGGGCACGGAAGAGCAGCGTCCGGTTCTCCGAGTAGAGGGGCACCGCGAAGGCGCCCGTCGCCTCCGCCACGTCCTCATCGTTCACCTGGAACCGGATGAGGGGCTTGCCATCGGGGCCCACGAGTCGGCCCGTGGCGTGGGGGAACCGCTCCATCACCAGGCGCAGCTGGCCCGTGTTCGCGTCGACGCGGAGCTGCTCGCCAGCCGCCACGCGGCGGTCGCCCTTCTCGCCCCCGGCGATGAAGCTGGCGCCGTCCTTCGTGGCCCTCACGTAGTACCCGGGCTCCGTCAGGTGCCACACGGTGAAGCGGCCTTCCGGACCGGTGATGATGCGCGTGGAGTCGCCCCCCGGTGAGGTGCGGAGGAAGGCCTCCCTCCTCCATGGCGGAATTCCCTCCAGTGGGATGCGGACTTCGATGGAGGCCCCGGGGACGGGCTTGTCGGCACGGTCCACCACGATGCCGGACAGTGAGCGCTCCGGCCTCATCCGCAGCTCGACCTCCAGGGCCTCGCCGTCGCGCAGGTCCACCTCCCGCCAGGTGTCGCGGATGAATCCCTGGGACCGCAGCGAGGCCCGCACGACGTAGTGGCCGGGCTTCACCCCCCGGAGATGGAAGCGCCCCCTCGCATCGGTGTACTCGGCGCGAAGGAGCTCCTGGTACGCGCCTGTCGAGGGGTCATGGAGCTCCACCCGACAGTCCTCCAGCGGGAGCCCGTCCACGTCCACCACCGTGCCCTTCACGGAGGGGCCCGGAGTCAGCGAGAGGCGGACATCCTCGGCGGGCGCTCGGACTGGGAACGACGTGCTCCGCTGGCGGGACTCCCGGACGTCGATGCGGTGGTCTCCGGGGTCGGTGGCGTGCAGGAGGAAGCGTCCGTCTGCGTCCGTCCGCGTCTGCTCCTGGAGCGTGTCGCCCTTCGGAGTGGGTCGCACGAGGGACAGCTCGAGGCCTCGCAGGGGAAGCCCCTTGGGGTCGGTGATGCGGCCGGTGACGGCGCTGGCGCGAGGAAGGGTGAAGTCCACGGCAGCCGTGCCCGGGGTGAGCGTGTGCTCCAGCGGGCCCACCGGGTCGAGGTGCCGCTCGGCCTTCACTTCGAAGCGCCAGGTGCCGGGCTCCACGGGGCCCAGGCGGTAGCGGCCGTCCGCGTGGGTGGTGGTCTCCGCCACCGGGCGGACGCCCCTTCCCGGAATCAGGGCCACGCGCGCGCCGGGCACGGGCCGTCCCGCGTCGTCGGACACGCGGCCCTCGACGTGGAGCGCGCTGCCTGACTCCAGGATGACCTCGGGTGGAGCAGACGTGCCTGTCAGCTGCACCCGGGCGAGCGCATACCGGCCATCGCGCGAGGCGGTGAGCGTGTACCCGCTGCCCGAAGGCAGCATGAAGGTGAAGCGGCCCTCCGCGTCCGTGGTGGCCATGCGGGCGCCCGCTTCCGGGAGGTCATCGCCGCTGCCCACGCGCACCTCGGCGCCCGGCACGGGCTCTCCGTCGGACAGCACCCTGCCGGTGAGCGGGTGCGCGCGGGAGAGCCCCGACCACGGAATGGTTTCGGCGGGGGCGAGCATGGGGAGCCAGCCCTTGCTGGCGACGAAGGTGACGAGAGGACCTGGCGGCAGCGGGCCGATGCGGAAGTGACCGTCCGCGTCCGAGGTTGCTCCGAAGTAGCGGGCGTGGCGAGCGGTGAGCACCGTCACCGTGGCACCGGCCACGGGCGCACCCTCTCCGCGGACGATGCCCTCCACCACCTGACCCCTTCCCATGACGAGCTTCACGCCCTCGGAGCCCGCGGGGATGCCGGGCCGCAGCAGCGCGCCGTGCTCGCTCAGCACCCAGAGCGCCAGCGGCCCCTCGGGCAGGCCTTCGAGGACGAAGGTGCCGTCCGCCGCGGTGGTGGTCTCGGCGTAGATGGGGACTTCGCCCTCTCGCGCGGCGACGCGCTCCATGAAGAGGTCGTTCGTCTGTTCCAGTGGGAGGGTGGCAATGATCCCCTGAGCGAGCCTTCCCGTCAGCTTCATGCATTCGGAGCGCTGCGGGTCCCGTTTGTCCGGATGTGTGTGGGGACTGTCTGGCGGCAGGGTGCCCTCGGGGCAGGGCCGCTCCGACAGCGTGTGCCCGGGCACCGGCCAGGTTGCGGAGACGCGGGCGCCCGCCACGGCCGCTCCCAGGGCTTCGTCCACCACGGTGCCCTGGATGCGCAGGCCCGCGCTGGGACGCAGTGTCGGGGGCGCTGGGGGAGGCCGCGCGGAGTCCGCGGGACGTGTCGCGTGGAAGGTGTCCTTGGGACGCGCAGCTCCGCGAAGCAGCCACACCGCGAGGAGCGAGAGCGCCCCGAGGACGACGAGCCCCAATCCCCATCGAAGTGTGCGCATGCAGCCCTCCCGCTGCGAGCGGTCAAACGCGACACGATAGCAGCAACGTCCACGGAGGAAGCGCGCTCACTGCTGCGTATCGCTGCCCGACGGCGACCCGAACCGCGTCAGGACGCCCGGGCAGTCGCGGGGAGCCCTTCAGTCGGCTGACATCGCCTCACCTGGAGATACCCGCGAGGCGCGCCGCGCGGGCAGCCAGCTCGCCAGCGCCACCACGCCGAGCAGCAGCAGTGGCACCACGGCGAAGGTCAGCGGGTCCGTGGCGCTCACCTCGTACAGCAGGCCCTCCAGCACCCGCGACAGCGCGAGCGCCAGCACCAGTCCCACGCCCAGCCCCACCGCGCACATGCGCAGCGCATGACGCATCACCAACCGCACCACGTCGCGCGGCATCGCCCCCAATGCCAGCCGGATGCCCAGCTCCCTCCGCCGCTGCGTGACGCTGTAGGCCATCAGCCCGTAGATGCCCAGCGAGGCGAGCGCCAGCGCCGTCACCGCGAAGGCCAGCAGCAGCACGCGCTGGAAGCGACGGTCCGCCACGGAGCGCTCCAGGCTCTGCTCCAGCGTGGTGGGAGGTGGAAGGGGCAACTGCGAATCCATCTGGTGCAGCTCCGCCTTCACCGAGCTTGCCACCTGCTCCGGAGGCAGGCGGCTGCGCACCACCAGCGTGGAGGCGGGCCAGGGCGTCTGTTGCTGTGGCGCATACATCTCCGGCTGGGCGGCGACGTCCAGCGAGCGGGCGCGCACGTCGCCCACCACGCCCACCACCTCGCGCGGTCTCGGGGCTCCGTAGCCGATGACGATGCTCCTGCCGAGCACCTCCTCACCCGGGAAGAAGCGGCGCGCGAAGGCTTCGTTCACCACCACCACCGCCGGAGCGCTGGCATCGTCCCGGGGGGTGAAGTCGCGCCCGCGCCGCAGGGGAATTCCCAGCGTGGCGAAGACGCCGTCGCTCATCGCGCGGTAGGCCGCGGAGCGCCGCTCGCCCGACGAGCCAGGCCGGCCGGGGAGGTCCAGGCTGAGCGAGATGGCACCGCCCGATACCACCCCCGGTGTCACCAGGGCCGCCGACTCCACTCCGGGAAGTGAGCGCGTGCGCTCCAGCAGCCGGTTGAAGAACGGGGCGATGGCGTCGTCGGCATAGCGGACCTCCGGCAGGCCGACCCGAAGCAGGGTGATGTTCTCCGGCCGGTAGCCCGGGTCAACCGCCGCCAGCCGCTGCGCGCTGCGCACCAACAGCCCCGCGCCGGCCAGCAGCACCAGCGCGAGCGCCACCTGCGTGGACACCAGCACCGCGCGCCAGCGCAGCGCCCCTCGCCCCGCACTGGTGCCGCGCGTGCTCTGGAGCAGCCCGCCCAGGCTGGCGCTCGCGGCGGTGTGCAGCGGCGCCAGGCCACACAGCAGCGCCACCGCCACCGCCAGCCCCGCCGTGTACGCCAGCGCCAGCCCGTCCACCTGCACCGACTGAACCTGGTGTGCCGCCGCGGGCAGCAGCGCGTTCAGCGCGTCCACTCCCCACACGCCCAGCAGCAGCCCCAGCGCCCCTCCCGTGAAGGCGAGCAGCGAGCCCTCGGCGAGGAGCTGTCCCACCAGCGCGCCTCGGCCCGCGCCCAGGGCGGTGCGCACCGCGAACTCCTGCTGCCGGACCAGCGCGCGGGCCAGCAGGAGCTGGGCCACGTTGACGCAGGCGATGAGCAGCAGCAGTGTCACCGCGCCGAGCAGCAGCAGGGCGGGGCGGCGCGTCCCGGCGGACAGCCGCGCCTGCAGGCCCTGGAGGCTCACGGTGCGGTGGCTGTTGCTGTCCGGGTACTCGCTCTCGAGCGCGGTGGTGATGGCCGCTGCCTCGGCCGTGGCCTGCGTGAGGCTGGCACCGGGCGCCAGCCGTGCCACCGCGTTCAGGCTGTGTGCGCCCCGGTTGTCCCAGTTGGCGCGGAGGAAGTCATTGGCATGCAGCGGGGCCCAGAGCAGCACCGCCTCCCGGGCGCCCTCGCGAGGGAAGTCGAAGCCCGGGGGCATCACCCCCACGACGGAGTAGGGCTGGCCTTCCATTTCCAGCGTGCGCCCCAGCACCTGGGCGTCGGCCCCGAAGCGGCGCACCCAGAGCCCGTGGGACAGCACCACCGCGCGTGGGCCGTTGAGCACCTGCTCCTCGGCGGACAGCGCGCGACCCAGCAGGGGCGCCACGCCCACGACGCGGAAGAAGTCCTCGCTCACCACCGCGCCCTCCACACGCTCGGGCTCCACGCCCGGACCGGTGAGGGTGATGCCCGCGGTGGTGAATGCCGCCAGCCCGGCGAAGGACTTCACCCCCTGGCGCAGGTCCTCGAGGTCCGGGCGGGCCAGGCCCGAATTGGCGCCGCCCTCGTCCCGGTGCACCCCCCACACGGAGACGAGCTGCTCCGACTGGGGGAGGGGGAGCGGACGCAGCAGCAGTGCGCTCACCACGCTGAAGAGCGTGGTGTTGGCCCCGATGCCGAGGGCCAGCGCGAGCACGGTCGCCAGCGTGAAGCCGGGGCTGCGCCGCAGGGAGCGGGCGCCGTAGCGCAGGTCCTGGAGGAAGGAGGTCATGGCGTGACTCACAGCCAGATGCGTGCCAACGCGGTGCGGGCCTCAAGTGGGCGAGGTGACGACAGGTGCCGTCGCGAGGAGCCTCGCGAAGTGTACGCCTGTGGGACGGCGGGTGTCCGGACGTGGCACCCGCGGGCGGCGGCTCCGACGCCCTTCACCCCGGACTGGGAGAGCGAGACCCGAACCCGCGAAGTTCCCAAGCTCTCCTCCTCGATGGGAACGGATGACGAGGTGCGAGCGTACCTCCGAGAGAAGGCGGAGGCCGTGGTCCTGGGGGGATACCTGAGCGAGAAGCAGGCGCACTCTTCCATCCAGGAGCTCGCGAGGCACGAGCTGGGCAGCGACGACGCGGTGGAGCAGTTGCTCGCGTATGCGCGGAGCCTGCTCGAACGGCAGAAGGCCGACGAGCTCTGCTGGACGGGCCCCACGGTGAACGACGCCATCACCCGCGCCTTCGAGGAGCTGAATGGCAAGGGCATCGTCGCGATGGAGGACGCAGGCGGCTCCCTGTCGGATGGCTGGGCGGAGGTCACCCGCGCCGCCAGGGACAGTGCCCCACCCGCCCGGGGCGCCCCGTTCTTCCATGGCCAGGACGTCGAGCGTGGCGTCTTCGGCGCGGGCCTCATGCTCGCCTTCGGTGCGTTCGATGAATACTTCCAGCTCGATGACGCGGCGAGCCCCGCCATCGCCCGGGAGGTCCGCGAGGCGCTCGCGCGCCATGGCGTCCGGACGGAGTGGAATGGGAACATCCAGCAGCGCATCCACATCCCTCCCTTCCCCTGGCGCAAGCGCCACTCGACACAGCCCGGCCGGAAGGGCCGCTCCCGAGGCAGGCAGAAGGAGGAACCGCTCCCCGAGCGCTTCAGCTGCAAGGAAGTTCTGGAAGAGGTGACACGCGAGGAGCGAGTCACACACGAAGACGCCATCGCGGCCCTCGAAGCCCACATCCGGGACGCGGCCCTGAAGCACTACGGCGATTGGCGCAAGCTCGAGGCACGGTACGACCCCGAGAAGGACAGGGTCGAGGTCTTCCAGGACATCTCAGCTCGGCCGAGACGGGGCTCGTGTGCAGGTTGGTGCACCACACCTGGCGGCCTGATGCGCGGTCGTACGCCGCGAGTGGCCCCGGCGGGAATCGAACCCGCGGCACATCCTCGTGCAGCGGAGGCGAGCGAGAGCGCCGGGGGGCGGCCAAGGCGGCCGAGGCGCGCGCCCGGGTCGCGCACCATGCCCAGCGCATCGAGGAGTTTCAGAAACAGAGCACCGCGCTGACCCAGAAGTTCTCGGAGGCGGTGAAGGCTAAGAGACCTTGAACGACCGGTCTTCAGGCCTGTCGAGGACGCTCCCAGGAGCCGCCTCGCACAGGTCCTCGCGAAGCCGCTCGCGGAGCACGGATTCGGACGCGCTCTCCGATAGCCGGCCCCAGTCGTAGATAAGCGCGCGAATCGCCGGGTGGAGGTTGTAGCCGTCCACCCAGCGCAGACATGCGAAGGCCGCATGCCATACCTGGACAGAGTAGCACTCGCCGGCAAGGTAACGCCGAGCGGCCGCCACCAGGTCGCGGACCTCGGGAAACGGGAGCACGGTCAGTCCGCTCCGGAACCGGGGAGGCGGATGCCGCCGGAGGAAGTGACCGCCATCGCCCTCGGCGATCGTCACCCAGCCTTCACGGTCGGCCCTGGGCTCTTCGACTGGCATCTCCCCCTCCATGCCGAAACCCGGAAACACGAAGGCCGGCAGTCCTTTGCAGGACTACCGGCCTTCATTGTGAGCGGCGGAAGGGATTCGAACCCTCGACCCCGAGCTTGGGAAGCGCGGCCTCGACCCGTCCAGGCGTTATCAGCCATTCACAAGCCCTCAGAACCGTTGGGGATTCGGGGCCGGGGCCCGTCCAACCATCCCAGCCGGTAGCAGGGAATCGCAAGGGGTTTGCTGCATCCTTGCTGCAAGGTCCGGCTCCTGCGCGGCTCCGCGCGTTGCCGAGCGGGGCGGAGCGCCTGCTCACCGTGCGTGAGGTGGCGGAGCGGCTATCCATCTGCACCGCCACCGTCTACCGGCTGTGCGAGCGGGGCGAGCTGCCCCACGTCCGGGTGAGCAACGCCATCCGCGTCCGTCCAGCGGACGTGGACGCCTTCCTCATCCGAGGCCAGGGCTGACCCGGTGGTTCCCGGTTCCCGACCCTGTAGCGGGAACTGGAACCAGCAGAGCACCGCCCTTTGTCGCGCCCCCCGACTTGACCCTCCTGGACCAGTGGGACGAATGCGTCCCCTGCCGCCCGTGCGCATCCTCCACCGCTACCGCACGCTCGCAGCAAACCCATGAGACGACGAGCCAGATGCGGTAGTCCCGCACGTCCGGATCTGTGGGGGCCGGGGAGGGTGACCTCCCTGGCCGACCCGACCGCTCACCAGGTCCACAGGCTCGCTTGCTCGCCCTTCGATGTCGGACATCCGCGTGCGACGTGGAGCAAACCAGCGGCGAGGCTGCTCAGGATATGGGGCCCGTGAGCGCATCCTCGTCGAGTTCATCGTGGCCGAGCACGTACCCCATCTTGTGCAGCCCGACAGCCTTGAAGACCTTGTCCGCATCTTGGTTTTTCGACATCGCGTTTGCGAAGTCCCGCATCCGAGGAGAGAAGTCGAAGGGGGTCCACCAAACGGGGTGTGCAAGGATGCGGTCGATGCAGTTCTCGAACGCCTCGATGTCGGACTGGGAGGGCGCCTTCTCGAGGAACGGATGTTCCTCGTCGGTGTGAAGCACTCGTCCGGCCGCCCTCCGCAACAGCTCCGCTACGAATTCCAGGGCAGGCTGGTACGCGAGCCGCTTTGCCCGCTCCCGCTCCTTTTCGGTCATCTCAGCAGCGCCTGGGGCAGGCTTGAAGGCCTTGCGGTAGAGCATGTTCAAGAGCTGGATGCATATGCTCGCCTCCCGTTCGCGCATTCCCGTCGCCACGGCAAACGGCTCCGCGAGGAGCGACGGATTAAGAAGGGGTTTGAGGAGCTTGTTGCGGAACGCGGTTTCCTTCAGCTGTACTCCCGACTCAGTCGCGCTGGTCTTGGAGCCGGAAGGAGCGATGAGCTCCTTCATTTCGAGTTCCTCGCTGTCGAGGATCGACTGGTAGAGCGCATCGATGAAGGCCGCCTTTGCACGCGCCCGCTCATCCTTGTCCACCCACTTGATGAAGCCCTCCTCGGAGCCGGCCTCCCCCTCCTCCTCCTGGTAACGGGCAATCCGGTCGCGCCACTCCTCGGACATCTTTGCCGACAGCTCGAACGGGGACAGGGGAAGCTTCTTGATTTTCGCCTGCACGGAGTTGACCAACTGGATGGTCCTCTCGCGCGAAAGGGCAAGGTAAATCTTGATGACCACGTGCGTGCGGCCCATTAACCAGCTCGCGAGCGTCTTGTGCTGCCCGTCGAACATCAGCAATCGCCCGAGCCCATGCTCGTGCTCGACGGGCACGAGGCGGCAACTCGGCGGCTCATGCAGCGGGTTGTGCTGGATGTCGAGATAGATGGCCCAGAGCTGCTGGAGCTTGATGGCCCGCGGCTGGCACGCATCGTCGTTGAAGATGGCGGCCCGGGGGACCGACACGTAGGCGTACTCGATGACGCCTTCCTTATTCTTCTCCGAGAGCACCTTCGTTTCGGCGTGGGTGCCATCAGGGAGATGCAGGCGCGCCTTGTCGACCTGCCGCTCTACCCCGATAGCCACGGGCGTGATGCCGAAATGGCCAAGGCACTGGCCGTAGTTGGCTTGGCCGCCCTGTGACTTCACGAAGGAGGCGAGCTTGAGGTAGGGCCTGACGTCGATGGTCTTGTAGTTCCGCTTGAACTCGTTGCACGCCTTGTGCACGAGATTGAGGTTCTTCGCCTCCGTCGGCCCATCCTCCGCCTCGGGGATGTCATGGTCCGCGAGGATGGTGTCAGTCGACAGGTTCAGTACTCCCTCGCAGAGAAAGCATCTGCCACCAGCTTTCTGGACGAGGAGCGCCTCGATCTTGTCCCGCTCGTCAACTGGGAGCTTCGCCTTAAGTGTCTTGGAGATCTTGATCGCCATCGGGGCGCACTCTACGGTGACCGCAAGCGGAGTTGCCATCGCTGCGTCTCGGAACCTCCGTGTATGCTACCGGCGTGTCGTGGCGTAGGGCCCAGCCTCCATGGGAGGAGTTACTTGGTGCTACCCGGCAGTGGCCCGGCTGCGGGACCGCAACCCGATGCACGTGCCGCAGTTCCACCCGCTCCCTTGTCCCGCGCGAGGGCCTCTCCACGGAGGTACTCAAGATGGGCCAACCGGCGGGAGGCCCGGGCGCAGGCCTTAGTACTACGACGGTCGTAGTTGTGGCCCAAGATCAGGGCACCGCCTCGCCAGACCACGTGGCCTCGCCAGACCACGTGGCCTCGCCAGACCACGTGGCGGAGTGAGGAGGTACAGAGCATCGAGCCCATGGCGGCCCGGCTGGTGAGGAGCCGAGCCAGAAGGAGGCCATGCGTCAGGGGCTGTAGCCGTGCGTAACCGGCGCGGTTGGGGCGGCGCCGAGATGCTTAATGCCCAGCGGTCCCCGCGTCAGCCGTTCTGATGTCCCGGGTCGATGGACTCGGGAGTAGACGGCGCGGATTCCCTCGGGCTCTCACGCTGGGAGACCCCGGAGGACTCGGGAGCGGGTCCGCGCGCCCGCTTGCTCGTGCCCTTGCGCCCCTTGCGCGCGAGCTTCTTCGGGTTCTCTTGGGCCTCCATCCCACGGGTCCCCCACATGACCAGGGGCAGCCGGTGGGAGCCCCAGGAGAACAGGACGATATCCCCGGGGAACTCGCCGAGCGTCTCTGGGGCCTCCACCGCGTTGTGAGAGGTCCACAAGTTGGCTGGGTCCTCCTCGTTGCGCACCACGCGCCGCAGTTGCCCGAGGCGTTCCGTAGCCAGGGCAAGCACGGACACAATGCAGGCAGGGGCGTTCCGCTCCATCTCCGCATCCGGGAGATCTCGCCGCGCATGGAGGTCCGCCAGCATCCGTGCGCCCTGAATCGCAGTGGCCAGGGTTCCTAGCTCTAGGTCCAGGCTCACCACCCCCCCTCGCGGGGAACTGCTGAGTCCGTTCTCTTCTTCCATATCGGCCGTCCTTTCGCTGTTGAGAGACAGGGCACGGTAACTCATGAGTGGTGTAACTCAACAGTTACCGCCGTGGTTCTCGACCATGAACATAGGAAACTCATGAGTTGTGGTAACTTGTAAGTAGGGGCGGCCACTGTCCGCCTGTGCCCACATCCCGTAAGTCACCTCACTCCCACGGGCGTTCCGAAGTCTGGACACGGAAGGACTTGGCACCAGCCATCAACCGCACGTTGAAGCGCCTGGGGACGCGCCTCCGGAAACTTCGCGTAGAGCGGGGGCTCTCTCAGGAGGAGGCCGCCGACCTCATAGGCCTTCACCCCAAGTCGTTGCCGCGCATAGAGGGTGGCACCGCCAACCCCACTGTGGCCACCCTGGTCGCTGCGTCCGTGGCCTACAAGGTGCCTCTCAGCGCTCTCCTCACGGAGACCGAGGGAGAGGACACCAGAAAGTAGGCGCGTGGAAACTCGTGAGTTGTGTAACTCATGAGTAGGGCCGGTCAGTCTCTGCTTCGTGCCCGTAGCCCGCAAGTCACCACACTCCCATGGACGTTCCGAAGTCCGGACACGGAAGGACTTGGCGCCTGCCATCAAGCGGGAACTCAGGCTACTTGGGGCGCGACTCCGCGAACTTCGCGAAGCGCGGGGCCTCTCTCAAGAGGATGCGGCAGAACTCATGGGGCTGCATCCCAAGTACATGCCGCGCCTGGAAGGCGGCACCGCCAACCCCACCGTGGCCACCATGGTTGCCGCATCCGTGGCCTACAAGGTGCCACTCCGCGAGTTGTTCCTCGAACCCGACGAGAGGGGCACCGACAAGTAACGGGGCCAGCGTCGTCTACGGGCCGAAAAGCCCTCGGTTGGGGGCTGGAATCGGCCCTTCGGTGCAGTGCCCGAGGGACGTAAGGAGCCGTAATCATGAGTGAAAACCTGGACACGCCCCCACCCCCCTCCCCCCGGCAGCGTCGGCGGCGGCTGGCGAACCTCGGGAACGTGAAAACCGGGCTCGCAGACTGCCTCCGCGCGCTGGAGGACGGGACCATGGAGGCCGGCAAGGCACGGGCGCTCATCTATGGGTACTCGGTACTCGCCGGCATCATCCAGGGCACTGAGCTGGAGGAGCGCCTCGCCAAGCTCGAAGCCGCAGCCAGGCACGAGGGCGCCCCCCGCGTGGGAGTGCTGGCGTGCGCGCGGTAAGCCTGCGTTCCCGAATCGAAGCCCTGGAGCGACGCGCAACCCGGGATGCGCCCGCCCTGGCCGTGGTGGACCTGTACGAGGACGACGACGAAGCAGCGGCGGAGCGTTGGCTCAGTGAGTTCGACGCCAGCGCCCCCCATGGCGTCGCGGTGGTTATCCGGCTGGCGCTGCCTCGCCCGCCGGGCAGGCTTCCGTTCTGGGCATCAGCCCATGGCGGCCAGCCGGGTTAGAAGAGCAGCGCGCGGGCACGGCCGGCCAGCCGGTCACGGTTCCCCCAAACGTGGCAGCCCGCGCCCCTTTCTCTTTCTGGGGAGCGCCTGGGGGCGCCATGCCGAAGCAGCAGCCGACGACACCCGGCCGGAGGCAGAACTCTGGCTCCGAGCAAAGCGCTCAACTGCGCGCAGACGTCGAGGCAGCCTGGAACCTTGAGGCGCTCAGGTCGTGGATTGGCGAGCGGCGTAGCAATCCCAAGGGGAGCACCGCGCCGCCGCCGAACATGCGGATTCTTGAGGCGCGAGTCACGGATGCCGTCAGACGGCACGCGCGCCGAGTCGAGGACCACCGCGCGCCCCGGCGCAACCGCGTGCCCGGCCGGCCCGCTGAAGCTGAAGCTGACGTGATTGCTGCGACCTCCTTCTCGCCCCTCGAAGTGTTGGAGTGGATTGCGAAGCACATCCCGACAGCGCAGCGAAAGTTTCTCAGTGCTCCGGATTCCGACGAGCGCCTGTGTGATGTCGTCTTGGATGCCGTCGTGGCGCAGGCAGTAGGCAACGCGCAAGGGCTCGCGGTGCCGGAACTGCGCGCCCGCGCGAGCGCGCTTGGCTGGGCGCTCGTGTCGCCTGCTCAGTACGCCGACTTCTACCGTGAAGAGGTTCTTCCAGCATGGAGCCGGCTGGGCGGCGAGGTCATGCGTTGCCCGGAGTGCGGCAGCTCGTTCGCGCGACGCGATAAGCGGCAGCGCTACTGCTCCGATAACTGCTCCGCGCGTCAGCGGAATCGAGGCCGTCAGAAGGTCGGGAACGGGCGCTCGGCGGCGGAGACGGCCGCAAAGCGGGCCGCAGACCGGCTTCGGCGCCATATGCGGTCCTGCAAGGTCTGCAATGCCGGCCGCTTCTGCCCCTCCCAGGAGGCCATGCTTCAAATGGACGATGCCCTCTCCCATCGAAGCTACGACGTGACTCCGGAGCTTGTGGAGGAGATGCAGGCAGGTAGGGGCCGGAAGCGGAAACGGGGGGCGGGCTGAGATGGCGTAAGGCGCTTACGATGTCGTCCTAAGCGGCGGAAATGACAGCGGTTCCTGGCGTGTCCCTGGCGGGTCTTTCACCTGTCGAGGAGACGCCGATGGCATCAAAGCTCGATAGTGCAACCCTGAGGCGGCTGGCAGTGCGCGCAAGCGTGTGCCCAGCCACGATTCGCAAGGTCTACGAGGGACTCCCTGTGCGGGGCCTCGCGAAGTACCGCGCCCTCGCGGCGCTTGAAGAGGCGGGGCTCAAGCCAGCACCCGTCAAGAGGCGTCGCGACTGTAATGGGGCCGGCCCCTCTTTCCGACTCCTCCCGAGCGCCGACCGCAAGGGGGACGAATGAGGTCCGCCTTGCCAGAGTGGATGGGGCAGGGGAGGGGGCGGGCTTCCGCGACCAAGGGCCCACCGGGGCTGGAGCCGCCCCCCAAGGTTCCGGCGCTGCAAACGAGCGCTCTCCACGGCCTGGCTGGGGAACTCGTGCGCGTCATCGAGCCACATACCGAGGCCGATCCCGCCGCCATCCTGGTTCAGTTCCTGGTCGCCGTGGGCAACGCGCTGGGGCGGTCCCCGCGCTTCAAGGTCGAGGCGTCGTGGCACCACACCAACCTTTTCGCAGTCATCGTTGGCCAGAGTTCCAAGGCCAGAAAGGGAACCTCCTGGTCATGGGTGGAGCGGGTTCTGGATGCTGCCGACTCGGAGTGGAGCCCCCGCCTTCAAAAGGGCCTCAGCTCAGGTGAGGGCCTCATCCATGCCGTTCGCGATGGTTCTGATGAGGACTCTGAGGACTCTGGTGTCACCGACAAGCGGTTGATGGTCGTGGAGTCGGAGTTCGCTTCCGTCCTCCGCCGGATGAACCGTGAGGGGAACAGCCTCTCCTCGGTCCTTCGCGAGGCGTGGGATTCAGGCTCGCTCCAGGTGCTTACGAAGAGAACACCCCTGAGAGCGACTGACGCGCACGTGTCCGTTGTGACGCACATCACGATTCCCGAACTGCGAGCGTTGCTCTCGGCTACGGACATGGCCAACGGCCTCGCGAATCGCTTCCTGTGGGTGTTCGCGCGCCGTTCCAAGTTCCTGCCCGAGGGCGGGAGCCTCGGAGATAGTTCGCTTTCTTCTCTTTCTTCGCGCCTCACCAACGTTCTGCGTTGGGCTCAGGACGTGGGGGAGTTGAAGAGGACGGAAGCAGCCAGGAGGCACTGGTTCCAGGTCTATGAGTCGCTCTCCAGCGACGAGCCCGGGATGTTCGGTCAGGCCACGTCGCGCGCTGAGGCGCAGGTCGTGAGGCTCTCGTTGCTCTACGCGCTGCTCGACGAGGCGAGAGCTATCGACGAGGAGCATCTCTCCGCCGCCCTGGCGCTCATGCAGTACACGAGAGACAGCGCCCGCCATGTGTTCGGTGATGCCCTGCAAGACCGGAAGGCAAACCGCATCCTCGACGCACTCCGGGAGCGACCCGAGGGTCTGACTCGGTCCGACATGGCGAGCCTCTTCAAGGGACATGCTGCGAAGGCAGACCTCGATGCGGCCCTGGGCACTCTCTCCGATGCTCGGTTGGCCCACATGGAAATTCAGCCGACCGGGGGCCGCCCGACCGAGCGCTGGTTCCACGGTCCCGCTCCAGCGGAGAAAGCGAAAGAAGCGAAGTATGTCCCGGCTTCGGGCACTACTGCCAAGGAGCGCGAGCCATGAGCAGCCATCCCGACCCGCTCTGGACGGCGCAGGACGTTGCCCGCTTCCTCAAGGTGAGCCGCTCGTGGGTGTACCAGAAGACCGAGGCGGGCATGTTGCCGTGCCTGCGTATCGGTGGACTCGTGCGCTTCGAGCCAGAGGCGGTGCGCGCCTGGGCACGGGGGGAGCGTTCGCCCCCTGCCCGCATCCTTCCGCTTCCCCGGAAGCCCACCCCATAAGGCTTGCTGCCACTTGTGTTACACTGACCCCATGAAGAGAGATTCGACCTTGAACCTTCGACTGCCTGCGACGGTGAAAGAAGCCCTCGCACAGGCGGCGCAAGAAGACCTGCGCACCTCCTCCGGCATGGCGGTCCACATCCTGGCCGAGTGGCTGACTGCCCGGGGCTATCTCGCGCGCACGGACGCCACGCCCGCGAAGCCAGCACGCCGGAAGGGAGGGCGGTAGCCATGGCGAGCGTCTACGAGAAAGCGGGCAAGTGGTACCTGCGCTTCAAGGATGCGGGGGGACGGTGGCGCGACAAGGTGACCCAGGCGCGCACGAAGACCGAGGCCCGGCGCATCGCGGGGGAACTGGAGCGGAAGGCCGAGCGGGAACGGCTCGGTCTGGAACCCCGCTCGTTTGAGGACGGCGGGGTAGCGCTCACGGTCGAGGAGGTCGTGCGCTGGTACTGCGACACGTACCTCAAGGATCGGCCGTCCTATGAGCCCACCCTGCGAGCGCTCCGGCTGCATATCGCGCCCGAGATTGGACACCTGCCCGTAAGGGAGCTGACCGCCGCGAGGATTGAGACGTGGTTGCAGGGCAAGGCCCAGGCGCTCGGCCCGCAGAGCTTGAACCACCTCCGGGGCTATCTGGTCCGCGCCCTCAACAAGGCCCGTAAGGCAGGCAAGTGGGCCGGCGAGAATCCCGCCTTGATGGTGGACACCCGGCGAGTTCCCCGTCGGCAGTACGATTACCTGCGAGCGGAGGAGGTTCCGCGCCTCCTGGCGGCCCTGAGCCCAGACCTGCGCCCCCTGTTCGCGGTGGCCATCTACACCGGACTGCGCAAGGGCGAGCTGCTCGCGCTCCGGAAGGAGGACGTAGACCTGGAGGCGCGCCGCTTGACCGTTGCGCGCTCCCATGACCGGGACACCACCAAGGGGAACCGCGCGGACGTGATTCCGATAGCGGAGGAGGCCGTCCCGTACTTCCAGCAGGCCAGCGCGGCGTCGCTCTCCGAGCTGCTCTTCCCGGCACCGGACGGCTCCATGCGCCGCCGGGACTTCAAGGCCCAGGCCATCCTCCAGCGGGCCCTGGGGCGGGCTGGCATCGTCAGTGGCTGGAAGCTCATCTGCCGCCGCAAGGGGTGTGGCTACCAGGAGGAGGCGGACGAGGCCGAGGCGAAGCGCTGCCCCCGCTGCGCCATGCGCCTCTGGACGAAGCCGAAGCCGCGCCGGCTGCGCTTCCACGACCTGCGCGGCACCTGCGCCTCGTTGCTCATCCAGTCCGGGGCGAGCCCGGCGGCCGTGGCGAGCGTCCTGCGGCACTCGGACCCCAACCTCACCATGCGGCGCTACGCCCATATGGACCCGGCCTACCTGCGCCAGGAGATCAACAAGCTGTCCTTCGCTCCTGCCTCCTGGCAGCAGCCGCCGGAGGTGCAGCAGGCGCGAGCCGGGGAGGGGAGCGGCGGGAGCGGCTTCGCGCCGTTTGCTGCATCCTTGCTGCAAGACGCCCCGAGGCCCGCAAACACGAAGGCCGGTAGTCCCGAGTTTCCTCAAGAACTACCGGCCTTTATGAGTGAGCGGCGGAAGGGATTCGAACCCTCGACCCCGAGCTTGGGAAGCTCGTGCTCTACCAACTGAGCTACCACCGCGGGCGAAGCAGGGCCAAAGTAGGGAAGGCCCCGCGCCTTGTCAACGGGAAGTGTCGGGCTACTCCCCCTCCTCGACAGTGAGCTGGTAGGGGTCCTGGAAGTTGGCCTCGCGGTTCTTCGCGTCGCGCACCTCGAAGACGTAGACGCCCGGCTCGGCGCTGTAGCGGATGCTCTCCGGCTGGTCGCCCTTCGCGCGGTCGGCCGTCTGCACGAGCGACAGCTTCCCGTCCGGCTGCACGCGGTGCAGGTACAGCCCCACGTCCACCTTCAGGATGCCCAGCAGGGTGGCCTTGATGGACGTGCGCACCGGCCGGTCGGACAAATCCAACCGGTAGAAGTCCGTGTCCTTCACCGGGAACACCGTGCCGCGCACCGCCTTGCCCGGCGTCAAGTCCTGGCCCCGGTCCGCGGTGTTGTTGGGCTCGCGCTCCTCGCCGCCATTGTCCGGCACCGTGGTGATGCTGATGCGGTAGGGCTGCTCCGCGTTCTCGAAGTCCTTCACCCACTTGCCGTCCACCTTGCGCGACGCGCCCTCCACCCGGAACCAGCAGCTGCCGTTGCAGGCCACGTTGTTGAGGCGCTCGGGCTCCTTCACCGCGCCGTCGTTGGCGCGCAGGAGCACCGTCTCCTTCTCCCCGTCGCCCTGCGGCGGCTCCACCATGGACAGCACCAGGTCCAGGCGCTCCACGCCGGACAGCTCCACCTTGGCCAGCACCGGCTCCGTGGTCCGCAGCACGAAGTGGTCCAGCTCGCCCTTGGGGGAGAGGAAGCCCTCGCGGTAGCCCCCGGCCGTCAGCGGCGTGGCCTTATACAGCTCGTCGTTGGGTTCCAACTCCGCGTTGGCTCCGGCCTCCTCCTGCGTCACCGTGAGCGTGTACGGCGCGGTGGCGCTGAAGGTGCGGCGGGCCTCCTTGCCCGTGCCCACCCAGCCTCCCTTCACCACCACGTAGACGACGCGGTCCGTGGCGCGCACGCCGATGTTGCGCAGCGACAGCGGCGCGCCCTCCTGGCCTCGCAGGGTGAACAGCGGCGCCTCCGCCGCCGACAGCACGGACAATTCCGGCCGCACGCCCTCCACGCCCGACAGGTCGATCTTCAGTGCCACCGACGGAGGCTCGGGCGGCACCACGGTCCCGGCGTCCTGGGCCTGCGCCTGTGCCGCCTGCGCGGCCGCCGCGCCACCCACCTCGCCCGGAGCGTCCTGGCCCTCGGGGGCGGGAGCGGGGGGAGGCGGCTCGCCACCGGCGAAGGTGCCCTCGGGGGCAGGGGAGGGCGGAGCGCCCGCAGCGGTGCCACCCTCGGAGCCCGGGGCTGGCATGGTGCCTTCGCCACCGGGAGCCGGCGCGGCGCCTTCCGGCGCGGGGGCGGCGCCCTCGGGAGCGGGCTCGGTGCCCGGGGCGGGCGCGGTGCCCTCCGTGCCGGGGGCCGTGCCACCGGGGGCGGCAGGCTCGGGGAGCTCGATGCGGTACCAGTCCTCGTCCCCGGCGTGGCCCAGGAAGGCCGTCACCGTCTGGCCGAGCGGCAGTGGGGCCGCGTCCACGGCCCGGTCATTGGGCTCGCGCTCCTCGCCGTCATTGGGCGCGCGCATCCGCACCTCGAGGGTGTAGGCCCCGCCCACGCCCTTGCGCGCGGGCACCACGCGCACCCAGCGCTCGCCCTCCACGAAGAGGTTGGGGAAGCGCTCCGGCTTGCCCTCGCCCTCGCTGTTGATGGCGGCCAGCCGGTTGCGGTCCCTGTCGTAGACCTCCAGGGTGATGTCACCGCCGGGCAGCCCGGACACGGTGACGTCCGCCACGCGGGCGGCGGAGGGCGCCAGCCGGTACCAGTCCTCGTCCGCCTTGTTCGGCTGCGCGGCCAGGTCCGCCGTCACGGTGCTGTCCCGGGTCAGCGAGAGGGCCTGGTCCGGCCGCTCATTCGGCTCCTGCTCCGTGAGGGAGGTGGGCCCCGTCTCCACCGGGCCCGCGTCCTGGACCTCCGGCGCCTTGTCCTCCTTGCAGGCGACCAGCATCGCCGCCAGCACACAGCCCCACCCCCAACGTCGCATCACGGTCTCCTCCAGAACGGGCCGCCATCCTTCCGCGCGGAGACCCGGTGTCAAGCGCCCCAACATCCGCGCGGGCGGTTTCATCCGCGATTGGAGCCTCTTCGGGTGGCGATCAAAGATGCACCCCCATGCGAAGCCTGCTCCTCGCCTCCCTCCTGCTTGCCACCGCCGCCACCGCCACCTCCAACGTCCCCCCGGGCTATGTGGAGACGTCCGACTGGCTGGAGCGCAAGGCCCGGCCCGAGCGCTATGGGCCCCTGAACCTCCTCGACGGGCGCGACACCACCGCGTGGTGCGCCCCCGGCGAGTCCCCGGCGCCCATCACCCTCGGCTTCAAGGACGTCGTCACCGTGGACGAGGTGCGCGTCTACACGGGGGACGGCACGGACCGGGCCGCATTCAAGGCGCGGGGCCGGGCGAAGAAGTTCACCCTCACCAGCGTGGACGCCGCCCGGAGCTTCAAGGTGGAGGACAAGCGCGGCCTCCAGGCCGTGCCGCTCAGCCAGCCCCTCCGGGGCGCCCGCTTCATCCTGGAAGTCGTGGACCGCTTCCCCGGCACGGAGGAGGAGGCCCCCGTCTGCATCACCGACCTGGTCTTCTACTCCGGCGGCAAGGCCCTCAACGGCACCTGGCTGGCCTCGCGCCTGAAGTACGACGCGCGCCTGGCGCCGCTGCTGGGCACCTGGTTCGGCGGCCTGGAGGGAGCGCCCGAGAGCTTCCTGTCCTTCTACATGGACGGCACGTACCGCTACACCCGCGAGCCCCTGGAGGGTGGGGGGCCCACGTCCGTCACCGGGACGTACACGCTGTCCGGAAGCAAACTGACAGTAGAGGTGCCGAAGCGCGGACGGGTGACGTTGCGCCTCCAGAAGGGCGGGGAGGACGGCGTACGGGTGCCGGAGGCGTCCATTGAGGTGGAAGGCCCCCTGGCGGAAGACTGGGGCCGCGAGTTCCGCGGCAGGCCCTGAGACAGCGGGGCCACCGCGCCGGAAGCCGGGCCCCTGGAAAGCGGGTCGCCTAGAGGGCGGCCAGCTTCTTCTTGGCGCTGAAGTGGCGGAAGAAGGCGATGATTTCCTCGACGGCCACCTTCACGTCGCTGGCGTCCTGGAACTCCGACTCCAGGAAGATGCCACCACAGGACTCACACGTGTCGTAGTGGAGCGGGTGCTGGCGGTCGCCGCCGTCCACACGGACGAGGTCCACCTGGCACTCGGGGCACTGACCGGTCAGTGCCTGCGCATCGACTTTGCCGCCCTGGCTCTCCAGCCCGGGGAGGTTGTTGTGGAGCAGGACCCGGTTCAGGTCCGCGACGTCAATCCAGAGGCCGCCGCAATCTCCACACTTTCGCAACGTCAAATCCTCCCCCTCGAGATCGGTCATCTCGACGTTGCAGCTGGGGCAATCCATGGGAACGGTCAATCTCCTTCAATGGGGGAGGGTCGCTCCCCAGTGGTTCGGAGAATGATAGGTCGCACGAAAATTCGGATGCAACCCACGTCGCCGCTTCTGTTGGCAACGCGCCGTCTCCCTGCCCCTTTCCTCCGTCCCCTCAGGCCTTCGCCTTCACCCGCCGGATGTCCGCGCCCAGGCTCCGCAGCTTGCGCTCCAGGCGCTCGTAGCCCCGGTCCAGGTGGTACACGCGGCTGACGTCCGTGCGCCCCTCGGCCCGCAAGCCCGCGAGGATGAGCGACGCGCTCGCCCGCAAGTCGGTGGCCATGACGGGCGCCCCGCTCAGCCCCTTCACCCCCTTCACCACCGCTGTGTGGCCCTGGATGGTGATGTCCGCCCCCAGCCGGTGCAGCTCCGGCACGTGCATGAACCGGTTCTCGAAGATGTTTTCGCTGATGACGGACGTTCCCTGGCTGACGGACATGAGGGCCATGAGCTGGGCCTGCATGTCGGTGGGGAAGCCGGGGTGCTCGGTGGTGTTGATGTTCACCGAGGTGAGGGTGCGAGGGGCCTTGCACCGCAGCCCGCCCCCTTCCGCGGTAATCGTGCAGCCGGCCTCGCGGAGCTTGTCCACCACGGCCTCCAGGTGCTCGGGCACCGCGTGCTTCACCAGCACGTTGCCGCCGGAGATGGCCGCCGCGACGAGCAGGGTGCCCGCCTCAATCCGGTCCGGGAGGATGGCGTGCTCCACCGGCTTGAGGCCCTCCACGCCGTCGACGGTGATGACGGACGTGCCGGCGCCTTCAATCCGCGCGCCCATCTTGTTGAGGACGCGGGCCAGCTCCTCGATTTCGGGCTCGCGGGCGCAGTTCTCCATGACGGTGCGGCCCTTGGCCAGCACCGCCGCCATCAGCACGTTCTCCGTGCCGGTGACGGTGATGACGTCGAAGTTGACGGTGCCGCCCTTGAGCTGCTTCGCCCGGGCCTCCACGTAGCCCTCGGTGAGGTGGATGTCCGCGCCCAGGGCCTTGAGCCCCTTGAGGTGCTGGTCGATGGGGCGCGCGCCGATGGCGCACCCGCCCGGCATGGACACGCGGGCCCGGCCGAAGCGGGCGACGAGCGGCCCCAGCACCAGCACGCTGGCGCGCATCGTCTTCACCAAATCATAGGGGGCCTCGGGGTGGATGTGGCCATTCACCCCCACCTGGCAGATGTCCTTCTTGCGGGCGGTGAGCCGCTCCGCGTCGCAGCCCATGGTGCGCAGCACCTTGAGCATGGTGCCGACGTCCGCCAGGTCCGGCACGTTCCGGTAGGTGGAGGTGCCATCCGCCAGCAGCGCGGAGGCGAGGATGGGCAGCGCCGCGTTCTTCGCGCCCGAGGCCTGCACCTCACCGTGCAGCTCCTGGCCGCCCTTCATCACGATCTTGTCCATGGTTCCCTGCTTCTTCAGCCCTGTGGCCCGTCAGCCGCGGGCTGTGTCCCAAAAGCCATTCGCTCCCGCCGCTCCAAGTCCTTCTCCACGCGCGCATCCGCGTAACCCGCGGCCCGCAGGAGCTCCAGGACAGCGGGGCCCTGTGTCTCGCCAATCTCCATTGCAAGGAGCCCGCCAGGCTCCAGCCAGCGCCGCGCACCCGTCACCACCCGGCGGATGGCCACCAGCCCGTCCGGCCCTCCGTCGAGCGCCAGCTTCGGCTCGCGCCGGACCTCGGGGGACAGGGTGGGAATCTCCGCGGTGTCGATGTAGGGCGGGTTGGAGACCACCACCCGGAAGCGGGCGTCCGGGGGCACCGGGGAGAAGAGGTCCCCCTGCAGCACCGTCACCCTGTCCGACACCTTGAGGGCCTCGGCGTTCTCCCGGGCCAGCGCGCACGCGTCCGGGGACAGGTCCGTGGCCACCACCGTGGCCTGGGGGCGCTCGGCCGCGAGGCTGATGGCGATGCAGCCCGAGCCCGTGCACACATCCAGGGCCCGCGACGGCGCGTCCTTGGGGAGCATGCGCAGCGCGGCCTCGACGAGCAGCTCCGTCTCCGGGCGCGGAATCAGCACCCGCGCGTCCACCTTGAAGGCGCGGTTGTAGAACTCGCGCACGCCGGTGAGGTACTGCGTGGGCTCGCCGCCGAGGCGCCGCTCGATGAGCGCCTTGAAGGTGCCCAGCTCCTCCTTGGACAGCGGGCGGTCCAGGTCCACGTACAGCCGGACGCGGCCCACCTGCAGCACGTGGGACAGGAGGACCTCCGCGGTGAGCCGGGGAGAGTCCACCTGACGCTTCTCGAAGTGCTGCGTCGTCCAGGTGAGGACCTTGCGGATGGTCCAGGTCTCGCCGCTCATGCGTCGGGAGAGGCGGGCCGCGGGCCGCCGCCGGTCTGCGCCTTGAGCGCCTCGGCCTGGTAGAAGGTCCGGCACGCGGTGATGACGTCGTCGATGCCGCCCGTCATGATGCCCGGCAGGTTGTGCACCGTGAGGCCGATGCGGTGGTCCGTCAGCCGGTCCTGCGGGAAGTTGTAGGTGCGGATCTTCTCGCTGCGGTCGCCGGTGCCCACCTGCGAGCGGCGCGTGGAGTCGCGCTCGGTGCGCTGCCGCTCCAGCTCCATCTCGTAGATCTTCGCCCGGAGCATGCGCAGCGCCATGTTGTAGTTCTTGAGCTGGCTCTTCTCCTGCTGGCACTTCACGACGATGCCCGTGGGCCGGTGCGTCAGGCGCACCGCGGAGTCCGTCGTGTTGACGCTCTGGCCGCCGGCACCGGTGGACCGCATGGCCTGCCGGTCGATGTCCGATTCGTTGATCTTCACGTCCACCTCCTCGGCCTCCGGCATGACGGCCACGGTGATGGTGGAGGTGTGGATGCGGCCCTGCGTCTCGGTGGCCGGCACGCGCTGGACGCGGTGCACGCCGGACTCGTACTTCAGGTTGCTGAACACCGCGTCGCCGGACAGGGTGAGGGTGGCGTCCTTCACGCCGCCCGCGTTGCCCGCGCTCATGTCGATGATTTCGGACTTCCAGCCCCGCCGGTCGGCGTAGCGGAGGTACATCTGCATGACCTCCTCGGCGAAGAGGGCCGCCTCGTCGCCTCCGGCGCCGGCCCGAATCTCCAGGATGACGTTCTTCTCGTCATTGGGGTCCTTGGGCAGCAGGAGGAGCTTCAGCTGGGACTCCAGCGCCTCGCGCTGCTCCTTGAGGCCGGGCAGGGCCTCGCGGGCATAGGCCTTCTCGTCCGGGTCGGAGCTGCCCAACCAGGCTTCGACCTCGTTCAGGTCGGCCAGCACCTTCCGGTAGGTACGGAAGGTGTCCACCAGCTTTTCCAGGCCCGCACGCTCCTTGGAGACCTTCTGGAGCCTCGCCGAGTCGCCGAGCACGTCGGGGTTCGACAGGTCGGCGGTGAGGCGCTCGAACCGGCGCTCGACGTCTTCGAGTTTGTCAATCATCGTTGTTCCGGGGGGTATTGCCCCTTTGTCCGCCCTCTGGCAAGGGTGGGCGGAGTCAAGAAAATCCTTGGCTGCCTGGGCGGTCGCATGAAAGAAGGGCCGCCCTCACCGCCACTGGCGGTCGGTTTCACATCACCTACCCGGAGTCCTTCCACATGCCCGCCCAGAAGGGAAATCGTTCCAAGAAGAAGGTCGCCAACCGCGCCAAGGGCCGGAAGGCCCAGCTGAAGCGCCGCCGCAGCCGCGCCAAGAAGGGCCAGTCCAACAACAAGGTCTAGTTGGCCGGCTACTCCCTCCCTCGTGCTTCGGGGGAGGGAGGCGTACGGGCCCACGGCTCCAGCTCGGGCAGCATCCGCTCCACGCCCTTCGACGAGCTGGCCAGCAGTCGCATGACCTCTTCCGCCTCGGCACCCGTCACGGGCACCGGCTGGAAGGGACGCTCCGGGTAGCGGTCGGAGCGGAGGGGCAGCACCTCGCTGGAGAGGTAGCCGCCGGGCCCGAAGCGGGCCTTCCACAGCGCGCTGCGCTTGTCGCGCGGGTTCCAGTTCCCACCAAAGACGAAGTTCCCCAGCGAGTAGACGACGGGGGCGCCCTGGTACAGCTCCATGGACTGGAGCACGTGCGGGTGGCTGCCCAGCACGCCGCTGGCGCCAGCGTCAATCGCCGCGTGGGCCAGCCGCACCTGGTACGGCTCCGGCGAGTAGGTACCCTCGCGGCCCCAGTGGAAGAAGGGCAGCACCACGTCCGCCTGCTGCTTCGCGGCGAGGACGTCCTCGCGCAGCATCCGCTCCATGGCGTCCACGTCGGAGAAGTGCCCGGCCACGCCCGGCGTCGTCTCCGTGGCGTAGACCTCGGGCGGCTCGATGTTGCGCTCGCCGAGGAAGAAGTACCCGAGGAGCGCCACGCGCACCCCGCCCACGGTGAGGATGGCGGGACGGCGCGCCTCGGCCAGGTTCCGCCCCGCGCCGAAGTAGGGGATGCGCGCCGCCTCCAGCGTCACCAGCGTGTCCACCAGCCCCTGGGCGCCGAAGTCCATCAGGTGGTTGTTGGCCAGGCTCACCACGTCCACGCCGCCGGCCACCAGCGCGCCCGCCAATTCCGGCCGTGCGCGGAAGTTGAAGTTCTTGGCCAGCTTCTCGCCGCCCTCGGTGAAGGGGCACTCCAGGTTGACGACGAAGAGGTCCGCCGCGTCGCCCAGCGGCTTCACCTCCTTGAAGCCGTAGGCGAGCATCTCCTCGCGCGAGCGGCCCTTGGCCACCTCGGCGTCGAAGTACGTCTGGTGGTTGTGGCCCAGCGTCACGTCGCCGCCCACCACCAGGGTGATGGGACGGGCAGCCGGGCCAGCGTCCGGTGCCTCGGTCAGCAGCCCCGCGTCCGGTATTCCGGCTGCCGGGAAAGCGGGGAGGGCGGCCACGCCCGCGTCCTCGACGGACGCAGCGGGGGGGGTGTCCGGTACCGGCGGAGGCTCCGTCGGGGGGACGGGGCGCGGATGACAGGCGGCGAACAGGAGCAGCAGGAGGGCGGCGTGGCGCATGGGCGGGGGGAAACTCTACCTTGCACCCTTGATTGCGCGACGCGTAGATTGGCCGGCGCTCTCATGGCCCGGGAAAAGGACAACATCGCTCTCTCCGACGAGCACAACACTCGCGGAATCGAGCTGGCGGACCGTGGGTGGCTCGACGAGGCCATCAAGGAGTTCAAGAAGGCCATCGACCTGGACCCCAGCTCGGCCCACGCCCACGACAACCTGGCCACCGTCTACGCGGAGAAGAAGCTCTTCCGCGAGGCGCTGTCCGAGTACCTCACCGCCCTCAAGCTGGAGCCGGAGAGCGCCACGGCGCACTACAACCTGGCCTGCTTCCTCTCCACCCACGCCGGGGAGATGGCGGTGGAGGAGTACAAGGAAGCCATCGAGCTGGACCCCGAGTACCCCGACGCGCACCTCAACCTCGGCCTCACCTACGCGGACCAGGGCCGGGTGGAGGAGGCCATGCGCGAGCTGCAGACGGCCATCGAGCTGGACTCGCAGGACGCCTTCCCCCGCCACGAGCTGGCGGCGCTGATGATGGACGAGGGCGACTACCGCTCCGCCATCACCCAGCTGAAGGAAGTGGTGCGACTGGAGCCGGACAACTTCGAGGCGCAGCTGGATTTGGGCATCTGCTACGCGCAGAAGGGCTTCTACGCGGAGGCCGAGCGCGCCTACGAGCGGGCCCGGGCCCTCAACCCCGAGGACCTGCTGCTCAACTACAACCTGTCCGCGCTGTTCGCGCTCTGGGGGCGGCCGAAGGACGCCGTCCAGTACCTCCAGAAGTCGCTGGCGGCGGACCGGCCCAAGGTCCTGGGGTGGCTGTCCACGGACCCCATGTTCGACGCCCTCAAGGGCGACCCCGACTTCGAAGCCCTGTTCTGAGCCAGCGCCATGGGAATGGAATGGGTGTTCCTCGGTCTGGCGCTGCTCCTGGTGCTGGCCAACGGGTTCTTCGTGGCGACGGAGTTCGCCATCGTGAAGGTGCGCGCCACGCGCATCCAGGCGCTGGTGGATGAGGGCGCGCCGGGGTCCTCCACCGCGCTGAAGATGGTGGAGCACCTGGACGCGTACCTCTCCGCCACGCAGCTGGGCATCACCCTGGCGTCGCTGGGGCTGGGCTGGCTGGGTGAGCCGGCCTTCGCGAAGCTGCTGGAGCCGGTGCTGGTGGGGCTGGTGCCGGAGGGCTCCGCCACCACGCTGGCCCACACGGTGTCGGTGGTCATCGCCTTCAGCATCATCACCTTCCTGCACATCGTCATCGGGGAGTTGGCGCCCAAGAGCCTGGCGATTCAGCGCGCCGAGGCCACGACGCTCGCCGTCGCGCTGCCGATGCGGATGTTCTACTTCCTCTTCTACCCGTTCATCGTCCTGCTCAACGGGCTGGCGGCGTGGGTGCTGCGCCTCTTCGGCCTGCACTCGGTGGGCGAGTCGCATGACGCCCACAGCGAGGACGAGCTGCGCGTCATCCTGCACAGCTCGGCGCAGGCGGGGGCGATTACGACGGCGCGCGCGGAGCTGCTGGAGCGCGCGCTGGAGATGGCGCAGAAGACGGCGCGCCAGGTGATGGTGCCGCGCAACCAGGTGAAGTTCCTCGACGTGGAGGAGCCGCTGGACAAGTGCATCGCGGACGCGCGCGCGGCGGGGCACACGTGGCTGCCGGTGTGCCGCGGCAACCTCGATGAAATCGAGGGGCTGGTCAACGCGAAGGACCTGTTCTTCCTGCTGTCTCGCGGGGAGCTGCGCAGCCTGGCCCAGGTGCAGCGGCCGGTGCTCTTCATCCCGGAGAACGCCACGCTGGAGCAGCTGTTGGCGGAGTTCCGGCGCCGGCGCCGGCAGACGGCGCTGGTGGTGGACGAGCACGGCGGCACGTCCGGGCTCGTCACCATCTCCGACGTGGTGGCCGAGGTGGTGGGCGACGTGGCCGAGCTGGGCCGGCGGATGGACGAGGTGCGGGCGCTGCCGGGCGGCCGCTTCGAGCTGCCGGGCACCACGCAGCTGGACGATTTGGAAGAGCGGCTGGACGTCAACTTCGACCTGGACGAGGACGAGCAGGGCGAGGTGACGACGATTGCCGGCTACCTCATGGCCCGGCTGGGGCGCGTCCCGGACAAGGGGGACAGCCTCAAGCTCGACATGTGGCGCATCCTCGTGGAGGAGGTCGACGGGCCGCGCGTGGTGCGGGTGACGGTGGAGCCGCAGACGCGCGCCACCCCGGCCCCGCGTCCGTCCTCGGAGACTCCGGCGGCGTCCTCCTCGGGAGAGACACCGCCGGTGTCATCGAGCGAGTCGTCGTAGGGCGCTTCAGCCCTTCGGGTCCTTCTTCTCCGCCACGGCCTTCTTCAGCGACTTCGTCTTGCTGGCGGCCTTGGGCGGCTCCGGGCGCTCCACCTTGAGCAGCTCCAGGTCCGTGCTGCCGGCCGTCTCCAGCTTGATGATGCCCACGCCGGGGGCGAACCAGATGAAGCTCTCCATGGAGCGGCCCTGGGAGCCGGGCCGGCTGGAGCGCGCGGTGGTGATGTTCTTCACCTTGAGCGCCTTGAAGGTGCCGGCGGCCACCGTCACCTCCTCCTCGCCCACCACCGTGGCCTCCTTGTCGAACGTGGTGGCGATGGTGGGCCGGATGCCCCCCGTCTTGCCCGCGGGCGGTTGGAGCTTCACGGAGAGGCTGTTCTTCCACGTCCCTCCCGGCACCATCGTCGCGGGCGCGGGCACGGCCACGCCCTCGGCGCTCACCACCTGTACGTCCATGCCGGACGCGGAGAGCAGGGTGCCCTCCAGGCCGCCCAGGCCGGTGCGGATGCCCTCGGAGGTGCAGGTGGCCTCCGTCTGGCCCTGCCGGTTCTTCAGCTTCACCGCGACGGTGCCCTTGAGGCCCTCCGGCACCGGCGTCACGTCCTGGGTGGAGAGCACCATCTCCGAGGACTTGCCTGCCCGGTAGGTCAGCTTGAGGCCGTCCTCCAGCGGGAAATACGGGTTGGGGCAGGCGGCCGGGGCTTCGACCGCCGCCGTGTCAGACCGGGGTGCTACGTCCGGCGTAGGGGTCGCTCCCATGAGGAGCGACATGGCGAGAAAGGGCTGGAACGTAGGCAACCTCCGGAAAAAGCAATTGGAAGGTAGGGTGGGGCTCCCACTTTGCAACCCCACGGAACGGCCGTCCGTACGCCAAGCCTGCCCTGTTGAAGGGCAAGCAGCCGAACGTATGGCCACCTGAGGCATGGTCACGCTTGATCGCCCGGGGGGCGACTGGTACTCCTGCTGATCGTTCCGGAGCCGAGTTTTCGGCCTCGCGCTCGTTTTATTCCCCCGTACTCCGTGCGTCTCCCAGGAGCCCGCTGGCATGCGAATCAAGCGGTTGGACATCACCGGCTTCAAGTCCTTCATGGAACGGAGCGTCTTCACGTTCGACGAAGGCGTGACGGGCATCGTCGGCCCCAACGGCTGCGGCAAGTCCAACGTCGTGGACGCCATCCGCTGGGTGATGGGTGAGCAGAGCGCGAAGAACCTCCGTGGCCGCGGCATGGAGGACGTCATCTTCAACGGCTCGGAGAACAAGCAGCCCCTGTCCATGGCGGAGGTGTCGCTCACCTTCCTGGTGGACGACACGGACCAGCTCGCGCCCCAGTACCAGGGCTTCTCCGAAGTCACGGTGACGCGGCGCCTGTTCCGCAACGGCGACTCCGAGTACCTCATCAACAAGACGCTGTGCCGCCTGCTGGACATCACCGAGCTGTTCCTCGGCACCGGCGTGGGCACCAAGGCCTACTCCATCATCGAGCAGGGCCGCGTCGGCCTCATCGTCTCCAGCAAGCCGGAGGACCGGCGCCACCTGCTGGAGGAGGCCGCGGGCGTCACCAAGTACAAGGCGCGCCGCAAGGCCGCCGAGCGGAAGATGGAGGCGACCGACGCCAACCTCCTCCGCGTCACGGACATCACCAACGAACTGGAGAAGCGGCTCGACGCGCTGTCCCGCCAGGCGAAGAAGGCGGAGAAGTACAAGAAGCTCAAGGCGCGCATGCGGGACATCGACCTGCACGCGGCCAGCCACCGCCACCTGGAGCTGCTGGCGGAGAAGCAGGTCCTCAAGTCCCGCCTGGAGAACCTGGGCACGGAGGAGCGCGAGAGCCTGGACCGGGTGAAGGACCTGGAAGAGGGGATTACGCGCCGCCGCGCCGAGCTGGAGGCCGAGGCCGCCGCCCTCCAGGCGCTCGCCGCCGAGGTGCACGCGCTGGAGAGCAGCGTGCAGCGCGACACGCAGGAGCTGTCGTACGGCAAGCGCGACATGGAGGAGACGCGCGCCCGCGTGGACGCGGCGAAGGTGGAGCTGGACGGGCTGCTGGCGCGGCAGACGGAGATGGCCGAGGCCATGGCCGCGCGCGAGGCGGAGCTGTCGGGCATCGCCGGCTCGTGGAAGGAAGACGAGGTGGCGATGCAGGTGGCGCAGGAGGAGCTGCGCCGCGTGTCCCAGCTCCAGACGGAGGTGGCGCTGCGCCTGGAGCAGGAGCGCGCCGGGCTGGTGGCCGTGGCGGGCCGCCTGGCCAACCACGAGAGCAACCTGGTCAACCTCGCCCGCCAGCGCACGGATTTGGAGGCCCGCCGGGCGAAGCTCCAGGGCGAGCTGGAGACGCTGCGCGCGCAGGAGTCGCAGCTGGAGGCGGTGCGCGGTGACGTGGCGAAGCGGGTGGAGGACACCCGCCACCTCGCGGCGGAGCTGGCCGAGCGCAAGGGGCAGGAGGAGGACGCCCTCAGCCGCACCCGGGCCGACTTCACGGAGAACGAAATCCAGGTCATCGCCCTGCGCGAGGAGCTGAGCGACAAGCGCAGCCGCCTGTCGTCCCTGGAGGACATCCAGAAGAACTACGACGGCTTCGACCGGGGCGTGCGCGCCGTCATGATGCGCGCCGGCACGGTGGCCCGGGAGCAGGGCATCTTCGGTCTGGTGGCCGACGTCCTCTCCGTCACCCAGCGCTACGAGCGCGCGGTGGAGGCCGCCCTGGGCGAGCGCCTCCAGCACGTCATCGTGGAGAGCCGCGACAAGGGCGTGGAGCTGGTGGAGTACCTCAAGGGTCACGCGGAAGGGCGGGGCAGCTTCCTGCCCGTGCCCGCGCTGGACTCGCTGCCGCCCGCGCTGGAGCCGGACTTCAGCCGCCCCGGCGTGCTGGCCCACGCCCCACGCGAGGTGACGTGCGAGGATTCGCTGCGGCCCCTGGTGCAGCTGCTGCTGGGCGACGTGGTCATCGTCCAGGACCTCGCCGTGGCGCGGGCGTACTCGGAGGCCGGTGGCCCCGCGTGCACGCTCGTCACGCAGGAGGGCGAGGTGTTCCGGCCGGACGGCACCATCGTCGGTGGTGAGCGCGAGGGCGCGGCGGTGGGCGCGCTCCAGAAGAAGCGCGAAATCGCCGAGCTGGCCACCGAGGTGGCCCGGGTGGAGGAGCGCTACAACGAAATCCTCACCCGGCACTACACGCTCCAGAAGCAGATGGGGCACACCGAGAGCGTCCTCAAGGGGCTGGCGAAGAACCAGCACGCCGAGGAGGTGAATCTCGCCAGCCAGGAGAAGGACCTGCACAAGGCGGGCGAGGACCTGGCCCGGGTGCGCGAGCGCGTGCGGGCGCTGGAGTCCGAGGACGCGCAGCTGGCGCAGAGCCACAGCGCGCTGGCCCACGAGGAGGAGACGAGCCGCGGCGAGGTGGCGCACGGCCAGGCGGACCGCGAGGGCCGCGAGGAGCGCGTGAAGCAGCTGGCGGGGGAGCAGGAGTCCCTGCGCCAGCGCTCGGAGACGGCCAACGGCGAGCTGACGGGCCTGCGCATCAAGGTGGCGGCCGGCAGCGAGCGCGGCGAGTCCGCGCGCAAGGAGCTGGAGAGCCTCGTCACCCAGCGCAAGGACATGGAGACGCGCATCACCCGCCTCCAGGCCACCGTGCTGGAGGGCGGCTCGCGCTCCGAGGAGCTGGAGCGGCGAATCACGGACACCGAGGGTGGCCTGGCGAAGCGCGCCGACGAGCACCGGCTGGCCGCCGAGGGCCTGGAGTCCCGCCGGGCCGCGCACACCACGGCCTCCGCCGAGGTGCGTGAGCAGGACGCGCAGTTCCGCGAGCTGCGCGGGCGCGTGGACGAGCTGATGCAGGGGCTGTCGCAGATTTCGCTGCGCGAGCGCGAGATTGCCCTGGAGCTGGAGCACCTGTCCGCGGGCATCCGCGAGCGGCACCAGGTGGACCTGGCGCTGGAGCTGCACAACTTCCACCTGCTGCCGGCGCTGGCTCCGGAGACCGAGGCCGAGCTGAAGGATTTGCGCGCCCAGGTGGAGAAGATGGGGGAGATCAACCTCACCGCCATCGACGAGCACGCGGAGCTCTCCAAGCGCTACGACTTCCTCGACGCGCAGAAGAAGGACCTGCAGGCGTCCATCGAGCAGCTCAAGGAGGCCATCCAGCGCATCGACGCCGCCAGCCGCGAGCGCTTCAAGCAGACCTTCGACGTGGTGAACGAGAAGTTCCAGGCCATCTTCCCGCGCCTGTTCGGCGGCGGGCGGGCCAGCCTCGTCCTCACCAGCGAGGGGCCCAACGCGGAGCCGGGCGTGGAAATCGTCGCCCAGCCGCCCGGAAAGAAGCTGCAGAGCATGAACCTGCTCTCCGGTGGCGAGAAGGCCCTCACCGCCGTGGGCCTCATCTTCGGCATCTTCCTCATCAAGCCCACGCCCTTCTGCCTCCTGGACGAGGTCGACGCGCCGCTGGATGAGGGCAACGTGGGCCGCTACAACGAGATGGTGAAGGAGATGAGCAAGCAGTCGCAGTTCATCCTCATCACCCACAACAAGCGGACCATGGAGATCTCCAACACCCTCTATGGCGTCACCATGGAGGAGCCGGGCATCTCCAAGCTCGTCAGCGTGCGCATGCGCGAGGCCGGCGCCGCCAACGACGACAAGGTCTCCGCGGCCTGAAGTCCCGGGGGCCCTTCGCGGGCCCCCTCCGGCGGGAGACAGCACCCCTGAAACACAGAAGGCGTGGGCGCCGGAATCCGGGCACCCACGCCTTCGTGCTTCTCCAGGCCGCGGTCCTGCCGCGGGCCCTGGCTACTTCTTGTAGCTCTTCTTCGGGCAGGCGCCCTTGTCCTGCGTGGCGATCTTCTGCGCCTCGGCGAGCTCCTTCTGCGTCTCGTCCAGGTTCTTCTGGGTGGCGGCCTCCGCCTCGGACCAGCCCTCCGCGTCCTTCACCTTCATCTCCTGGGCGATGGTCAGCGCGGCCTGCTCCGTCGTCAGGCGGCCCTGGGTGGCCTCGGTGACGCGGGTGTCCGCCGCCACCAGGGCGTTGCACGTGCGCTCGAGCTCGTCGAAGAGCTTCCAGTCCTTGGTCTTCTGGTAGCGGTCCACCACCGTGGCGAACGCCTGCGCCGCGGGGCCGCGGGCGCCGTCGGCCATGGCCTGGTCCGCCGCGCGCTGCGTGCGAACCAGGTCCAGCTGCAGGAAGCGCAGCTCGGGGGCCAGGGTGGCCGAGGACTCCTCGGAGGCCTGCGAGTTGAAGTGGACGAAGCGATAGCTGAAGCTCAGCTCGTCGGAGGACAGCTTCGCGGGCAGCGCGGCAATCTTCGGCTGGAGGCAGGCGGCCAGCTGGTCGCCCTCGGTGACTCCGGAGGGCTCGAAGGTGACTTCGGCCGGCGTCTGCTGCGCCTTCACCAGCTTCACCTTGGCCGTCAGCGTCGGGGGCACCTTGTCCTTGAAGTTGGCGTAGCACTCACACCAGCCCGGCTGCGCCAGGCGCACCGCGCCGGTGAAGTCCGAGCCCTCGTTGATGCCGAAGGTGACGGAGTTCAGGCCGCTGGCGGAGTGCTCGAAGGGGATGGTGGCCTCCACCGGCTGAGCGCCCTTGGCGAGCGCCGCTGGCTGTACCTGCGTGTCCAGCACCTTCTGGATACAGGCCTGACCCTCGGGGGTGAGGTTCTCCCCGGTGAGGGCGTGCGTGGCGCCCTGGTCGGTGAGGGTGGTCTTCACGCTCAGCTTCGTCGCCGCCGCGGGGCCGCGATTCTTCGGGTCGACCAGGCACTCCTGCACCTGCGGGCGCGCGGACAGCAGCGCGCCGAGCACCACGCCCTGGCTGCTCTGCTCCGGCATCTTCAGCTCGCGCGGGAAGCAGGAGACGAGGTCGAACGGCGGCTGGTTGGTGATTTTGACCCTCTCCTCCTTGGTCATGGGCTGCCCGTCCGCGCCGGTGACGGCGGCATCGGTCTTCTGCGTTCCGGCACAGGCGGCGGTGAGAGCGAAGGAGGCTACGGCAAGACGACGCAACATGCGGTTGTTCTCCCTGGGGGTGGGGACTGCGTCCGGGCTTCTACTTCTCCAGGCCCTCGGCGTTCTTGAGGTCCTTGAGGCGAAGCCCGTTTTTCTTCAAGAGTCGGTAGAGGCTCTGCATGGACAGGCCGGTGCGCTGCTCGGCGGCCTTCATGTCGAAGCCCACCGTGCGCATCACCTCGGCGAAGTACAAGCGCTCGAAGTCGGCGAGCACCCGGTCCTTGGCCTCGTGGTACGGCATGTTGGTGACGATGGCGGACACGTTGGTGGCGGGGGCCTGGCCCTCCTCCCGGCGCGACGGCTGCGCGAGGAAGTCCAGCCAGCTGCTGTTGCCCGTCTCCTCCATGAGGGCGCCGCGCTCCAGCACGTTGCGCAGCTCGCGCACGTTGCCCGGCCAGTCGTAGCCCTCGAAGAGGGCCAGCGTCTGCGGGGTGAGCGTCACGCTGGCGCGCAGCGTCTGGGACAGGGCCTGGGCCAGGGCGGGCAGGTCTTCCCGCCGGGTGCGCAGGGGCGGCAGGCGCACCCGCGCCACCGCCAGCCGGAAGTAGAGGTCCGCGCGGAAGCGGCCCTGGCGCACGTCCTCCTCCAGGTTGCGGTGCGTGGAGGCGATGACGCGCACGTCCACCGCCACCGGCTGCCCGTCCAGCGAGGGCACCTCGCGCGTCTCAAGCACGCGCAGCAGCTTGCCCTGCACCTGCAGCGGCAGCTCGCCCACCTCGTCGAGGAAGAGGGTGCCGCCCCGGGCCGCCTCGAAGACGCCGCGCGCCTCGCGGTCCTCGTTCTCCCCCGCGCGCAGGCCGCCGAACAGCTCGCGCTCGGCCTTCTCCTCGGAGATGAGGTTGCAGTCCACCACCTTGAAGGGGCCGTGCCGCCGCACCGAGTGCTGGTGCACCGCGCGCGCCGCCAGCTCCTTGCCGGTGCCCGTCTCACCCTCGATGAGCAGGCTCATGTCCTCGCGGGCGATGCGGCGCAGCTCCGCGAAGACCCAGCGCATCTTCTCCGAGGCGCCCACCAGCGTGCCGAAGGACTCGGCGCCGGCCACCTCCACCTCGGTGGGGCGGGGCGCCACCTTCACGGACAGCTTCGTCTTGCCCAGCTCCACCTTGTCTCCGCTGGACAGGTACGCCTGCACCACCTGCCGTCCGTCGAGGAAGGTGCCGTTGCGGCTGCCGGTGTCGCGCAGCAGCAGCCCCCGTGAGGTGCGCTCCACCTCCAGGTGGCGGCGGCTCACCGTGCTGTCGGTGAGCACCAGGTCGCTGGCGGGGTCCGAGCCCACGCGTACCAGCCCGTCCTGGCTGGTGACCTTCTTGCCTTTATCCGGACCGGCCACCACCTCCACGGTCCACTCGTGGATGGGAATGCGGGTGGTGCGGCCGTCCTGTTCCGTCTGGGCGGTCTGGGTGACCTCGGGCCTGGGTTCCATCATGGGTCCTCTTTAGGTGCGAGGGGACCAGGGGGGCAAGCACGACTCGCACCACGAAGTTTCAAGGCAGCAAGAGTGAAACAATCTGCCCGGAGGCCTTTCTTACCCGCGCTTCCACCGGGAGGGGGGCCAGCCGCGTCCGGGCGAGGGCCTGGGGTGGGGCGGGGCGGCCGTCGAGGGACAGCACCTGGTCCCCCGCCGCCAGCTTCGCGCCCGGGGGGGCCTCGCGGACGTACAGGCCGGCGGGCTGCCGGGCCAGGGCATCCAGGAGGGCGGGTTCCAGGCCCGGGTTGGCGAAGCGCAGGCGCTGCTGGCGAAGCACCTCCGCGTCGAGGACATCCCTCCCGGCAAGCTCGGGCCCCAGCTCCAGCGTCTCCCAGGGCAGCCACGCCACGGACGTGGCCACGGGCGGCGAGGGGGCGCGCGGCGGCTTCAGCGTGCCGGACAGCCCCTTCAGGGCCTCGCGGGTGAGCGTCTCCAGCAGTCCGGTCAGCTCCGGGGTGGGGTCCGCGCCGTCGTCGGTGGCTACCGCGAAGGGGTCCGCCGGGGCCTCGCCGGACACCTCCAGCACCACCGTCCGGCTGGCGGGGTGCAGCACCTCCACCGTGCCCAGGTACACCACCGCCTCGTTGACACTCTGGCCCACGCTGCGGCCGCGACTGTCCAGCATTTCACGTTGTCCGGCCTGGACGCGCCGCTCCGCCCGGGCGCGCAGCACCAGCGCCCCCTCCGGCCGCACGCCATACGGGGCCAGCACCGCCACCGCGTCGCTGGCGGCCCAGGCGTCGTCCGCTTCCGGGCTGTACACGCGCACCTCCGTGGGGCCGAAGAAGAGGGCCTCGGCGCTGGCCTCGGCCAGCGCCACGTCCACCAGCCGCTGGGACACCTCCACCGCGCGCCATGCGGGGGCCTCCCAGCGCAGGACTACCGGGTACACCACCACCGCGGCCACGCCGAGGTCCGCGGGCACGTCATGCTTCACCTGGAGGGACGGGCCCCGGCAGGCCAGGGCCACCAGGGCCACCAGCCCCAGGGCCGTGCGTGCGAGGAGGGACGTGCGAGTCACAGCCTCCATCCAAGACGAACGGCCCCGTCGAATCCAGAAACCGGCGCGGCCCTCATGCCCGGGGCCGCGCCGCCGAGGGCGCGCCGCCGCTCAATAGCGCGCGGGCGAGTCGCTGGCGGGGAAGGACTCCTTGGACTCCTCGTCCACGATGTCGTCCGTGGCGTTGCCGCCGGACTGGACGCCCGCGTTGCTCTGGGCCCTCGCCGAGCGCGTGGGGACACTCTTTCCGGTGCCCGCCCTGGCCTTGCGGCCGGTGCCGGCCTTCTCGCCGCCCAGCATCCGGGTCCCGAGCAGGTTCTTCGCGCGCTCGGAGAGGTTGCGCTGCTCCTCCTGCCAGTCGCGGAAGAACTGGGCGAGCTCCTGGTCGCCGGCTTCCTCGGCGTCGGCGATGTATTGCTCACCCGTCGAGGCGCCCTTGAGGAGGTGATACAGGGCGCTGATGAGGTTGTAGTGCTCGTCACGGGTGCCCGTCTGCGCTGCTTCGCCTGCCATTGCTACCTCCCGCGGAAAGGGGATGTGCCACGGGAGGGAAGGTAGGCACGGCACTTCGGGGCAGGCGGAGCATGGCGCCCGCCTGCCTGGCCGCCGGCTCAGGCCAGCATCGGGTCCAGCCGGCCCTCGGTGTCCAGCCGGGACAGGTCCGAGTAGCCCCCCACGTGCGTGTCGCCGATGAAGATCTGCGGCACGGTGCGCTGGCCGCCGCTCATCTCCACCAGCTTCGAGCGCATGGAGTCGTCTCCGGTGACGTCCACCTCTTCGTAGTCCACGCCCTTGCGCTTGAGCAGGTCCTTCGCGCGGACGCAGTACCCACAGTAGGTCGTCGTGTAGATCTTCACGGGCTTCACGGGCAGCACCTCCTTCTTGCCTACCAAACTAAGGGCCGGGAGCCCCCGCCGCCACCTTGCCTGGAAAACACAACGGCCCCCGGCTCCCTTGGGGAACCGGAGGCCGCTGTCAGGCAGTCACCCCGGCATGGGAGCCGGGGTGGGGGGCGACTACATGCCCATGCCGCCCATACCGCCCATGCCGCCCATGCCGCCACCGCCGGCGGGGGCATCCTTCTCCTCCTTCGGACGCTCCGCCACCATGGCCTCGGTGGTGAGCATGAGGGAGGCCACGGACGCCGCGTTCTGCAGCGCGCTGCGGCTCACCTTGGCCGGGTCGATGACGCCCGCGGCCAGCAGGTCCTCATAGGCGCCGGTGGCGGCGTTGAAGCCGAACGAGCCCGTGCCCTCCTTGACCTTGTTCACCACCACGCTGCCCTCGAGGCCGCCGTTGCCGACAATCTGGCGCAGGGGCTCCTCGACGGAGCGGCGGATGATGTCCACGCCGAACTTCTCGCCGGCGGTGAACTCATGGCCTTCCAGCGCCTTGAGGCACCGGATGAAGGCCACGCCGCCGCCGGGCACCACGCCCTCTTCGACGGCCGCGCGAGTCGCGTTGAGCGCGTCCTCCACGCGGGCCTTCTTCTCCTTCATCTCCGTCTCGGTGGCGGCACCGACGTTGATGACGGCCACGCCGCCCACCAGCTTCGCCAGCCGCTCCTGGAGCTTCTCGCGGTCGTAGTCGCTGGAGGTCTCCTCGATCTGCGCGCGGATCTGCTTCACGCGCGCCTCGATGTCCTTCTGGCCGCCGGCACCGTCGACGATGGTGGTGTTGTCCTTGTCGATGGTGATGCGCTTGGCGCGGCCCAGGTCCTGGAGCGTCAGCGTGTCCAGCTTGATGCCCAGGTCCTCGGCGATGAGCCGGCCGCCCGTCAGGGTGGCGATGTCCTCGAGCATGGCCTTGCGGCGGTCACCGAAGCCCGGCGCCTTCACCGCGCACACGTTCAGCACGCCGCGGATCTTGTTCACCACCAGGGTGGCCAGGGCCTCGCCCTCGACCTCCTCGGCGATGATGAGCAGCGGCTTCCCGGCGCGCGCCACCTGCTCCAGGATGGGCAGCAGGTCCTTCATCGACGAGATCTTCTTCTCGTGGATGAGGATGAGGACGTCGTTGAGGACGGCCTCCATGCGCTCCGGGTCCGTCACGAAGTACGGGGAGAGGTAGCCGCGGTCGAACTGCATGCCCTCGACCACGTCCAGGGTGGTCTCCAGGCCCTTGGCCTCCTCCACCGTGATGACGCCCTCCTTGCCGACCTTCTCCATCGCGTCCGCGATGATCTGGCCGATGGTGGCATCGCCGTTAGCGGAGATGGTGCCGACCTGGGCAACTTCCTTCTGGCCCTTGGTGGGCTTCGCCAGCTTCTTCAGCTCGGCGACGATGATGGCCACGGCCTTGTCGATGCCGCGCTTGATCTCCATCGGGTTGTGACCCGCGGCGACCAGCTTCGCGCCCTCGCGGAAGATGGCCTGCGCCAGCACGGTGGCCGTCGTGGTGCCGTCACCGGCGACGTCAGACGTCTTGGAGGCGACCTCCTTGACCATCTGCGCGCCCATGTTCTCGAACCGGTTCTCCAGCTCGATTTCCTTGGCGACCGTCACACCGTCCTTGGTGATGGTGGGCGAGCCAAAGCTCTTCTCGATGACCACGTTGCGGCCCTTGGGGCCGAGGGTGACCTTGACCGCGTCAGCCAGGATGTTGACGCCACGGAGGATGGCCTCGCGGGCGCGTACGTCGAACAGAATGTCCTTCGCCATGGGGATGGTTCCTTGAAGGAAAGAGGTGGGAAGGAAGGCGATTACTTCTCGAGCACGCCGAGCACATCCTCCTCACGGAGGATCAGGTGCTCTTCGCCGTCGAGCTTGATCTCGGTGCCGGCGTACTTGCTGAACAGGATGGTGTCACCGGCCTTGATGTCCATCGGACGGACCTTGCCGTCCTCGAGCACCTTGCCGTTGCCCACGGCGATGACCTTGCCCTCGAGGGGCTTCTCCTTCGCCGTGTCGGGGATGAAGAGACCGCCCTTGGTCTTGGTCTCCTCGGCGACGCGCTTGACGATGAGCCGATCCTGCAGGGGACGAATCTTCATGGTCGCTCCTTTATGTGGCGCCCGGCCTTGAGGTGACTGCCGGCCGGGACGCCGCTTGGGGGTTAATGGGTCGTGACGACCCGCGGCATTAGCACTCGCACCTCGCGAGTGCTAACGCCTAGGCGCGGCGGATAATAACCAGGGAAGTCGACCCGTCAAGCGATGCCGGACTGACGTCGCATTGGCTGCCAAATCCCTGGCATTGCTGTGCTTTTTCTATTCCCGACGTTGATTATTCCCGCCGGTCCGGCCGTGTGGCCGGTGGGCCCGGATTAGCACTCGCGGGGGGCGAGTGCTAACGCAAGTGCCTGGAATCATTGGAACTCACCTTTGCGAGCGTCGGGGCCCATTGGTACCCTTTCCTTGTCCTCCCGGGGGCACAGTGGCCCCCGGGTCAGGCGGGAGGTGTCAATGAGTGAACTGGTGGCGTCCCTGTCGCTGACGGAGTTCTTCAAGTCGCTCCTGGACGAGGTCATCGGGCGGCAGCGGGTGGTCATCACCGAGGTGACGGAGTTCTACCTGGTGAACCTGCTGTCGGAGTTCGCGCTCACCGACAAGCTGTTCTCCCGCGAGGAGGACGGCCGCAAGGGGCACGAGCCGCTGGCGGTGCTCTACCACCAGGCGCTGCAGCAGGAGCGCAACGAGCGCATCCGCACGCTGCGGCGGCTGGGGGACGTCTCGCTGTACACGGCGGGCTTCTTCTCCGGCGCGCTGCAGAGCGGGGTGGTGGGGCCCGACTACTACATCCAGATGGGCGGCACGGCGTACGGGCAGGTGGCGGAGCTGTCCCCGGCGGCGCAGGTGTACCGCGAGCTGCGCGACAAGTTCCGGGAGCTGGTGGAGGTCCTGGAGGAGATTGCCGCGCGCGGCATGGTGAAGGCCGGGCCGAGCGGCGCCCTGAAGGTCTACGAGTCCTGGTCTCGCACCGGGAATGACCGGCTGGAGCGGGTGCTGGCGGACGCGGGGATGGTGCCCCCGCCCAAGGGGCTTCCCAACTAGCGGGCGCGACACGTCACGGCACGTCACGGGAGGCGGCGATGATTGGTCGCGTGCAGGACCACCTGGAGGCCATCTACGGCTTCACGTGCGAGGCGAGGGCGGAGGTCTTCGTCGTGGACACGGAGGCCGCGGTGCAGCTGGGCGGCACGGGGCGCGGCGAGGAGGAGCTGCTCGTCCACGAGGACGGGGAGGACCTGGAGCTGGCGCTGTACCTGTCCCCCGCGCTGCTGGACCGGCTGAAGCCCTATGAGGTGGGCCCGCTGGGGTACCTGCTGGACGGCGACCTGGACGGCTACTGCCAGGTGGCCGAGGGCGTCAGCCACTTCCTCTACGTGGCGCACACTGCGGCGCACGGGCGGACGGTGTCGCTGCTGGAGCTGGAGGCGCAGGCGGAGGTGGACAAGTTCGCCGTGTGCCTGCTGCACCGCTGGGGCGAGGGCGTGGGCGCCTGGGCGGAGGAGCTGCTCTCGCGCCTGTTCCAGCGGGTGTCCTACCGGGAGCGGCTGTCCGCGCAGGAAAGGTGGCGCTACCAGGAGGCCAACCGGCTGTCGCGCCTCTTCTGTACCCGGCTGATGGGGCACGTCACGGGGCGGCGGTTGGATCGGCTGCTGGGGGACCTGCGCTACGCCTACCGGCTGGGGGCGGAGGCCAAGCTGCGCCATTTCGCGCACGGAGGGTGAGCACCCGCACGCCGGCTTCAGGTAGGGTGGCCAAGCATGCCACGCGAGGCGTCCGCAGGAGGGGTCGTCATCCGGGAGAGTGCCGGCACCTGGGAGGTCGCCGTCATTCGTCCCCATGGGCGACCCTTGTGGGCGCTGCCCAAGGGGCACGTGGACCCGGGTGAGAGCCCGGAGCAGACGGCGAGCCGCGAGGTGCACGAGGAGACGGGGCTCACCGTGACGCTCATGGCGCCACTGGGGGAGATCCGCTACGTCTACCAGTTCCGGGGACAGCGCATCTTCAAGCGCGTCCACTTCTTCCTCTTCCGCTACCAGGAAGGCGCGCTGGGGCCGCTGCCGGGGCCGCGCGTGGAGGTGGACGAGGTGCGGTGGGTGCCGATGGCACAGCTGGTGCCCATGCTCGGCTACAAGGGGGAGAAGGCCGTGGCGTCGCGCGCGGTGCGCTGGCTGCGCTCACAGGGCCTGCTCCCGGAAGCCCCCCTCCCGGTGAGGACACCCGGGAAGGAGTAGGACTTCGAAGGGCTTCCGGAGCCCGGAAGCTCAGGGCTTCTCGACGGTGTACTTGCCGGACAGCGCCTCGCGCACGTCACGGTCGAACTTCACGTGGCCGGTGGCCACCTCGCGCAGCGAGAGCACGGGGGGCTTGTTCTTGGAGGACTCGATGATGGGGCGGGCGCCCGCCATGAGCTGGCGCGCGCGCTTGGCCGCGAGCAGCACCAGCGCGAACCGGTTGTCGACGAGGGGGAGGCAGTCTTCGACGGTAACGCGAGCCATGGAACGTCCTTCGGATTTCGGTGGGGCTACTGAAAGCGGTGAAACCTAAAGAGCGCCCCCCGTCGAGTCAAGGAAGGACGCACCGGCAGGGCCGGCGGGCGGACAGGCGCTCCCACCCGGGGTGGGGGCGGGGCAGGGAGCTCCCGCCGCCAGTGCGCGCGCCTGCCCATCCACGTCCGTGGGGGGCTCGTAGTCCCTTTTGAAACGCAGCCACGGCCCGCCAGTCGCGGGCCGCAAGCCAGAAAGGGACACGGACATGAGCAGCCATCGCGATGAGTACACGGGCCTGGAGTCGAGCGAGGACCTGGAGGTCCGCGAAGAGGCCGGGACGGAGCGGCGCTCCTACTCGCTACTGGGGGACGACGAGCTGGAGGAGGCGAAGATCACCTGCCGCACGGGCAGCGCGCTGCCGGCCGAGCCCGACATCGTCAGCGGCAAGATCCTCACGCCGCTGAGCTCCCGCAGCGCGGCGGTGGACCTCCGGCTGGGCCCGAAGGTGACCTTCAACCCCGGACAGGCGCCGCAGGCGTGCGTCATCAGCGCCGACGACGCGCAGCTGCTGCCGGCGCGCTACGTGAACCTGCTCGGCGCCATGCGCGTCGTGCAGCTCCCCGGCCGCATCGTCTTCCAGGTGGACCTCCAGGACACGAACCGGACCGGCGTGCTGGCCTTCCGGCTGAAGTTCGAGGAGCAGCGCACCCAGCCGAAGCGCGCCGTCATCCTGGCGACCATCGACCTGCGCAACCGCACGGTGATGCTCTCGCGCGGTTGAGCACGTCCCTCGGGCACACCCGGGCTTGCTAGCGGCTCAGGTGTACCACCAGGCCCAGAGGATGAGGACGCCCTGCAGGGGCAGCCGCAGCCAGAGCAGCGCGGGGTGCAGCTTCTTGAAGCGCTCCGGATTCATCGTCATGTAGAGGTTGGCGGGGAACACGGCCACGAAGAGGGCGATGAGGCCCCACGCGGCAAGCCGGCTCGTCTGCGGCACCACCAGCCCCACTCCCAGCACTACCTCCGCCACGCCACTGAGGAACACGAGCGGCCCGTGCCATGGCAGGTACGGCGGCATGATGCGCAGGTAGAAGCGCGGGTTGCGGAAGTGGTTCACCCCCGCGGCCACCATCAGCAGGGCGAGCACGTACTGCAGGACGAGCTTCACGGTTTCCATGGGCGGGAGCGGCTCCTCCGGCCCATGCAAGCGCGCGGAGGAGTCCGGGTCCAGCCTTGAATCCGCTACTTCGACGCGAAGGCCGCGTCGACGATGCCCTTGGCCTCCTGGACGATGGCCTGAAGGTGCGGCTCGCCGAGGAAGCTCTCCGCGTAGATTTTGTAGACGTCCTCGGTGCCGGAGGGGCGGGCGGCGAACCAGCCGTTCTCGGACACCACCTTCAGCCCGCCGATGTCCGCGTTGTTGCCGGGGGCGCGGGTGAGGCGCTGGAGGATGGGCTCGCCCGCGAGCATGGTGGCCTTCACCGAGTCCGGCGACAGCTTCTTGAGCGCGGCCTTCTGCGCGGGCGTTGCCGCCTGGTCGATGCGCGTGTAGTGCGGCGCGCCGAACCTCGCGGCCTTCTCCTTGTAGTGCTCGCCCGGGTCCTTGCCGGTGACGGCGAGGATTTCCACCGCGAGCAGGTCCATGATGATGCCGTCCTTGTCCGTGGTCCACACGGTGCCGTCGCGGCGGAGGAAGGACGCGCCGGCGCTCTCCTCGCCACCGAAGCCGAGCGAGCCGTCCGCCAGCCCATCCACGAACCACTTGAAGCCCACCGGCACCTCGACGACGCGGAGGCCCAGCTCCTTCGCCACGCGGTCGATGAGGCTGCTGCTCACCAGCGTCTTGCCCACCGCGGTGCCAGGCTTCCAGCCGGGCCGGTAGTGGAAGAGGTAGCCGATGGCCACCGCGAGGTAGTGGTTCGGGTTCATCAGCCCGATGCTGCGGGTGACGATGCCGTGCCGGTCCGAGTCCGCGTCGTTGCCGAAGGCGATGTCGTACTGGTCCTTCAGCCGCACCAGGTTGGCCATGGCGTACGGCGACGAGCAGTCCATGCGGATCTTCCCGTCATGGTCCAACGTCATGAAGCGGAACGTCGGGTCCAGCGTGGGGTTGACCACGTGCAGGTTCAGCCCGTACCGCGTGGCGATGGGCTCCCAGTAGGCCAGGTTGGAGCCGCCGAGCGGGTCCGCGCCAATCTTCAGCTTCGCGCCGCGCAGGGCCTCCATGTCCACGACGTTGCCCAGGTCCTCCACGTACGGGGTGATGAAGTCGTACGGCTTCACCGTGGGGGCGGTGCGCGCCCGCTCGTAGGGGACGCGCTGTACGCCCGCGTTGCCGCTGGCCAGCAAGTCGTTGGCGCGGCGCTCGACGCCGCCGGTGACATTCGTGTCCGCGGGGCCGCCGTTGGGCGGGTTGTACTTGATGCCGCCGTCCTCGGGCGGGTTGTGGGACGGGGTGATGACGATGCCGTCCGCGAGCCCGGAGGTGCGCCCCTGGTTGTAGGTGAGGATGGCGTGCGAGATGACGGGCGTGGGCGTGGCGATGTCGCTGAAGCGCACCTGCACGCCGTTGGCCGCGAGCACCTCCATCGCCGTCTGCTGGGCCGGGTCGGAGAGCGCGTGCGTGTCCTTGCCCAGGAACAGCGGGCCGTCGATGCCCTGCTGCTTGCGGTACTCGCAGACGGCCTGCGTCACCGCGACGATGTGGGCCTCGTTGAAGCTGCGGCGCGCGGAGGAGCCGCGGTGGCCGGACGTGCCGAAGGCGACGCGCTGCTCCGGTACATTCACATCCGGACGCTCGGCGTAGTACTGGGCGCGCAGCTTCTCGGGATTGATGAGGAGTTCTTCCGGTGGGGGCTTGCCAGCGAGAGGGTGGGCCATAGCGCCGCCCACCATAGGCACGCCGCGCGGCGGATGGATCCACCATGTGACGTGCCTGTACTCCGGTACACCGTGGCGGAGGCCTTCCGCGCTGCGTCAGGCAATACCCACGCCGCCGGGGAGGGCGGCTGTGGACTCGCGAGCAGCCGCCCGCGCCCCGGATGCCTTCAGCGGGCCTCGGCCGCGCCCGGGGTGGACGTGGGCGGGGCCTCCTCCTCGGGGATGTAGAAGGCGCCGGAGCGCGCGGCGAGCGCGGCGGCGGTGAGCAGCCCCACCACCAGCCCGAAGATGAAGATGCCGGCGAGCGTCACCCAGTCGGTGACGGACGCGGGCTGGAACATCGTGGACAGGGCCGCGCCGAAGTCGAACCCCGCCTCGGGTTTCGTGCGCACGGCCTGCATCGCGCCGAGCAGCGCCGTCGTCAGGCCTCCCAACAGGATGCCCGCCACGCCCGAGAGCACGGCGGCCGTCGTCAGGGCCCCCCGGCTCATCGCCCGGGTGGCCGGACGGACCTGGGCCTCGACGTCGAAGTTGGGCTCCTTCACGCCGATGGGCACGAAGCGCGCGAGCAGCAGCAGGCCTGGGACTCCCGCCACCATGGTGAACCAGAAGAACTGCTCCCAGCCCATGGCATGGACGGCGAAGCCGCTGATGGGGCCGGCCACCACGCGGGGGATGGAGAAGAGGCTGGAGAGGAGCGCGAACTGGGTGGCGGAGAAGCGCTTCTGGGTGAGCCGCAAGAGCAGCACGGAGAATGCGCCGGTGCCCAGGCCCTGCGTCACCTGCTCGAAGCCGATGGCCGAGTACATCAGCAGCTGATTCGGCGCCCCGGCGCGCGCCACGAGGACGTAGCCCACGTTGGAGACAATCTGCACCACGCCGAATACCCACAGCGCCCGGCCCAGCCCCAGCACCGTGGTCCACGCGCCGCCCACCAGCGTGCCGGCAATGGTGCCGAACAGGCCGATGGTGCCCAGCGCCACGCCGCGGTCGGTGGCGCTGTAGCCCATGTCCACCAGGAAGGGGCGCAGCAGCGAGCCGCCCAGGTTGTCCGCCAGCTTGTACGCGAAGACGAACGCCAGGATTTCCAGCGCGCGGTGCCTCTGGAGGAAGCCCACGAAGGGGTACCAGACGGCGTCCTTGAGCGAGCGCGGGGGCGGCACACGCTCCTCGGGCTCCGGCGCAAAGCGGGTGACGAGGAGCAGCGGGATGTAGAGCACCGCCAGTCCCACGACGACCAGGCTCCACGAAATCCGTCCCGCGAGCGTAATGGCCGCCGAGCCGGCGATGAACATGGCCGCGCGGTACAACGCCACGCGCGCACCCACCGCGACGCCCTGCTCCTCCTTGCGCAGCACCTCCACCGAGTACGCGTCGATGGCGATGTCCTGCGTGGCCGCGGAGAAGGCCACCGCCATGGCCAGCGCGCCCACCACCCACGCGGCCTCCGGGTGGCCGCCCACGCCCGCCACCGCCAGCGTGGTGATGAAGAGGGCCACCTGTGCCAGCGCCATCCACCCCCGCCGCCGGCCCCAGAAGGGCGGCACGTAGCGGTCCATCAGCGGGGACCAGAGGAACTTGAAGGACCAGGGGGCCTGGGCCAGCGTGACGAGGCCCACCACGCGGATGTCCACGCCGGCGCTGCGCAGCCAGTCGGGAATCGCAATCCAGACGAGGCCCAGCGGCAGGCCCGACGAGAACGAGAGCAGCGTCACCGAGGCCGTTCGCCAGGAGGCCATGGCCAGCGCCAGGCTCTTCAGTGTCCCCGGACGCTTTGCGCGCTCCCCGGACTTCTGCCCATCACTCATGGCGCGCACTATACCAGTGACGTTTCACGCCAAAGGTTTCACATTCGCCCTCGCCTGACAGGCTGCCAGCCCGTTGACAGGCCGTGGCCGCCAGCCTGCTTCCCGGCTACTCGTCCAGCGCGGAGAAGTCCGGGCAGGTGGCGCGGACGCCCTCCGTCGGGTTGAAGAAGTCCCAGCTGCGCGAGAGGAAGGTGACGCGGCCCAGGGCGTTCCAGCACTCGGTGTACTTCGCGCCCTTGATGTCCCCGTCCAGCACCTCCAGCACCCCCATGCCCCGGCCGTCCGGGGCCCAGCGGGTGGTGAGCTCCACGTCCTCCAGGCGGCCGCCGACGACCAGGTCCGTGTCGGGCAACTGGAAGCGCATCTCCCCCAGGTTGCCCTCCGCCTCGCGGTACCTGTAGCGGACGGGCGCCGTCAGGCCTCCCCGGGGGGTGAAGACCATCTCCACCCGGGTGGGCAGGGTCTTCGTCTGGTAGTCGATGTCCAGCCGGTCCAGCACCGACAGGCCACTGGAGGGGAAGTCCTCCTGCACCGCCCGCTTCACGTCCAGGTGGAGGGCGCCCACGCCCTTGCGGATGCCCGAGTCCGCCTGGAAGGTGCCCGACAGGAAGGCCCACCACGCCTGGTCGTCCTCGCCCGTGCGGCGGTACTCCAGCTGGTAGTCGAAGCGCAGCTCCTGGCGCTCCATGACGAAGCGCACGTCGAAGCCCGGGTTGTCCTTGTCCTTGAACGGCCCCCACACCCGCCGGTCCGGCTCACGCGTCGTGGGCGACACGGAGCGGATGTTCTCCAGCAGCGTCAGCAGCCCGTCCACCGCCGTGTTGAAGTTGAGCCCCGTCTCCTCGGTGTCGGTGACAAGCTCGGACACCTCGCCCAGGTTCACCACGAGCCCGGCCTTGCGCGCCGTCAGCCCACCGCCCGAGCGCCCCTCGCTGCTGGTGGGCAGCTTCGCGGCCAGGTCCTCGCGGCGCGGCAGCGCGTTGAGGAACTCCAGGTCGTCGTTGGAGAAGTCGCCGCCGCACGCGGCCGCCGCCAGGCACAGACAGGCCATCGCCAGATGTCGCATCGCGTGCTTCCTCATGGCTGGTAGGTGAGGAGCGCGCCCAGCTCCCAGTAGCCCAGCGAGCGCTGCTCATCGACGGTGTATTGGAGGTAGTGGAGCCGGGCCTGCCCGGTGAGGTGCACGCGCGACAGCGGCTTCCAGCGCAGCCCCGTCACCAGGCCCGGGGAGAACATGGAGAACTTCTGGTCCGGGAACGCGTCGTCGTCGAAGTCGCGCCGGAGGATGAGGTACGCCATCCGCCCGCCCACGAAGGGAGTGATGCGGCCCTTCGGCCACTCGGCGGTGAGCGTGGTGCCCAGGCTCGTCACCGAGTAGCGGTAGGCCGGCCCGGCCAGCGTGGGCAGCGCCAGCACCGCCTGCTTCCCGCCCACCGCCACGTCCACGCCCCACACCCAGTCCCGGCGGAAGTAGTCGTGAAGCTGCGCCTCCGCGCCCAGCAGGCCCACGGAGAGGAACAGCGTGTCGCGCGTGGGCGCGTCGAGGAAGGACTGCACGCCGCCCGACAGCCCCACCGTCCACCACGCGCCGCCGTCCCGCGCCTCGCCCTTCACCGGGTCGTCGGAGAAGGGGGCGTCGCGCAGCCGCGCTTCCTCCAGCACCGTCGCGCGCCCGCGGGGCACTTCCACCTCGCCGATGCGCAGCCGGTCCTGAAGGCGGCGCTTCACCCGGTACGTCCCCGGCGCCAGCGCCACGCGGCGCTCCACGTCCACCGTCTTGTCCAGCTCCGCCACCACCATGCCGCCCGGGTCCACGAAGTAGTACAGGCCCGCGGGGGCCGCGCCCGGCACCAGCAGCCCCTCGCCGCTGGCCCGCAGGTCCGTCAGCACCAGGTCCCCGTTGCCCGCGAGGTCGTAGCTGAAGGTGGGGTGCTGCGGGCCCGCGCTGCTGGCCGCCGTGTCCGCCACCGTGCGCGCGTACGCATGCGAGTACGCCTCGAACAGCGTCACCCGGCCGTCGCCGCTGCGGTCCGCGTCGCCCAGCAGGCCGCTGGCCAGGTGGTGCGAGAAGTAGCTGCCGCCCAGCGCGTCCGACTCCTGCGAGTCCTCGTCCGCCGCGCTCGAGGTGAGGATGACCAGGCCGCGCGCGTCCCGTGCAGCCCCGGACTCGATTTCGAAGGCCGGGGCCCGCCGCGCGCCCTTCGTCCGGGTCAGCGTGCCGGAGCGGCACGAGTCCAGGATGGCGATGCGCATGTCCGCGGGCGCCTCCGACAGCCGGCGCTTCAGGTCCTCGAAGCCCAGCCGCGAGTCGCCCAGCCGCAGCGAGCCGTCCTTCGCGTGGCCGGAGTAGTAGACGATGAGCGCGGTGCGCTCGCCCCGGGCGCGGGCCTCGCGAGTGCGGGCCTCCAGCTCCGCCAGCGCCTTGAGGAAGTCCTTCGAGTCCTCGTTGAGCAGCAGCTTCGCGTCACCCGGGGCCACGCCGCCCAGCCGCTGGAGCAGCGAGTGGAATTTCCGCGCGTCGTCCTGGGCGAAGCGCAGGGGGCGCGTGTCGCCGCCGCCCTCGTCGTTGCCGGCCACCAGCGCGAAGCGGCGCAGCACGTCGGCGTGCGCGGCTGTCGCCACCAGGGCGAGCGCCACGGCCAGGGCCCGGAGGGTGGAGGGGAGGGCGCTCATGGCTTCAGCAGCACCCAGTGCGTCTGCTCACCCGGCACGTCGAGCGGCGCCATGTGCTCCACGTCGCCGTTCGCCGCCTGGAAGGCGCGCTTCGCCGCGTCCACCAGCGTGTCCACGGGCAGGGGCGCGTCCAGCAGCACCAGCACCACACGCTCGGCGCCGGAGCCCGTCAGCTCCCAGCTGTCCGGCAGCCAGTGCATGTCCGTCCCGGACTCCACCGCGGGGCTGGTGCCCGACTCCGGGTGCAGCGGCGTCACCTCGCCGATGGCGTCCACCGACACCGCCGCCACGTACCGGTGCCCATCCGCCTGGTAGCCCAACATCACCCGCTCGCCCGGCTCCAGCGCCTCGGGCGCGTCGGGGCGGGCCTCGCGCTGCGGGCCCAGGCCACCGCCGATGCGCAGCTCCGCCACCGCGCCGCCCTTGATTCGATTGGTGCCCGTCTCCCGGCCCACGTCACCCAGCAGGGGCCGGACCAGGAGCACCACCAGCACCGAGGCGGCCATCGCCACCGTCGTCGCCACCCAGCGGCGAGGGGGCGCGCGGAAGGACTCGCTCCGCCGCTGCCGCTGCACCGCGCGCTCCACGCCTGCCTCGAAGCGCTCGAAGGGCACCGCCGTCTCGAAGCGGGCCTGCTCCTGCTGAAGCTCGCGGAGGGCCGGGCCACACACCGTGCAGGAGGTCGCATGGGCCTGGACCCGGGCGGCCTCGGCGGCGGCCAGCTCTCCGGCGCTCAGGCGGCGCAATGTCCACTCCGACTCGTGCGCGCTCATGGAACCCTCAGCTCCTCTCCGCCCAGTTCGGCGAAGCGCTCCAGCCTCTTGCGGATGGTGGGGACCGAGCGCCCCAGCATCGCCGCCACCTCTTCCAGTGTCATCCCGTCCACGTGGTAGTGGACCACCGCCGCCTGCGTCTCCACATCCACCTTCGACAGCAGCCGGCGCACCAGGTCGCGCGTCTCCATCTCGCCCTGGCCTCCATGCCCTTCCGAGCGCGCCGCCTCGTCCCGCTCGAACCACCGCCGCCAGCCCGCCTGTTCGGAGCGGAGCTGGTTGAGGCAGTGATTCGTTGCAATCTTCATCAGCCACGTCAGCGGCGAGGCCTCCGCACGGAAGTCCTCGCCATGGGTGAGGGCGCGGGCGAACACGTCGTGCATCGCGTCCTCTGCCTTCGTCGCGTCCTTCAGCAGGTAGCGGCAGCGTCCCATCACACTGCCGCCGTACTTCGTGTACAGCTCGCGCATGAGGGCCCGCCGGTCCGGGTGGGCTCCACCTGGAATCACCTTGAGGACCGGCTGGCTCGTTCCTGTCACGCGCCGCAGACTACCGCGAGCCGCTCACAGCGTGGAGTAGACCGCGGTGCTGAAGCTGCCGCAGGCGCTCACCGTCCCGTACCCGACAGCGGGGTTGAAGCTGACCGCGAAGTAGCCGCTGAGGAAGTTGCTGTCCCAGCACTCGCTCACGGTCGCCTCACCGAACAGGTCCCCGCCCGACAGCTTGATGTCCGAGCGGCCAGCCCCCGTGGCCTCCCAGCGGCTCTTGATGGCCAGGTTTTCAATCTTCGCGCGGACGGGGTCCGTGTCGATGTCCTTCTTGATGACGAAGTCCAGCTCGCCCCCGGCGCCCGGGGCCTGCTTGAAGCGGTAGTTCGCGTCGATGCGCGTGCCCGGCGCGTCCTCGTCGCGAATCTGACGGAACTCCGCGTCCACCGAGGCCACCGCCTTCGCGTCCGTGCGCGAGTAGCGAATCTCCGCGGTGCCCATCTCCTCCTGGTTGGAGTCAGGCAGGGTGCGGATCTTCTCCCAGTCGATGAGGAACTCGCCGGCGCCGAAGCCCTTCACGCGCTCGCCGTCGTCATCCACCGCCACCGTGTGCGTGCCGGACAGAATCGCCACGAAGGCCGCGTCGTCCGCCGTCTTCGCCTTGCCCTCCAACACCCAGGAGTAGCTGTCGTCGTCCGAGCGCGTGACGGTCAGCTTCCACGTGGTGGGGCTGAGCGCGTCCGTGTGCGGCCCCCACACGGCCACGTCTCCCTCGATGGTGGTGGGCGTGTGCTTGACGATTTCCTCGATGAGGTTGAGCACCCAGGCGGTGCCGCCGTTGACCGTCGCCGCCGCGCCCACGGTGAGCGCGAGGTACTCCGCCGTCTGGCCCTGGCCGTAGAACGCCGTCAGCCCCTGGCCGTTCTTCTTCGGCGTCTTCATCTCCACCATCTCCTTGGAGGGAAGGCCGTCACGGAACGAGTCCTCGTCGTTCTTCGTGGAGTCACAGCCAACGAACACGAGGGCGGCGGCACACAGCAGGCTCTTGCGCAGCATGGTCCAGCTTCCTTTCCGCGCGCCCCGGGGGGCCGTGCGGCAGTGGGTTCGCCCCTATGGACACAGCCCCGCCCGAAAACAGAAAAGGCGCCTGCTGGAAGGTAGAAAGCATTGGAAATTCAACAGCTTGGCGGTCGGCTGTCCGCTCCCCAGGCATTTTCACCCGGCCTTCGCACGGCGGAATTCCGGCGTCCCTACCTTTCGCGCATGGAAAAGAGACACCCCAACCATCCCGGGGACATGGGCACGGATGCGTCGCTGGCCGAGCGAGCCCGGGCTCCGGACGAGATCAACGCCCGCGCCAGGGCGATTGGGCTGCTCGCGGACGCGGGGGTGCCTTTCGTGGTGGGTGGGGCGTACGCGTACGCCACCTATACCGGCATCTACCGGGACACGAAGGACCTGGACCTCTTCCCGCGCAAGCGCGACGCGCTCCGAGCGCTCGAGGTGCTGGAGAAGGACGGCTGGCGCACCGAGCGCGCGGACGAGGTGTGGCTCTACAAGGCCTTCAAGGGCGAGTACTTCGTCGACTTCATCTTCTCGTCCGGCAACGGCGTGGCGGTGGTGGACGACGAGTGGTTCACCCATGCGAAGACGGCCACCATCTTCGGGCACGAGTGTCTGGTGGCTCCCGCCGAGGAGATGATCTGGTCCAAGGCCTTCGTGAATGAGCGCGAGCGGTATGACGGCTCGGACGTGAATCACCTGTTCCTCAAGGCGGGGCAAGCCATGGACTGGGAGCGGCTGATGCGCCGCTTCGACCGGTACTGGGAGGTGCTGCTCAGCCACGTGATGATGTTCCGGTTCTCCTACCCGTCCGAGAGGGACCTGATTCCGGACTGGGTGATGGCGGAGCTGATGAGCCGCACGCTGCACACCATCCGTGACGGGCACTGGGAGGACAAGCTGTGCCGCGGGAATCTCATCTCGCGGGTGAACTATCACGTGGACATCCACCACTGGGGTTTCCGCGACGGGCGGGCCTGGGACGAGAACGAACGACAGCAGGGAGACGAGCGTGGCGCGCGATCCGAGTTCGAAAATTCGGTTGGCGGCAGTCGGTGACCTTCACTGCCGCGAGGACCAGCACGGACGCTTCAGACAGCTCGTCAAACAGGTGAACGCCACGGCGGACCTGCTCGTGCTGTGCGGGGACCTCACCGATAGGGGAATGATTGAAGAGGGCAAGGTGCTGGCGGAGGAGCTGTCCGCCCTGCGCGTACCGTGTGCCGCGGTGCTGGGCAACCACGACTACGAGCACAACCAGTCCAAGGAGATCTGCAGCGAGCTGTCCAAGGCCGGCGTGCACCTGCTCGACGGGGACCACTTCATCTTCGAGAAGGTGCTGGGCGTGGCGGGGGTGAAGGGCTTCGGCGGGGGCTTTGGCAATGCCACGCTGCAGGCGTTCGGCGAGGGCCAGACGAAGGCCTTCGTGCAGGAGGCCGTCACCGAGTCCCTCAAGCTGGAGGCCGCGCTGAGCCACCTCGACACGGAGAAGAAGGTGGTCATCATGCACTACTCCCCGGTGCCGGAGACGCTGGACGGGGAGAACATCGAGATTCGCCCGTTCCTCGGGACGAGCCGGCTGTCGATGCCGATTGACCACTACGGCGCGGAGGCCGTCTTCCACGGGCACGCGCACCATGGCGCGCGCAACGGGAAGACCAAGAGCGGCATCCCCGTCTACAACGTGGCCATGCCACTGCTGGCGAAGCACACCCCGGACCAGCGGTACGTGCTGCTGGAGGTGTGAGCGGGGGATGCAATGGGGGGCGGGGTGGCCCGTACACGCGGGACCCATGCTGCACATCCGCGCCGTGTCGAAGACCTATCCGAATGGGGTGCGTGCGCTCCAGGGCATCGACCTGACGATTGAGCGGGGCCTGTTCGGGCTGCTCGGTCCCAACGGCGCCGGGAAGTCCACGCTCATGCGCATCCTGGCCACGCTCCAGGAGCCGGACGCGGGGGCGCTCACCTTCGACGGGGCCAACGTGCTCGCGGACCCGCGGGCGCACCGTCAGCGCCTGGGCTATCTGCCGCAGGACTTCGGCGTGTACCCCGGCGTGTCCGCCAGCGAGTTGCTGGACCACCTGGGCGTGCTGAAGGGGCTGACGGACCGGCGGCGGCGCCGGGAGCAGGTGGACGCGCTGCTGCACCAGACGAACCTCTACGCGCACCGGAAGAAGGCGGTCAGCGGCTTCTCGGGAGGCATGCGGCAGCGCTTCGGCATTGCCCAGGCCCTGCTGGGCGACCCGCGGATGCTCATCGTCGACGAGCCCACGGCGGGGTTGGATCCGGAGGAGCGCAACCGGTTCCACAACCTCCTCGGCGAGGTGGGGGAGAACGTCGTCGTCCTCCTGTCGACGCACATCGTCGAGGACGTGCGCCAGCTCTGCCCGAGGATGGCCATCCTGTCCGAGGGCCGGGTGCTGCGGGAGGGCGCTCCCGAGACGCTCGTCGCGGAGCTGGCCGGACGCGTGTGGCGCAAGACGGTGGAGAAGCAGGAGGTCGCCGGGCACCGCGCCTCCCTCTCCGTGCTGTCCACGCAGCTGTCCGGGGGGAAGACGGTGCTGCGCGTGCTGTCGGACGGCCCACCGGGCGCGGGCTTCGAGCCGGTGCCGCCGGACCTGGAAGACGTCTACTTCTCCGCCCTCGCCGGGCGGAGCGCGGCCTGAGGGGGCACCATGCTCGGCGAAGTGCTGCGCTTCGAGTGGCGCTACCAGACGCGCCAGGTCGCCTTCTACGTCGCGGTGGCGGCCTTCCTGGGGCTGGCCTTCCTCTTCGTGGGGACGGGCTACGGCCCGGACAATGTTCACATCAACTCGCCGCACTCCGTCATGCAGTCGATGGGGTTGCTGTCGCTGTTCTCCATCTTCGCGCTCAGCCTCTTCTGTGCGAACGCGGCGCTGCGGGACAGCGAGCACAAGATGGAGGAGCTGGTCTACGCCACGTCCATCGGCAAGCCCATGTACCTGTTCGCGCGGTTCGCGGGGGCGCTGCTGGCGGCGCTCACGGTGTTCGCCGTCACCGCGCTGGGGCTGATGCTGGCGCCCCGGGTGATGGCCGTGGACCCGGAGCGGCTCGGGAGCACGGAGGTGCTCCGCTACGTGTGGGCGCTCGCGGTGATGGTGCTGCCCAACCTGCTCTTCGCGGCGTCGCTGCTGTTCGCCATCTCGGTGCTGACGCGCAGCGCGCTGGCCAGCTACATCGGGGCCGTCTTCCTGTACGCGCTGTACTTCGTGGGGTCCATGCTGGGGGACTCGCCGCTGATGGCGGGGGCCGCGCCACAGACTTCCGAGGCGATGACGCGCGCCTCGCTGCTGGACCCGTTCGGCCTGTCCGCCTTCTTCGCGCAGACGCGGTACTGGACCGAGCATGAGCGGAACACGCGCCTGCTCGCACTGGAAGGGCCGTTCCTGCTGAACCGCCTCCTGTGGCTGGGCGTCTCGGCTGGCGTGCTGGGGCTCGTCTATCGGTGCTTCGCCTTCCGCGTGGCGGCCGGGACGAAGACGGGTAGGGGAGAGACCTCCACGGCGGCGCCAGTCTCAGCCGCGTACCGCCCGGTGGCGAGCGCGAGCGGTGCTGCCTCGCTATCGTGGGCCGCGCTGAAGTCCGCCGTGGGGCTGGAGTCGCGCTACGTCCTGAAGAGTGGCGCCTTCCTGTCGCTGCTGGCGCTGTGGGTCGTCGTGGTGGGCATGGACGTCGCCGCCGGAGCCACCCGCACGGAGTACGGCACGCAGTTGCTGCCCACGACGGGGCTGCTGCTCCCGGGCCTCCAGCAGGCGCTGTCCCTCATCGGCACGCTCACCGTCGTCTACTTTGGCGCCGAGCTGGTCTGGCGGGAGCGCGTCGTCGGCATGAGCGCGCTCCTCGACGCTACGCCGGTGTCCAGCGCGGTGTTCTACCTGTCGAAGCTCTTGGTGCTGGCCGTGCTGACGTGCGTGCTGGCCGCCACGGCGGTGGGCATCGCGGTGCTGTTCCAGCTCTCGCGCGGCTACCACCACCTGGAGCCGGGGCTGTACCTGTCGCTTCTGTACTTCACGGGGTTGCCGCTGCTGCTGTTCGCGGTGGCGGCGCTGTTGCTCCAGACGCTGAGTCCCAACCGGTACGTGGGGATGTTCCTGGCCCTGCTCCTCGCGCTGGTCGTCCGGCAGGGCGAGCTGGTGGGGCTGGAGCATGGCCTCGTGCGGTTCGCGAGCGTTCCGGCCCCGCGGCACTCGGACCTGGATGGCTTCGGGGCCGCCGTCGGGCCCTTCTCCGCGCTCATGGTGTACTGGAGCGCCCTGGCGGGCCTGCTGGGGCTCATCACGTGCGGCCTGTGGCGGCGCGGCGTCAGTCCTCCTCTGCGTGCGCGCCTCGCGGCACTGCCCCGGATGTGGGGACGGAGCGGCCGGGTGGGAGCGGTGGCCTGCCTGGGCGTCTTCGGAGTGACGGGAGCCGTCATCTTCCACGGCACCAACGTGCTGAACATCTACGAGACGCGCTCGGGGCTCGCCGACTGGAAGGCGGACTACGAGAAGGCGTACCAGCGCTACGAGACGCTGGCGCAGCCGAGCGTCGTGGCGGTGAAGTCCACCGTCGACCTCTTCCCCTCGGAGCGGCGTTACCAGGTGGCCGGCACGTACCAACTGGAGAACCGCACCTCGGAGGCCATCGAGACGGTCTGGCTCTCCGTGCGTCGCGACGTGAGCCTGGCCGCGCTGATGCTTGTGGGCGCGCGGCTGCACTCGCACGACGCGCGCTTCGGGATGTACGCGTTCAAGCTGGAGCGCCCCCTGCCGCCCGGCGCACGGGTCGAGCTGACCTTCGCCATCGATGTGGCGCGACGGGGCATCCAGGTCTCGGAGCTCGATTCCTCCATCGTCGAGAACGGCTCGTTCATCACCAACCTGGAGGCGTTCCCTTCCATCGGCTACCGGAAGGGGTACGAGCTCAAGGACGCGCGCGAGCGACGCAAGCGGGGCCTCCCCGAGACGCCGGCAATCGAGGCGGCGGCCGAGGGGGACCTGGGGCTCGCGGAGGGCAGCAGCGCGCGGGCGTGGACCACCCTGGAGACGACGCTGTCGACCTCGGAGGACCAGCTCGCGGTGGCGCCCGGTGTCCTGCGGAAGGAGTGGCGGGATGGCGGCCGACGCTACTTCCACTATGTGATGGACCGCCCCATGCTCAACTACTTCGCCTTCGTGTCCGCCCGCTACGCGGTGGAGAAGGTGCGGCACCGGGGCATCGACGTGGAGCTGTATTACCACCCCGCGCACGCGCACAACGTGGCCCGGATGATGACCGCGGCGACGCGATCGCTGGACATCTTCGGCGAGCAGTTCGGCCCCTATCCCCACGAGCAGCTGCGCATCGTGGAGGTGCCCTCCTCCTGGAGTTTCGGCGCGCTCGCGCTGTCGAACACCATCTACTACCCGGAGCACCGGGGCTTCCTGTCGGATGCGAGCCATGACGGCGTGGACCTCATCACCCGGCGCATCGCGCATGAGGTGGCCCACCAGTGGTGGGGACACCAGGTGGACCCTGCGAACGGTCCGGGGGCCGCGACGATTACCGAGGCGCTGGCGAAGTACTCCGAGCAGCTGGTGGTGAGGGCCACCCATGGGGAGCCGCACCTGCGCGACGTGCTGGCCTTCGACCTGGACCGCTACCTGCGGGGACGGGCCGCCGAGGCCGCCGAGGAGCCGCCGCTCACCGAGGTGAAGGACCACCCGTACCTCTACTACGGCAAGGGCGCGGTGGTGATGAACGCCCTGAGAGACCTCCTGGGCGAGACGGCGATGAACCGGGCACTGCGACGGCTCGTGCGGGAGCGGGCCTGGCCGAACGCGCAGCCGACGACGAGAGACCTGCTGGCCGCGCTGCACGCCGAGGCCCCCGAGGCCCACCACCTGCTCATCGACCAGTGGCTGAAGGAGGTCGTGCTGTACGACCTGAAGGTGGAGTCCGCGACGTACGAGTCCCTGGCGGACGGGCGCTACCGCGTCACCGCCCGGATTGCCGCGGCGAAGACAGCCCGACGTGGCGGCGAGCATGTCCCGCTGGAGCTGGATGAGGAGCTGGACATCGGCGTGTTCTCCCAGCACCCGGAGGCCCTGTCCGGGGAGGACTCCCCGCTGTACGCGGCGAAGCATCGCTTCATGGGCGCGTCGACCGAGGTGTCCGTCATCGTGAACGCGCGGCCCGTCTACGTCGGCGTGGACCCGTTCCTCCGCCGCGTCGAGCTGGAGCGGACGGACAACGCCGTGAAGCCCGTCGCTGCCACCCAGCGGGGCGGCCCTGGCGATTGATGCCGCACTGTGTCAATGTTGGGCCACGAGGCCCCTGTGACTCCTATCGAAGCGATGGATGTGCCGGCCTCCGCGCCGGAAGCCCCCGTGGTTCCTCCAGCGCGTGCGAGCGGTGGCGGGGTGGAGTTCGCCATCGGCGTCCTCAATGGCGTGGTGGGGGACTACCTCCACCGGCAGGACAACGGGCTGGCCACGCCGATGGAGTTCTTCCATGACGGGCGCCCGCTCCGGCTCGACCGCGAGTCGCTCCAGCGGGCGTATCCCCACTCGCGTGGCCGTCTGGCGCTCTGGGTCCACGGGCTGGCGGTGACGGAGGCCGTCTGGTCCTTCCCCTCCGAGCCGGCGGTGACCTACGGCTCGTTGCTGGAGCAAGACGCGGGCTTCACTCCGCTCTACCTTCGCTACAACACGGGCCTGCACATCTCCGACAACGGCGAGTCCCTGGCGCGGCTGCTGGAGGAGCTCGTCGCCGCGTTCCCGGTGCCCGTCGAGGAGCTCGTCCTGGTGGGCTACAGCATGGGCGGGCTCGTTGTGCGCAGCGCGTGTCACGTGGCCGCCGAGGCGGGCCACACGTGGCTGTCCCACGTCCGCCGTGCCGTCTACATCGGCGTGCCGCACCTGGGCAGCCCGCTGGAGCGCGTGGGCCGCGCCGTCTCGTGGGTGCTGCGCAAGGTGCCCAATGCGTACACGCAGCTCATCGCGGACGTGGCGGACCTGCGCAGCAGCGGCGTGAAGGACCTGGGTGTCGCCCGCCTGCTGCGACGGGACTGGGAGGACGGGGACCCGGACGTGCCGCTCCAGAGTCGAGCGCATCCCGTGCCGTTGCTTCCTCGCATCTCGCACCACCTGGTCGTGGGCGCGCTGGCCGCGCAGGAGCGCCACCTGCTGTCCATGCTGTTCGGAGACGGAGTGGTCCCCCTGACGAGCGCCGCGGGCAGGGCCGGAGGCGCGGTCCACGACCTCCTCGTCCCGCCGGAGAACGTGCGGGTAGTCACCGGCATCCACCACGTCGCGCTGGCGCACGACGCACAGGTCTACGCCCGGCTCCGGGCCTGGTTCGAGGAGGCGTCCCCATGAAGCGCTGGCGCGGGCTGAAGGCCCTGGTGCAGGACGTGGTGGACAAGGGCGCGACGGCCGTCGAGGGCGTGCACAAGCGCACCGCCGCGGTGCCCTTCCGGCTGCTGCGGAAGATACGTCCGCTGGAGGCCCCCGTCCGCCGCGTGCACGAGCTGCACGACCTGGCCGTGTCGACTTCGTACGCGATGGTCCGTCTGGTGAACCGCGTGGCGGGGAAGACGGTGGACGTCACGCTCGACGTGCTGGAGAAGCGCTCGGGCAAGGCACGCATCCGGGACGTGAAGCCCCCGGCCTCGCTGCCACCTCCCGCGCCCTGAGCCACGGGGAGCACGCGGCGACGGGACGCAGGGCAGGCAGGCGGGCAGCGCTCCCCAGGTCGGGTGCTTCCGGTCCCCACGGTCCAGCCCCAGCTTCCCAGGGAGGAGCGACCGCCATGGACCCGGAGCACCCATCCGAAGAGCTGGGGGCCGCGAAGGTTCCCCTGGTCTCCGCCGAGCGGCAGCAGCAGGTCCGCCGCGCGCCCCGGGGTCGGAAGCCCTCGCTGCTCTCCCGGGGGGACTTCCGGAGCGTCGACGAGCGCATGGCGGCGGGTCGGGCCCTGCGCAAGCGCTGTCCGCGAAGCGCCCATGCGAAGTGGAAGCCCTTTCGCGGGCGCGCCCCCCTGGAGCAGCTCCGCCGCTCGGACGCGACTCGGCTGCCGTGGCTGGTGCCCGTGCGCCACGAGCGCATGGCCGAGTCGAGCTTCGCCTTCCTGCGGGGCACTCCGTTCGTCATGGCCCGGGACCTGTCCCACACGCCGGTGAGCGGCCTGCGCAGCCAGTTGTGTGGTGACGCGCACCTGGCCAACTTCGGACTCTTCGGCACTCCGGAGCGCCGCCTCATCTTCGACCTCAACGACTTCGACGAGACGCTGCCCGGCCCCTTCGAGTGGGACGTGAAGCGGCTGGCCGCGAGCTGCGTGGTGGCGGCGCGGCAGAACGGGCTCGGCTACGGGAGGAAGGCCGCCCGTCATGCGGTGAAGGCCTACCGGCTGATGATGCGGGAGCTGGCCCCGCAGGGTCTGCTGGAGGTGTGGTCGAGAGGCGTGGACGCGAAGCAGCTCATGCGCGACTGTCATGGCGCGAGCGGGCTGGCGGCGGAGGCGGTGGAGAAGGCCCGCCGCCACACCAGCGCGCACGCCGTGGAGAAGCTCACCGAGGAGCGAGAGGGCCGCCGGCACCTCGCGTATCAACCTCCGCTGCTCTTCCCGCTCGCCTCGGTGAAGATGGGCATCTCCGCGGCGGAGCTGCGCCGTCGGATGAAGCGGCTGGCCGTGGGGTACCTGACCTCGCTGGACGGCGCCATGCGGGACCTCTGCCTGCGGTACCAGCAGCAGGAGTGGGGCTTCAAGGTGGTGGGCGTGGGCAGCGTGGGGCTCCAGGCGTACGTGGTGCTGTGCCAGGGCAACGGTGGCGATGACCCGTTGGTCCTCCAGGTGAAGGAGGCGCAGGCGTCCGTGCTGGAGCCCTACCTGGGCCCGAGCGGCTTCCGAAGCGCCGGAGAGCGCGTGGTGGTGGGCCAGAAGCGGATGCAGGCCTTCTCGGACCTCTTCCTCGGGTGGACGGAGGTGGAGGGGATGGGGGCCTTCTACGTCAGGCAGTTGCGCGACATGAAGGGCGCGCTGGACGTGGAGAAGATGGAGCCGGCCATGTTCCTCGAATACGCGGAGTCCTGCGGCGCCACGCTCGCCCGGGCCCACGCGCGCACGGGAGATGCCGCCGCCATCGCCGGCTACCTGGGGAGCGGCCCGTGCTTCGAGCAGTCGGTTGCCGACTTCGCCTGTGCCTACGCGGACCAGGTGGACCAGGACTACGAGCGCTTCATCGATGCGCCGGTGCCCCAGGTGGACGTGGGCTTGCTGCACTGAGTGGACCTCGGTCGGAGACTCACGCGAGGTAGCCGGCTGCCCACCGGAGTGGGGGCTCCCGGGTGGGTCTTCTCCTGGCGCCCTGCATAGATACTTTTGTGCATGGAGGCGCGGACCGGACGGTGCCAGGGCATCGGGGCCCGGCGAGTCGAGGGCACTCACCATGCTGCGCGTGAAGGCGTACATCGCTCAGTCTGGCATCCACGGCATCGGTCTCTTCGCGGGCGAGCCCATCTCGAAGGGCTCGGTCGTCTGGGGGTTCGACCCGCCAGTGGACCAGCGCTTCACGCCCGGGGAATTGAAGGCGATGCCTCCGATGATGAAGGCCTTCCTGTCGCGCTATGCGTACAGCGACCGGGGCACGCTGGTGCTGTGCGGTGACCACGCGCGGTTCATGAACCACTCGCTCAGGCCGAACTGCGGCAACGACCCGACGCGGCAGTACACGCTCGCGCTCCGGGACATCGCCGAGGGCGAGGAGCTCACCGACGACTACGTCACCATGGAGGACAGCTGGGAGCCGTTCGCGGGCATCATCGAGCCCGAGCGGATGTGAGGCGCGGCTCCCCAGGACTCACGGCGTGGGCGTGGCCGTCGCGTCCGGCCCACCGTCGGTACCGGCGGGGGAGGGCGGGGGCTGTAGCAGGTCCTCCGGCTTCGTGGGCAGCTCCACCCACGTGGCGGACACCTCCAGCACGTCCGGCCCGGAGCCGCGCGCGTACACCGTGCCGGGCTTGTCCTTCACCTCGTTGCCCAGCCACAGCCGCGCCAGCTCCTTCCCGTCCGCCCCGTGCAGCACCGCGCCCTTCGACGCGTCGGTGAGGCCGTACTTCGCCCAATTCTTCGGCTTCGCCTCGCCAAAGCCCGACGCCTTGAAGGTGTCCAGCGAGCCCAGCACCGACACCACCCTGAAGTGCTGCGCCTTGCCGCGCTTCGGAGACTCCACCTCCCACACCCCGGCGCCGCCGTCCGTGCCGGACACGCTCACCACGGTGATGGGCTCCGCGCCGCCGCCCGGGTGGAACACCGCGCGCTTCACGTCCTCGCGACGGAAGTCCAGCACCCGCTTGTCCTTCAGCTCCGGCACGCCCACGTCCAGCAGCGTCAGCGCGTGCTCGGGAACCTCGCCCAGCAGCGCGTGCGCGCCCTGCTCGCGCAGCGCGTACACCCTCGTGGCACCGTCTTCGGACACCGCGGACAGGCGTACCCGCACCGGCTCGCCGGTCGTCGGCGTGAAGCGCGCGTCCACCACCGGCGCCTCCAGGCCCAGCTTCCTGCGAGCCTCCGCCGTGTCGGTCGGGAAGGACAGCGCCCGCTGCTCCTTCAGCCCCGACAGCAGGTCCGCCACCTTCACCTCGTCCGCGCGCACCGCCACCGGCTTCACCAGCCGCCACCCCGTCCCAGCCGTGTCGCGCGCCAGCAGGTACGCGTTCGCCCTGGCCTTCACCTCGATGCTCTGGAGCGAGGGCTCCTCCAGCGGCCCGAGGAACTCCTTCGAGCGCAGCGTGAAGGTGTCCTTGTCCAGCGACCAGCGCACCGCGCCCGGCGCGGCATACACCTTCGGGTCTCCCTCGCGCCGCACGTAGACGGAGCCGTCGAAGGTGTTCTCGATGCCACCGTACAGCGTCACCGTGCGCTCCCGCGACGGGTCGCTCACGTACGCCTTCGCCGTCACGGTGAAGACCGGCGTCTTCAGCCCGTACTTCTCCAGGTCCGCGTTGGTGGGCGCCTCCTCCACGGTGGCGGCGAACTTCGACGACGCCAGCGTGCTCGTGATGGCCTCCACCACGGACGCCTCCGCGCGGGCGGACACGGGGGCAGTGACCTTCCAGGTGCCGTCCTTCTCGCGCACCAGCTCCGTGGTGCCGCCGCTCGCCTTCACCGTGAGCTGCGTGAAGACGGGCGCCGGCGGAGCACCACCGTCCTCGCCCTTCTCGCCGGCCTCGTGGGCGGCGAAGAGCTGCTCCGTCACCTCCTTGTGCTCGGCCTTGCGCTCCTCGGGCTCCTTCACGCCGTACCACGCGTAGAGGCCCAGCCCCGCCGCCGCGGCGGTGAGGGCCAGCAACGTCACCAGGTTCTTCTGTGTCTGGTTCACTTGTTGCGCCTCGAGAGCCAGATGGCCAGCCCCATGCCCAGCAGGGACAGGGGCAGCAGGTCCGTGGACACGAAGCGGATGCCGTCCATCGACGCCTCGTCCAGCTCCAGCGTGGACACCTCGCGGTCCGGCGGGCGGATGGTGATCTTCTGTATCTGGTTGGACGCCCAGCCCAGCGAGTTCATCACCAGGTTGCGGTTGGGCTCGTGCCCCCAGTTCGGGTCCAGGAGGATTTCGGAGTCACCCACCACCACCAGCCGCGCCTGGTCGAAGCGCTTGTCCTGCGACTCCTTCGTGTCCCGCGTGACGGCCACCACCAGCGTGAGCTGGCCCGTCTTCTCGCCGTCCGACGGCATGGCGTTCTCGTCCGGCTTCGTCTCCACCCAGCCGTACTGCGAGGTGTGCACGACCGGCTCCACCTTCACGCCCGGCGCCAGGCCGCCACGGAGCACGGACAGGCTGCGCGCGGTGGGGAACTCGATGTTCAGCCCGCGCGCCCGCATCGGCTTGACGATGTCGTGCTCGCTGTAGAAGGGCGACAGCACCACGTACGGGTTGCCGCTGTTGAACTGCGTGTCCGCGGCGATGCCCTCATCCACCTGCACGCCATGCTCGGCCAGCAGCGCGTCCAGGCCGTCCTGCAGCCCCGCGTCCGCGAAGTAGAGCATCCGTCCACCCGTGGACAGGTACCGCTGAAGCGTCTCCACCTCCGGCTTCGCGAACGGCGCCCTCGCTCCGGCGATGATGACGAGCGAGGCGTCCTTCGGCACCTCCGTCTTCCCCGCGAGGTTCAGCGCCTCCGGGGTGTAGCCCTCCTGCCGGAGCTGGCGGATGAGCTCGGACAGGCTGGCGCCCGGGTCCGTGGGCGACGCCTGTTCCTTCTGGAGAGGCCACTCGCCATGGCCGGTGACGAAGTAGACCTTCTGCGAGCCCACCGCGCTGAGCTTCACCAGGGCGTTGGTCAGCTCCTGCTCGGACAGGGTGTTGAGCGTGGTGTGCGCCGCGGTGTCGCCCTCGCCACGCACCAGCACCACCGTCGTCTGGCCCTCCTTGAGCTGGTACTTCGCGGCCAGGTCCGGGCTGCGGCGCGGGTCCTTGAAGGAGTACTCGAACTTCTCCGGTGCCTCCGCGTGGTAGCGCTGGAACAGCTCCTCCAGCAGGCCGTAGTACGGGTGCGAGGGCGGGATGAAGCCGAAGGCACGCACCTTGTCCGGCAAGGCCCCCAGCGTGGCCGTGGTCTGCGGCGCCAGCGTGTAGATCTTCTCCTTCGTCAAATCCCAGCGCTGGTTCTTCTTGAAGGCGATGTAGTTCACCGCCACCAGCCCGGCGAGCACCACCGCCGCGGTGAGCACCGTGGTGGCGAAGAAGAAGCTCGACTTGCGCGAGGCGAACTGGCCGAACTGCTTGAAGTTGGTGGCGAAGTACGCCCCCAGCAGCAGCAGGCCGAGGCCCGCCTTCACGCCAGCGGCCATGAGGCTGCCCGACGTGACGAACAGGGTGAACGGGCTCGACAGCAGGAGCAGGAGCCCGAAGGCCCCGAGCCCCTTTCCAACGTTGGACGCGTTCATGGCGGTCCTCAAGACCAGCGCTGCGCTTCCACCGTGCGGTGGGTGAGCAGCAGTGAGAAGACGATGACCGAGGCGAAGAACACCAGCGACTGCACGTCCATCACCCCCTTGAGCATGTTCTGGAGCTGCGCGTCGAAGGAGAGGTACGCCAGCACCGAGCGCAGCGGCTCCTCCACGCCCTGAGACACGCCGGACAGCAGCATCCACGGCAGCAGCACGGAGAAGGTGAGGAAGGCCGCCAGCATCTGGCTCTCCGTCAGCGCGGAGATGAACAGCCCCACCGCCATGCAGGTGGCGCCCCACACCAGCAGCCCGCCATAGCCCAGCAGCACCGTGGACCACTCCAGCGCGATGCCGGACTCGGCCTTGCCGAACGCGGCCAGAATCAGCGGGAAGACGATGGTGAGCCCCAGGGTGGCGGAGATGATGCCCAGCCCACCCAGGTACTTGCCCAGCACGATTTCGATGGGGCGCACCGGCGCCGTCATCAGCAGCTCGAAGGTCTTGTTGCGCTTCTCCTCCGCGAACAGCCGCATGGAGAGGAAGGGCGCCACGAAGAGGGTGACGATGAGGACGGTGCCCCACAACTGCACCACCACCCCGTCCGTGAGGTTGCGGTACACGCTGAAGTCCGGGGGCATCTGCTCCCAGCCCATCACCCGCGCCATGTCCTGCACCTGCTTGAACTTCTGCAGCAGGTCCACGAAGAAGAACGACGACAGCGCCACCATCGCCGTGAAGACCGCGTAGGCCCACGGGGTGGTGAAGTAGATGGACAGCTCCTTGCGGGCAATCGCCAGGGCGGTGCGCATGGATGGATTCCTTGGGCCGCTCAGGCGGCGGTCAGCTTGATGAAGATCTCTTCCAGCGACACGCTCTCCGCCTGGCCGTGGAGGCTGGCCAGCTTGCGGATCTCGTCGTAGGCGACGATCTTCCCCTGGTTGATGATGAGCACCTTCTCGCACGTCATCGTGACTTCCGGGAGGATGTGCGTGGAGAGGATGACGGTGTGCTTGCCGGCCAGCCCCTTGATGAGGGCGCGGACCTCGGCGCGCTGCGTGGGGTCCAGCCCTTCGGTGGGCTCGTCGAGGATGAGCACCGGCGGCGAGCCGAGCAGCGCCTGCGCAATGCCGACGCGCTGCTTGTAGCCCTTGGAGAGGTTCTGGATGACGCGCTCCAGGACGTGCGTCACCCCGGTGAGGCCGGCCACCCGCTCCACCTCGGCCTTGAGGCCCCGTCCGGGCAGTCCCTTCAGGGACGCCACGAACTTGAGGTACCCGCGCACCGTCATCTCCGGGTAGAGCGGCGGCGTCTCCGGCAGGTAGCCGATGCGGCGCTTCACCTCCAGCGGCTGCTCGAAGACGTCGAAGCCCCCCACCCGGGCCGTGCCCGCCGACGGCGGCAGGAACCCGGTGAGGATCTTCATGGTGGTGGACTTGCCCGCGCCATTGGGGCCGAGGAAGCCGAGAATCTCACCCTCTTCGACACTGAAGGTGAGGTCCTCCACGGCCACCCGGTCGCGGTAGCGCTTGGTGAGGTGCTGCACCTCGATCATCGGCATGGGAAGGCTCCCGTGAAGAAGCGATCTACCAAGGGCCGTCGGCCGTTGAGCGGGATCGCCTGACGGCCTCGGAAAAAGGCGCGCGAATATAAAAGCTGACTTTCGCCTGTCAAGGCGAGCGCCGCCACCCGGGCGCGGGCACTCTCGGCTGGCCGGACTCCTGCATAAAGGGGCTCCGGTGTGGTTTTCCGGCCACGCCAACAGGGGTAGTGAGGCGTCCATGCCAATCGTGGTGCAGAAGTACGGCGGTTCCTCGGTCGCCGACGTGGAGAAGATTCGCAAGGTGGCGAGGCGCGTGAAGGACAAGCGCGACGGGGGCTACCAGGTGGTGGTGGTGGTGAGCGCCATGGGCGACACCACGGACGAGCTGCTGGCGCTGGCCAAGGGCGTGTCGGCGGACCCGCCGCGGCGCGAGCTGGACATGCTGCTGACGTGCGGGGAGCGCATCTCCATGGCGCTCCTGTCCATGGCGCTCCAGGAGATGGACGTGCCGGCCATCAGCTTCACCGGCAGTCAGAGCGGCATCATCACCACGGATGCGCATTCACAGGCCCGAATCGTCGAGGTGCGGCCCTTCCGCATCCACGACGAGCTGGCGAGGGGGAAGGTGGTCATCGTCGCGGGCTACCAGGGGGTCTCCCACAAGAAGGAGGTCACCACGCTGGGGCGCGGCGGCTCGGACACGACGGCGGTGGCGCTGGCGGCCGCGCTGGACGCGGAGGCGTGTGAGATTCTCTCCGACGTGGACGGCGTCTTCAGCGCGGACCCGAGGGTGGTGCCGGACGCGCGCAAGCTGGAGTCGCTGAGCTACGACGAGATGCAGGAGCTGGCGAGCGCGGGCGCCAAGGTGCTCAACGCGCAGGCGGTGGAGTGGGCCAAGGCGCGGGGAATCGCCATCCTCGCCCGCACCGCGCACGGGCAGGGGACGGGCACGGTGGTGCAGGAGCTGTCCGGCCCCGCCGACTCCCGGGTGAAGGGCGTCACGGCCGAGCCGGAGATGGCGGTGCTGTCCGCCACCGAGCAGGTGCCGCTGGCGGAGCTGCTGGAGTTCCTGGATGCGCGCGGCGTGCGAGGCCGGACGCTGGGCTTCGACGGGCCGCCGGAAGGTGCGAGACGCACCTCCATCGCCGTGCCGCTGGCGGACATCCACGGGGTGGATGCGCTTCGCAAGGACCTGGCCACGCGCTTCGGCGAGGCGGTGGCCTGGCGGGAGGACCTGGGCACCGTCACCTGCGTGGGCGTGGGGCTGAACGCGGACTGGGTGCCCCTGCGGCAGGCGCTGGCGGCGGCGGAGGAGCTGGGAGCGCGGGTGTACGCCGTGCACACCTCGCCGCTGCAGCTCACGCTGCTGGTGGAGAAGGCCCACCTGAAGCCCCTGACGGCGAGGGTCCACCGGGAGCTGCTCGGAGGGTAGGCGGGTTCCCACGGGGGGGCCCCGGAGGGCCGGAGTGTTGATCCGTACTCCACGGGTCTGGCACGCCGCTTCCCTCCCTGGGGTTCGTGCCTACCCTGGCGTCCTGGACACCGTGAGGTGGAGGACGGGATGGTACGGGGAAGCCGGTGGTGGATGGCGACGTGTGGGCTGGCCCTCCTGTTCGCGTGGGGTGGCTGCCAGGAGCAACCCGCTCCCGAGCGCCCGGACATGGGCGACCGCCACGACACTCCACCGTTGAATGACGGACACGACGGAGGGGACGGCGGGTTCCACCCGGGCCTCATCGACGCGGGCACCGACGGTGGCGAGCTCGAGCCGGACGCGGGCGCCGAAGCGCCGGATGCCGGGCCTCCGCCGGAGCCGCCTGCACGCGACGCGGACGCGGTGCGCAAGGAGAACCAGCGCCCGGGGACGACGGCGTGGCGCATCGTCAGGGAGGAGACGGGCGAGCGCGTCGCCAACAACCGCGAGGTGGAGGGCTACGCGCTCGAGGCCACGGTGAAGCAGGGCGAGCTGCTGCGCGTGGCGGTGTCCATCTCCGAGACGGAGCCGAAGAGCTTCCGCTGGTACGTGTACCGGCTGGGGCACTACGGCGGCGCGGGGGCGCGCGAGGTGGCGCGCGGCGGCCCGGTGAAGGGCGTGCGGCAGGGGGACTGCCCCGCGGACCCGGCCACCGGCGTGATTGCCTGCGCGTGGGCACCCTCCCTGGAGATTCCCGTCAAGGAGGACTGGGTGCGCGGCGTGTACGTGGTGAAGCTGGTGCGCGAGGACCGCTACGCGCGCTACGTGCCCTTCTTCGTGCGCGATGCGAATCCGCGCGCGGAGGTGGCGGTGCTGATGCCCACCGCGACGTGGGCCGCCTACAACACGTGGGGCGGTACCAGCCTCTATGACGACAAGCACCAGGTGATGAAGCCGCACGGCGTCACCCGCGCGTTCCAGGCGTCGTATGACCGGCCCTACCACCGGGGGCAGGGCACGGGACATCTCCTCTCGGACGACGTGAGCCTGGTGCAGTGGCTGGAGGCGCAGGGGCTGGACGTGGGCTACTTCACCGACGAGGACCTGGACGCGAGCTACGACTTCGTGGCCGGGGCGAAGGTGCTCTTCATCTCCGGGCACGACGAGTACTGGTCCACGCGCAACCGGGACCACGCGGACCGGGCGCTGGCCGAGGGCCGCTCGCTCATCAACCTGGGCGCGAACAATGCGTACTGGCACGTGCGGATGGACGCGGCGGCGGACGGGCGGCCCCGTCGCATCATCACCTGCTTCAAGGGGCATGAGGACGACGCGCACCGCGACTCGCGGCGCACGGTGAAGTTCCGCGAGGGCCCGGTGGGGCGGCCGGAGAACGCGCTGTTTGGCGTGCAGTTCTCCAGCCGCTGGCACCAGTTCGGCTTTCCCACCGTCATCACCGCGCCCGGCCACTGGGCGCTGGCTGGCACGGGGCTGAAGGCCGGGGACACGCTGTGGATGGCGAACGGCTACGAATTGGACCAGGTCGTCGACAACGGCCGCACGCCGCCGGGCGTGGACGTGCTGGCGGAGTCCCCGGGTCTGTCGCTCCAGGGAGCCTTCGGCTTCGGGCACATGGTGGTGCGCAAGCAGGGCAGCGCGTACGTCTTCTCCGCGGGCGGGGTGGACTTCGTACGCACGCTGGCCTCGGAGGACATGGCGGATCCGCGCGCCGCGCGCATCGTCGCCAACGTGCTCTACAAGGCGCTGGGCCGGTCGGTGCCGGAGAAGCTGGTGGAGTTCCGCCGCAAGCACGTGGCGCAGCCTCAGGGGCCCTACTCACCCGGCGTCCACACCGTGGCGGGCCGGCCCGGGCAGCGGCCCCGCGCGGGGGCGCAGGTGGCCGCGGACGGGCTCGGCGCGCCCATGGCGGTGGCGGTGCTGCCGAGCGGCGGGTGGGCCGTGGCGGACGCACTGGCTGACGCGGTGAAGCAGGTGTCGGCGGACGGCAGCGTGCGGACGGTGCTCACGGGGCTCAACGGGCCCATGGGCATCGCCGCGGACGCCGCGGGCAACATCTACGTCGCGGACACGGACGCGCACGTCATCCGCCGCATCCCCGTGGAAGGGAAGGCGGAGGTCTTCGCCGGCTCGGAGCCGGGCATGCGTGACGGGGCCGGGAAGGACGCGGCCTTCAACCAGCCCGCGGGCATGACGCTCACGCCGGACGGCACCGCGCTGCTGGTGGCGGACATGAACAACGGCGTCATCCGCCGCATCGACCTGGTGGCCCCGGGCAATCCGGTGACGACGTTGCAGGGGGCGTGGATGTACCGGCCCTCCGCGGTGGCGGCGTCGGCGGATGGCGCCACCCTGTACGTGGTGGAGACGGGCATGGCCCGCGTGGTGCGCATCCGCGATGGCGTCACCTCGGTCGTGGCGGGCAAGTCGCCTGGCTTCCAGGACGGCAAGCCGGAGTCCGCGCTGTTCCTGCCGTACCTCGGAGTGGCGGTGCTGCGGGACGGCTCCCTGGCGGTGTCGGACCCGGGCAACTACCGTGTGCGGCGCATCCTCTTCAACTCTGACGGCACGCCGAGGACGGTGACGACGATGGCGGGCAGCGGGCGCTACGGCCACCGGGATGGGCCGGGGGAGCACGCGGACCTCGTGCTCCCGGCCGGCCTGACGGTGGGGCCGGATGGCCGCCTCTACGTGGCGGACTCCGGAAACGGCCTGGTGCGCGCCATCACTCCATGCGCGCAGCACTGACGGTGGGCGCGGGGCAGCCGGACTCCACCGCGCCGATGTCGGGCGCGGCGCCGCAATAGGGCAGGCCCAGGTCCATGCCCTGGTCCACCGCGCCGAGGCCCGGCGTGAAGTCGACGGCGTCCGCCAGCGCGCTCGCGCTCTCCTTCGAGCCGACATCCCGGCCCGCGGCCTGCCACGTGGCAAGCGTGCCACCCACCCAGGACACGACGGGGACGAAGAAGCTGCCCGTCGCGAAGCCCGAGCCCGGCAGGTAGACGTTGGACTCCATGCGCAGGCCGGGAGCGTGGGGCCCCAGGTTGACGGCGTTGCGGGTGGCGATGAGGTTGTTGCGCACCACCACGTTGCTGGAGTCTCCGCCCGTGCCATGGCCCAGCACGAGGCCGAAGCCGTCCGTGCCGCTGAGGGTGTTGTGCAGCACGCGCACGTCGGAGCCGTTCTCGATGCGGATGGCCGAGCCTTCCGGCGTCTTCAGCCCGTGGATGCGGTTGCGGCGGATGGAGACGTTGGTGGGGGGCGCGCCCACGCGGTTGCCGCCCACGGCGACGCCCAGCGAGGCGTTCGAGATGTCGTTGTCCTCCACGATGATGTTCTTCGCGGAGTAGTGCACCACCAGCGCCTCGCCCCGGGACGTGGAGGACTTCGCGAAGCCGTGCATGCGGTTGCCTCGCACGGTGACGTCGTGGCACGTTTTGATGTCCACCGCGTTCTCGCGGTTGTTGTACATGCGGTTGTCCTCGACGAGGACGCCGCGCGCGGGGGTGTTGTTGCTGAAGCCCTCGGGCCCCAGGCACTGCACGGAGTCACCGGAGTTGTCGTGGATGTCGTTGCCGCGCACGGTGATGTCGCGGGACGTGGGCGCGATGACGACGCCGTGCGAGTCGTCGGAGCCCCGGGCGAAGTGGTGGATGTGGTTGTCCTGGATGGTGACACCGCGCGCGCCCGAGTCCGTGCTGATGCCGCTGCCGAAGGCCCCGTGGTGGAGGTGGTTGTTCGCGAGCACCGTGCCCTCGGTGTCACCGGAGAACGTCACGGCGACCTGCCGCTGGCCGCGGACGTCCAGCTCGAAGCCCTCGATTCGCCAGTGGGGACGCTGCACGTGGACCATGAACCAGCCGCTGGAGGTGGGGACGAGCTTCGGATTGCCCTCGCCGCTCAGGGTGATGGGCGCGGCGGCGGTGCCGGCCTTCACGCGGGTGTCGAGCTCCAGCTTCTCAGTGTAGGTGCCCGCCTGTACGCGGACGATTTCTCCCGGGCCCACCAGCGTGAGCGCCTTGGAGATGGTGCGCAGCGGCTTCTGCCGGGTGCCCTGCGCGGTGTCGCTGCCAGAGGGGCTGACGAACCACTCGCGCGAATACCGGGGCGGAGGTGGCTCCTCGATGGGAGCCGGGGTGGGCGCCGGGGTGGGCGCGGGCACTGGCACGGGCTGCTCCGCGACGGGCGTGTCGGGCGTCGGGGCGGGCTCGTCTGGTGTGGGGGAGGGCGGTGTCTCGGGTCGGCCGGAGAGGTCGGTGGTGCCGGAAGTCGGAGCGAGCTCCTGAGGGCTTCCGTTACAGGCGAGGCCTCCCACGGACATGAGTCCGATGAGGCACAGGCTGCGCAGCGTGGACATGGGGGGCGGCTCCTGAGGGGGATTGAGCGAGCCGAGAACGTTCGAGGGACCGAGCCCTATTCTGGTCGTCCGCTCTGTCCGTGCCCTCGTGGAGCAGGCGACCTGGCGTTGCTTCACGTCGGGATAGAGGTACCGACGGAGTCCGCGCTCACGGCGTCACCGCGCGGACGGCGGTGACGCGCGAAGCCCGTTTGCTATCACGGCAACGAGGGTGCGCGGAACGCGTGGCCCGCCTGCCCGCCCGTGGGGGGGACGGCGCTCATGGGCTCACGGGGAGAAGCGGGCGTTGTCACGCACCCACGCCAGGTAGGGCCCGTGGCCGTCGGTGATGTCGAGGCGGAGCACCTCCGGCACCTGGTAGGGATGCAGCTCGACGACGCGGGCGCGCAGCGGCTCGAAGAGGACGTCCCGTGTCTTGAGGATGAGCAGCACCTCCGACTCGTCATGCACCTTGCCCTCCCATCGGTAGATGGAGCGCAGGGCCGGGACGATGTTGCCGCACGCGGCGAGCTGCTCCTCCACCAGCGTACGGGCCAGCTCGGCGGCCTTGTCGACGGAAGGGGCGGTGACGAGGACGAGGATGACGTCGGTCATGGGGCGCGAGGATGCGTGATTCGTGCGCCCGACGTCGAGAAGCCCCGTGCCTCGAAGGCGGGGCCTACCGCCCCATGCCGCGCATCCCGCCCGGCGAATGGTGCATGGGCGAGTCCATCTCCTGCCGCGTGCGGCGCCGGTCCGGCGTGTCCCGGGGCAGCTCCACGAAGGTGCACATCTCGCAGAGCCGGCTGTAGATGCGCTCACCCACGCGCTCGCGCAGCAGCTCCGCCTCGCGGGCCGCGTTGCGCGAGTCCTCCGTCGTCCGGTAGCCGGCGGGCGCGGGCGCCCGCACGGCCTTCTTCTCCGGCTCCAGCGAGTAGTTCGTCGCGAAGAGCGTGGTGCGCCCCGCGTTGTAGCGGCGGGCGATCAGCTCATCGAGCGTCTCCATCTCGAACGGGCTGCCACGTCCCTTGCCCAGCTCGTCGATGGCCAACACCTCCACGTCCGACAGCGGGCCGATGATTTCTCCGCCGCTCTTGCCGTCCTGGAAGCCTCGCCGGATGGTCGCGTACAGCAGGGAGATTTCCACGTACCGGGCCCGGATGCCGACCTCCAGCACCAGGTGCCCCAGCGTGGCCCCCATCAGGTGCGTCTTCCCCGTGCCCACCGGCCCGCTGAGGATGAAGCCCTTTGCCGGGCCTCCCTTCGCGTCCGTGCCGCCCTTCGTGTACTGGTGGGCGAAGGTCATGGCCACGCCTCGACCCCGGTCCTGCGCCTCGTTGAAGGCCCGGTAGTTGTCGAAGCTCGCGTGAGCCACCACCCCGGGCAGCCCCACGTCGTTGAAGAGGGACACGCGCCGCCGCCGCCGGGTGCACACGCACGGCTCCATCACCTCATAGCGCCGCGGCCCCATCTTCTGGCTGAAGGTGCCCTCACGCTCCACCAGCACGTGCCCACGCCCACCGCACACGGAGCAGCTCTCCGAGCACGCGCAGATCCTCGCCTGGGCCTGGTCTCCATGCCGCTCGAGCACATAGGTCCGCCCACCGCACACGCCACATGCCGCCTCGCCCATCGCCTTCGCACCCGTGTCGCGCATCGCCATAGCAGAGCCTTCCCCTGCCCATTCGCCAACTGAACGGGTGAGCAGGCGGGCCTCCCTCTCACACTTCCTTCACGCCCAACCGCCGCCTCACCGCCGCCAGCACCCGGAAGCGCCGTGACACCCGCCGCGCCCGCGCCGACATCACCTGCTGCTCCGCTCCCGCCCCGTGCGCCTCGCGCCACACCGCCCGTCGCTCCGCGAAGGGGAGGGCGCGCAGCAGCAGCAGGAAGGCCAGCGCCTCCTGGGCGTCCATGGCCGCCGGCTCCTCGGGGACGTGGGCCAGCACGGTGATGCGCAGGTGCCGCACCCGGGCCGACAGGGCCTCTTCCCGCCCCGCCAGGTCGTCCAGGACCGTGCACAGCCGCGCGTGCCGCGTCTCCTCCCAGGAGCGGGCCCGCTTCTTCCGCGTGTGCGACTCCGGCGCCCCGGCGCCCGCCGCCAGCTCGCGGTACTTCTTGATTTCCGCCTCCACCTGCCGCCGGCACGCGCGCAGCGAGCGCAGCACCGGCTCCCCGGGCCGCGCGTCCCACAGCGCCTTCTCCGCCGAGCGGTTGATGCCGCGCGCCACCACTTCGAAGGGAACTCCCTCCCGGGCCCAGGTCGTCAAAAGCTCCGTGTCCAGCGCGGACAGCATCAACCCCGCGCCACGCACCGCGAGGAAGTAGTCCTGCACCAGCTCTTCGAAGCTGGCGCTCTCGGGGAGGAGACTCATGATCCGACACGTACTCCAGTGCAGGGCAGCCGAGCAGCCGGCCGTCTGCTCCCCCATACCCGCTGGGTCCGACAAGGCAACTCCAGAACCCCCTTTTTCACAGCGCTTCTGGAAGATTTCCGGCTTGCTTTCCAACAAGGAAGCAGCCGGCCAGTCAGGGTTGACCCGCTACGGGAAAACCGCGCATAGTTGCGAGCCCCGAATGGAAATTCCCGAAGATTCCCGGATACTTGCCGAGCAGGCAAGCTACCGGGGACGCCGGTCCCCCTCCCTTAGGAAGACCATGCGCCGTTCGCTTCTCGTCTGCCTCGTGCTCCTGGCCACGGCCTCCGCCGCCCAGGAAAAGAAAGCCACGCGCGATGCCGATCTCGGCCGGAAGTCCGCCACTGCGGTGGACAAGTCCCTGGCTGGCGACATCACCCGTGAAAAGAAGAAGGAAGAGGTCGCCCCAGCCCTCCAGTACGACCAGTTCCGACTGGGCGTGGAGCTGCAGGTGGCCTCCAAGCGCCGCGAGCAGATCCAGTCGCTGAAGAAGATCATCTCCCTGTCGCCGGATCCGAGGGAGGTCCCCAGCCTCCTGTTCCGCCTGGGCGAGTTCTACTGGGAGGAGTCGAAGTTCTACTTCTTCGAGGCCAACCGGAAGGACGACGAGCTCCTCAAGGCGATGAACCGCAACGACGCCATGGGCCAGCAGCGCGCCAAGGCGGAGAAGGCGGAGCTGACCGCGAAGCAGAAGGAGTACGGCAAGCTCGCGGTGGAGCAGTACACGAAGATCGTCCAGGAGCACCCGAAGTTCGAGCGCACCGACGAGGTGCTCTTCTTCCTCGGCCAGTACCTCATGGAGGAGGGGCAGGATCGCAAGGCGCTGGTGGCCTTCAAGCGGCTGGTCGAGAAGTACCCCAAGTCCAAGTACATCCCCGACGCGTACCTGGCGTTCGGCGAGTACTACTTCAACAACTCGAAGGGAAAGCGCCCGGAGCTGGAGAAGGCGCTGGCCGCCTACAAGAAGACCGCCGAGTTCCCCGAGAGCCAGGTGTACGCCTTCGCCCTCTACAAGCAGGGCTGGTGTCACTACAACATGGGCGACTACGAGGCCGCCAAGGACAAGTTCAAGACGGTGGTGCTCTACGGCGAGCTGGCCGGCGCCAACGCGGTGGAGAAGGACGGCGGCAAGAACGGCAAGAACTCGCTGGTGCGCGAGGCGCGCACCGACTACGTGCGCGCGTACGCCCACCAGGGTGACGTGGCGCAGGCCCGCGCGGACTTCGGCAAGGTGGCCACCAACCCCGACGACCGCTTCGCGATGATGAAGCAGCTGGCCAACCTCTATTACGGGGACGGCAAGGACCGCGAGGCGGCGATCACCTTCAACGCCCTCATCAAGGAGAAGCCGCTGTCGCCCGAGGCGCCCGGCTTCCAGGGGAAGATCGTCGACTGCATCCTCCGCATGGGCAACAAGGAGCGCACCGTGGCCCAGGTGCGCCGGCTCGTGAAGATCATGAAGGAGGTCGAGTCCTCCGGCGTCATCAAGGACGACAAGGACAAGAAGCTGCTGGCGGAGGCGAAGGAGCTGTCCGAGCGCACCCTGTCCAACCTCGCCGTCACCTGGCACAACGAGGGCAAGAAGACGCGCAACGAGGAGACGTTCCGGTACGCGGACGCCGTGTACAGCGACTACCTCACGCTTTTCCCGGAGAACCCCAAGGCGTACGACCTGCGCTTCTTCTGGGCCGAGCTCCTCAACGACAACCTGCAGAAGTACGACAAGGCCGCCGCCAACTACACGCTCGTCGTCCTCCAGGACGCGAAGGTGCTGGAGGCCAAGGACGACAAGGGCAAGCCGAAGCCGGGCAAGCCGGGCAAGTGGCTGCAGAACGCCGCCTACAACGCGGTGCTCGCCTATGACGAAGTCGTGAAGGCCGGCGAGGCGAGCGGCGAGAGCAAGACCGAGGCGGTGGGCACGGACATCACCAAGAAGGCCACCATCCCCACGCTGAAGAAGGCGCTGCTCGACGCGTGCGAGCGCTACCTCAAGTACGTGCCCAAGGGCGACAAGCGGGTGGAGATCGCCTTCAAGGCGGCCAACATCTACTACCGCCACAACCACTTCGACGAGGCGGTGCTGCGCTTCAGCGAAATCGCGCTGGGCTACCCGGACTACAAGTTCGAGACCGGCGAGCGCGCGTCGGAGATCGCCGCCAACCTCATCCTCGACTCGTACAACCTGCTGCAGAACTTCGCGAAGGTGAACGAGTGGGCGCGGCGCTTCTACGCCAACGACAAGCTGGCGGTGGGCAAGTTCCGCGACGACCTGGCCAAGCTCATCGAGCAGTCGTCCTTCAAGCTCGTCAGCCAGCTGGAGGAGAAGAAGGAGTTCGAGAAGGCCGCCGAGGCGTACCTGTCCTTCGTGAAGGACTTCCCTCAGACGGAGATCGCCGACCTGGCGCTCTACAACGCGTCCGTCGACTACTACAAAGCGAAGATGCTCGATAAGGCGATTGACGTGCGCAAGCGCCTGTTCGCGCAGTACCCGCGGTCCAAGTACGTGCCGGACTCCATCTACGCCAACGCGGAGGCGCTGGAGGCCATCGGCGACTTCGAGGACGCGGCGGGCACCTACGAGGCCTACGTGCGTGGCTACGAGCGCAGCGTCACGGAGAAGGGCGCTGGCAAGTCGCGCAACAAGAAGGGCGACGACAAGCCGGCCGTCCCGCAGAAGTGGGAGGAGTCCAAGGCGCAGGTGGCGCTGTTCAACGCCTCCACCTACCGCGCGGGGCTGGGCCAGACGAAGGCGGCGCTGCGCAACCGCGAGCGCTACCTGGAGTTGTGGCCCAAGGCGAAGGACGCGGATGAAATCCGCATGTCCATCATCGACCTGACGGGCAAGAGCGGCGGTGGCATGCGCGCCATCAAGATGCTGGAAGAGTACGAGCGCGACAACATGCGCTCGGCCAGCAAGTTCCTGTCGGCCGAGGGGCGCATCATCGACCTCTACAAGAAGATGGGGAAGTCGCGGGACGTGTCGCGCATGTACAAGCGCGTCTACGAGCACTTCGACCAGCTGCCCCGTCGCGTGCAGTCCTCGCTGGAGAAGCCGGCGCTGGCCACCTCTGCCCAGGCGCAGTTCCTGGCGGTGGAGCTGGACTGGCAGGAGTACAAGCGGCTGAAGCTGTTCTGGGGTGCTCCGCCGTCGCCGGACCGCTTCCGGGGCAGCATCCAGGACAAGAGCCGCGCGCTGCAGGTGGTGGAGAAGAAGTACGTGCAGACGGTGGCCCTGGGCGCGCCCGAGCCGGCCATCTGCGCCCTGCACCGCATCGGCCTGGCGTATGACCACTTCGCCGACCGCGTCATCAACGCGCCCATGCCGCGAGGACTGGACGAGGAGGCGCAGCAGGCCCTGCGCGACGAGTTCGCCAACCAGGCCCAGCCGCTCAAGGACAAGGCCACCGAGGCGTTCGCCGCCACGGTGACCAAGAGCCGCGAGCTGGACGTGTACAACGACTGCGCGGCGGAGAGCCTGAAGATGCTGCGCACCACGTACGCGCCGGACCGCTTCCCGGACATGCCCGAGGAGAAGGTGGCCCTCAAGGGCCGCGCCCAGCTCATCGGCGGAGACCTGCTGGCCTCCATCCAGGACGTGCCCCCGCCGGCGCCCAAGGCCGTGGCCGAGTCGCAGAAGACGAAGGCGGCGGAGCTGAACGAGGACCTGACGGACCTCACCCAGCAGCTGCGCTCGCAGACGGAGACGCAGGTGGACTCCAAGCCCGCCGCTTCCAAGGACGGCACCACACCCGCGAAGCAGGGTGGGGCTGACGAGGAGCCGGAGGACTTCCTTTAATGAACCGGACCACGACCCGTACCATGCGCCTGTTCCCCCTTCTGGTCGCCACGTCGCTCGTGGCCGCCGGCTGCACGGCCTCCAAGGCCACCGGCCCCACCACGCCGACGAAGTCCCCCACGACGGCGCAGACCGGCAAGGAGCCGGCGGCGGCGCCCATCTCCAACACCGCAAAGGCCCGCTTCGAGGACGCCGTGAAGGCGTTCGACGCGCAGAAGAAGGCCAAGGCCTTCGACTACCCGTCGCTGGAGCGGAAGTTCAAGCTGGCCCTGGAGTCCGACGCCAACCTGGCGGAGGCCGACTACAACCTGGGCGTCATCGCCGAGCGCCAGGGCAAGGCCAACGAGGCGCGCGCGCACTACAAGGCGGCGCTCGCCAAGAAGCCCTCGCTGCGCCAGGCGGCGGAGAACATGGCCGTCATGGAGCAGAACGCCGGCAACGTCGCCGGCGCGGTGGCCCTCTACCAGGAGGTGCTGCAGCGCTACCCGGACGACGCCCAGTCCCGCGCCCGCCTGGCGGAGATCTACCGGCAGCAGGGAGACCACGACAAGGCGATGGACCTGTCGCGGGGCGCGCTGATGCGCGACCCCAACTCCACCACCGCGCTGAAGGTGATGATCCGCAGCTACCTGGACCGCAAGCAGCTGGCCATGGCGAAGCTGGTGGCGCTGCGGGGCGTGAAGCTGGACGCGGCGGACCCGGAGCTGCACCACGCGGTGGGCCTCATCCTCCTCAAGGAGAACAACAAGGACGAGGCGCGGCTGTCCTTCAAGAAGGCGCTCGAGGTGCGTGACGACTACGTGCCCTCGCACGTGGAGCTGGCGCAGCTGTCGCTGGAGGCCGAGGACTTCCCCGAGGCCGAGGAGCACCTGCGCCGCATCCTCCAGGCGGACGGGAAGAGCGCCACCGCGCACCTCAACCTGGGCATCGCCTACAAGGGCCAGGGCCAGTTCGACAAGGCCATGCAGGAGTACGACGAGGCCGAGAAGCTGGACCCCGAGCTCGCCGCGGTGAATCTCAACCGCGCCGTCCTCCTCCACAAGGTGAAGGACGCCCCCGAGCGCGCCGTGGAGCTGTACAAGAAGTACATCGCCATGGCCGGCGGCGACGTGGCCCTGTCCGCCGAGTCGCCCGTCTTCGGGCTGCTGCGCGAGGCGGAGGCCATCGTCAACGCCAAGCGCGAGGCGACGCACGCCGAGGAGCAGGCGAAGCAGATGGAGGCGCTGCAGAAGAAGCAGCAGGCGCAGATGCAGGCCGCGGAGAAGACCGCTCCGCCGGCCCCGCAGCCCGCGGGCACCGTGACGCCCGCCTCCGCCACCGGCACGCCCGCGCAGGTCACTCCGGCCGGCGGCGCCGCGGCCCCGTCCCCGTCAGGTGGGGCGCCCGAGAAGAAGAATGAAGCCCCGGCGGATCCTTCGGAGCCTGAAGACGACCTGCTGTGAAACGTGCGACCTCCCCGGGTGCCTTCGCTGTGGCGGGGCCCCGGGGGATGATGCGAACCTTGAGCGTCCCCTTTATTGGGGGATGCGATGCAGCACGGGCCCGGCGGGGCCCTCGTGGGAGGCAGTGATGCGGAAGGCTCTGATGCTGTGCGCGGTGCTCTCGGTGACTCCGGCCTTCGCCCAGGACGAGGGCGGCAAGGCCGAGGGTGGGGGCGGGGAGGGCAATGTGCGCTACTCCAAGACCACCAACATCGACTTCGAGGATGACACCATCGAAGGCGACCTCACGAAGCCGGACGGCGAGTACATCGAAGCCCGTGACAAGGTGAAGCACTCGAACCTCATCCGCATCCGCGAGGACTTCGAGGACAAGGTGATGCAGTCCGTGGGGGAGCTGTAGGCCGCGTCGACGCTCCGGCGGGAACCTGCCGGAGCGAGCGTTGTCTGTAGCCCATACCCACCCTACGCAGGAGCCCTCATGGCCGTTCCTCTGACACTCAAGGTCTTCAAGGGCGACTCGCTGGTCGCCTCCAAGGACTACGAGCGCGACATCATCAAGATTGGCCGTCTCTCTTCCGCGCACCTGTGCCTGGAAGACGAGAAGGTCAGCCGAATCCACTCCGTCATCGAGGTCGCCACCGACGGCGCCATGTCCATCATCGACATGGGCAGCGTCGAGGGCACGTACGTCAACGGGAAGCGCGTCAACAAGGGGCAGCTGACCTTCGGTGACGAGATCCGCGTGGGTGGCACCACCATCCGCCTGGAGAACCCGGCCGCGGTGGCCGCCGCCAACCTGGCCGTGGCCGTCGCCGGCACGGACGAGACGACCGAGAAGAACCCCGTGGTGGGCGCTCAGCCTCCCGCGGTGGGCCTGGCGCAGGCCGCCGCGGCCGTGCCTCCCGCCGCCGCCGCCGAGGGCGCGCTGGACGCGTCGTTCGCCGCCACGCAGCAGAACGCGGTGGTGGCCGCCGCCGAGCCCGCTCCCGCCGCCGTGGTGGAGGCCGCGCCGCGCGTGCGCACCGTGCGCAAGACGAAGTCCACCGGGCCGCTCGGCCTGGGGATGCGCTTCGCCTGGGGTGACCAGCGCGTGGGCGAGTTCTTCGTTGCCCCGGGCATGAAGCGCACGTTCACCGTGGGCAGTGCCGCGGGCGTGGACTTCATCATGGGCGACTCGAAGCTGGGCGCCCCGAAGTTCGAGGTGGTGCGCTCGGACGGGCAGTCCTTCTCCGTGCGCTTCACGGGCAAGATGAAGGGCGAGCTCACCCGGAAGGGCGACACGAAGGACCTCAAGGAGGTCATCGAGTCCGGCAAGGCCTCGCACGAGGGCGACGCGTACACGCTGACGCTGGACGCGGACGACTTCCTCTGGGTGGACCTGGGCGGCGTCACGCTGGAGCTGGCCTTCCAGCCGGTGCCCAAGCGCGTGGTGGTGCCGCTGGGCGAGTCGCTGGACTACACGGCGCTCAACATCTTCCTGGTGATGTTCTTCGTGGCCTCGGTGTTCGTCATCGGCGCGATGAACCGCCCCGGCGACGACGACGAGTACTCGGACGAGCTGTCGGCCGACAACGCCCGCATCGCCAAGCTCATCATCAAGCCCCCCGAGGTGCAGAAGAACAAGTTCCTCGAGCGCCTCAACCAGCAGAAGGAGGCGAAGAAGAGCGGCGAGATGGCGGCCAAGAGCCGCGGCGACGAGGGTCAGATGGGCAAGAAGGACACGCCCAAGACCAACAACCGCACCGCGCCCAAGGGCGACCCGAACAAGAAGGACGAGGCCCGGGCGCTGACGGCCAAGATCTTCGGCGGCGGCAAGGGCGGCATCTCCACCGTGTTCGGCAAGAGCGGACTGGGCGGCGACCTGAAGAGCGCCATGGGCAACATGTTCGGCGCCAAGGCGGGTGACTCCGGCGGCTTCGGCGGCCTGGGCCTGCGCGGCTCCGGCGGTGGCGGTGGCGGCACGGGTGACACCGTCGGCATCGGCGGCATCGGCACCAAGGGCCGTGGCGGCGGCACCGGCACCTACGGCAGCGGCGTGGGCGTGCTGGGCGGCAAGCAGAGCGTGGACGTGGGCATCACCTCGTCCGAGCCGGAGGTCATGGGCTCGCTGGACAAGGAGCTGATCCGCAAGGTCATCCAGATGAACCGCGGGCAGATCCGCTACTGCTACGAGAGCCTGCTCAACCGCTTCCCGAAGCTGGGCGGCAAGGTGGCCATCAAGTTCGTGATTACGGCCACGGGCTCGGTGGCGTCGTCCTCGGTGGCGCAGTCCACCGCGGGCAACGCGGACCTGGAGACGTGCGTGGCGGGCCGTGTCCGCACCTGGAAGTTCCCCGAGCCGAAGGGTGGCGGCGTGGTGGTCGTCACCTATCCGTTCATCTTCAAGCAGGCCGGCGAGTAGCGCCGGGCTGCCAGTCTGTGCCGCGGGCGGACTCCGAAAGAGTCCGCCCGTGCTGTCTCCACCGGCTCCCATCCCCCATGGAAGCCGCGCTAACGTCAGGACCGCATGAAAGCCCTCGCCCCCCTTGCCCTGTGCGCCGCGTTCGTCCTCCCCCTGGTCGCGAGCGCCCAGCAGCCCACCTCCGCCAACGGGGACCGCCCCGCCGTCACGTTCGATGAAATCGAGCGGGGCGTGTACTTCGCGGTGATGGGTGGCCCGCTGTTCCTCACCAACCCGCCGGCCCCCGAGGGTACGCCGCGGCCCTTCTCCTCGGGCCCCATGGCGCAGGTGGAGGTAGGCGTGGACCTGGGTGAGCGGCTCTCCGTGGGCCTGTTCATCATGGGCTCCAGCATCCGGACGAGCGCCGAGTACGTCGGCAACTCGGGCGGCGCGGTGTCCGGGGACTTCTCGTCGATGGTTCCCGGCCTGGCGCTGCGCGCGCGCCTGCTGGGCCTGGCGGACAGCCAGGAAACGAAGCGCACGTGGTTCTACCTCCGCGCCGGCGGAGGCCTCGCGATGTTCTCGCCGAAGCGTCTGCTCCCCGATTCCGACATTCTTGTGTTTGCCGGGCCCGGAGTGGAGTACTACACAAGGCTGCGCCACTTTTCCGTGGGGCTCGAGGTAACGGGGAACTATCTCGTTAGCGGAGGCTCCTTCGGGTTCGCGGTGGCGCCGAATATTCGCTACGCGTTCTAGCGGGAGAAAGACGTGCCTCAGGAGAATGGAAGCGGTGGGCCGCGCCCCGGTGGGCGTGGTCGTGATGGGGGTGCGCCGGGCCAGGGCCCGCGCCGTGATGGCCCGGGTGGCGGTGGTTTTGGCGGCGGGGGCTTCGGTGGCCGTGGTGGTGGCCCCGGTGGTCGTGGCGGTCCCGGTGGCCCTGGTGGGCGTGACGGAGGCCGCGGCCGGAGAGATCGCGACGAGGGCCCTGTTGGCCCCGGCCAGCGTGTCATCTCCGAGCTGAGCACCCTGGAGAAGGCGCTCTCGAAGACGGACTTCGTGGCGGAGAAGGGGCCCCTGCAGGCCATCGTCCGCTCGCTGCGGCCCATGCGCCTGAAGTCCCTGGACGACCTGGACCTCAACACGCGTGGCCGTCTCATCACCACGCTGCTGCGCGTGCAGCGCCAGCCGAAGCCGCCCGCCCCCGAGGCGTCGGCTGCTCCGGCCGAGGGTGCTGCCGCTCCGGCGGAGGCCGCTGCTCCGGTGGAGGCTCCCGCCGAGGCCGCTGCTCCAGCCGAGGGTGAGGCCGCGGCTCCGGCCGAGGGCGAGGCTCCGGTCGAGGGCGCTGCCCCCGCCGAGGCCGCTGCCCCCGCGGCGCCCGGGGTGGACCTGGCCAAGGAGAAGTTCGACGCCTGGACGGACGTGATGTTCCTGGTGGGCCAGGCCTGGCGCGCGGCGGGTGACCGCGAGCGCGCCGAGACGGCCTTCGCCGCCAGCGGCCGCCAGCCGGGCCCGGAGACCGAGGAGGCCGCGCCGGCGCCCCGGTCCGAGGAGCGCCGTGAGCGCGGGGCCCGTCCCGAGCGGGGCGAGCGACCCGAGCGTGGGGCTCGTCCTGAGCGGGGCGAGCGTCCCGAGCGCGGTCCGCGTCCGGAGCGTCCGCCCCGGGGCGAGCGTCCCGAGCGCGGCCCCCGGCCTGAGCGCCCCGAGCGCCCCGAGCGAGGTGAGCGACCGCTGCCCGAGCTGACGGGCACCTGGCAGGAGCAGGTGGCACAGCTGGAGGCCATGGGCCGCACCCGCGACGCGGGCCGGCTGCATGAGCGCAACAACTCGTTCGCGGACGCCGCGCGCCTGTTCGAGGCGGGCGGGGACCTCAAGAGCGCCCTGCGCAACGCCCTGGCCGCCGGCGACAACGACATCGCGCGCCGGCTGGTGGGCACGCTGCCCCCGGACCAGCTCGCTCCCACGCTGGAGAAGGCCGGTGCCTACGAGCTCCTCATGGAGCACTACGTGGGCAAGGGCGACTTCGAGAACGTGGCCCGGCTGTACGAGCGCGCCCGCCAGTTCGACCAGGCGGCGCTCGCCTACGAGCGTGCCGGCAAGCTCACCCTGGCGCGCAAGTCGTACGAGCGCTCCCGGGACATGGCCAGCGCCAACCGCATCCGCGGCCTGGAGGTGAAGGGCCTGGTGGAGCGCGGTGACAGGCTCGGTGCCGCCACCCTGCTGGTGGCGGTGGGCCAGCGCCGTGAAGCGGTGGAGGTGCTCAGCCCCCTGCCGCCGCCCAAGGCCTTCCACTTCATGCAGCGGCTGAAGCTGGACGACGAGGCGAAGGAGCTGGCCCAGCGCGAGCTGGCCCGTGCCGAGGCGGAGCAGAAGCCGGCGGGCCGTGCCCGGTGGCTGGAGCTGCTCGGCGAGACGGCCTCCGCCGCCGAGGCCTGGGAGGGTGCCGGCCGCAAGGACAAGGCGCTCCCCCTGCACGAGAAGCTCGGCAACACGGCGCGCGCCGCCCAGCTCGCGGAAGAGCTGCAGCAGCGTGACAAGGCCATTGCCCTCTACACGCAGCTGGGTGACACCGCCGGTGTGGAACGGGCCAACGCCCTTCCGGAGACGCCGACGGTGGCCCCTCCTCCCGCTTCTGACGCGGCGGACGGTGGAGAGTCGGGCGAGGGTGGTGAGACGCCCCCGGCCGCTCCCTCGGCTGAGTAGCAAGAAAGCCAATAATTCCCGCCGTTTGGCGGGTTTTGCATGATTGCTCGGGGGCGCTTGTGACCGGTAGAGTTCCGGTCGCTGGCGCCCCCGCTGCGTTCCATTCCATTCCCAAGGCCCGCCTCCCCATGCAACAGCCCACGCCCCCGCGCCCCACGCTCCGAGTGTCCGATGACCGGACCTTCGTCGAAGCTGAAGCCGCCCTCGAGAAGGCCGGCCGTGTGGAAGAGCTGATCCGCCTCTACGAGGGGCGCTCCCGAGACGTCCCCGCCGATGAGGCGGTTCGCCTGCTGTGCCGCGCGGCGGAGCTGGCCCACGAGCGGCAGCGCAACGCGCCCCGCGCCGAGGAGCTGCTCAAGCGAGCGCAGCTGGTTGCCAAGGACCCGCTGCCGGCGCTGCGGGGCCTGAAGCGGCTGCACGAGACGCGGCAGGACGCGGCGTCGCTGGCGGACGTGCTCGAGCGGCTGGGCGCCGCCACGCAGGGCGAGGAGGGCGCGGGCCACTACCTCAAGGCGGCGGACCTCTACGAGCAGAAGCTGTTCCGCCGCGACAGGGCGGTGCTGTGCCTGCAACGCGCGGCGCGGGCGAAGCCGGACCGGGCCATCTTCCGGCGCGTGCGCCAGCTGCTGCTGTCCGAGCAGCTCTTCCAGCCCGTCTTCGAGGCGCTGGAGCGCGAGCGTGAGGCGCTGGGCGACGCGGGCATGGCCGAGGAGTACGCGGCGCTCGCCGAGAAGCTGGTGGACGACCCCACCGAGCACGCGCTGGCGCACAAGGTGCTGGAAGTCGCCCGGACGCTGGAGCCGCAGAACGCGCGCGTGGAGAAGGCGACGCGCGCGCTGCAGCGCTTCGAGCACACGTGGCGAGACCGCGTGCGGATGCTGCGCAGCATGTCGCTGGAGGAGCGCGACCGGAAGAGCGCGGCCCGGCTGTCGCTCCTCGTGGCGAAGCTGTTCGCCTGGTACGACGCGGGCGCGACGGGCAAGGTGAAGGAGGCGTTGGACCGCTGCTTCCTGCTGTGGCCGGGCATGCCGGAAGGCCTGTCGCTGATTGAGAAGCTGGCCGAGCGTGCCGGCGGCGACTTCGCTCCGGCGATTGCCCAGATTGAGGCGATGGCGGGCGAGGTCAAGGACCGCGGCGCGCAGGTGGACCTGTGGCTGCGCGTGGGCACGCTGCGGCTGGGCAAGCTGAACGACGGGGACGGCGCGCTCGCCGCCTTCGAGAAGGCCGTGGCGGCGGACCCGTCCCGCGTGGACGCGGCGAGCCTCACCACCGAGCTGCTGCTGGAGAAGGGGCGCGCCTCGGACGCGGTGGCGGTGCTGGAGCGCTACCTGGCCACGGTGAAGGACAAGGGGGCGCAGGCGGCCATGCGGCTGCGCCTGGCGGAGCTGTGCCTGACGCAGCTGAAGGACGCCACGGCGGCGCGCACGCACCTGGAGGCGGCGCTGAAGCTGGACGCCACGCAGGCGCTGGCGGCCTTCCAGCTGGCGCGGCTGCTGGCCGAGGACGAGGAGCTGGAGGCGGTGGTGCCGCTGCTGGACCTGGCGCTGCTGGCGCCGCGTCCGCGCTCGGAGCGGGTGGCCTTCTGCGAGGCGCTCGCGCTGATGTTCGAGGAGAAGGACGACGCGCGCGGCGCCTTCGAGGTGCTGGCGCGGGCGCTGGAGCTGGACCCGGGGCGCCCATTGCTGCTCGGCTCGGTGATTGAGCACGCGGAGAAGGCCCAGGCGCAGCCCGCGCTGGCCCTGGCGCTGCAACGCGCGGCGCAGGCGGCCCCGCTGCCCGAGGTGGCGGCGCAGCTGTGGCGCCAGCTGGCGCAGCTCCTCCAGGGGCCACTGGCGGACCCGTCGCGCGCGGAGGCCGCGTGGCGCGAGGTGCTGGCGCGTGCGCCCGGTGACGCGGCGGCGGCGGAGGCGGTGAAGTCGCTGCAGTCGGCGGCGGCGCTCGCGGACGACCCGCAGGCCCGCCTGGAAGCGGACGTGTCCCGCCGCGAGGCGGCCGGCGCGGCGCCCGAGGAGCTGGAGCCGCTGGTGCGCCAGCTGGTGCAGCTGGCGCCGGAGGACCCGTCGGCGGTGCAGCGGCTGCAGGCGCTGTGCGTGGCGCTGTCGAAGTTCGACGAGGCGGCGGCGCTGGCAGGCCGGCTGGCGGGGCTGGCGGAGACGCAGCTCGAGCGCAACGAGTGGATGGCCCGGCAGGGCAAGCTGTACGCGGAGCGGCTGGGCCGGCAGGAGGACGCGTCGGACCTGTTCCTCGGCCTGCTGGCGGAGAACGTCTCCACCGGCGTGGTGGTGGGCGGGCTGGAGCGGCTGGCGGCGGCGGGCGTGCGCACGCTGGAAATCGCCGAGGCGCTGGCGGCCCACTACGGCCGCACCGGTGACCACCAGCGGCAGGTGGCGGCGCTCCAGCAGCAGCTGGAGTCCACGACGGAGGCGGCTGAGCGCAAGCGTCTGTTCGCGCTGCTGGCCAGCATCCATGAGAAGCAGCTCGCCGACAGCCGCGCCGCCTTCGACGTCCGGATGCGCGCCCTGCGCGAGGACCCGAAGGACGAGAGCGGCCGCGCGGAGGCGCTGCGGCTGGCGCGCGACCTGTCGGCTCATGCGGAGCTCGGCCGCGTGCTGCGCACGCTGGCCTCCGAGTCGGAGGACCTGGCGCTGGCGGTGCCGCTGCTCACCGAGGCCGCGACGCTGACGGAGGAGGGCGGGCTGGCGGCGGAGGCGATTGCCGCGCTGGAGGCGGCGGTGGGCCGCGCGCCCGAGTCGAACGCGGTACTTCAGCGGCTGGTGAAGCTGTACGGCCGCGCGGGTCGGGCGGCGGACGCCGAGGGGCTGCTGCGCAAGCGCATCCAGGGCGCGCGCGGGCCGGAGCGCCTGCAGCTGCTGCTCCAACTGGTGGACCTCAACACGGAGCTGGGGCGTCCCGCGCAGGCCGCCGAGGCGCTGCAGGGCGCGCTGTCGCACGGCGCCGAGGAAGGGCGGCACCTGCCGCGCCTGGCGGAGCTGTACGAGAAGGCCGGCCGCACGCGCGAGCTGGGCGACACGCTGGCGCGGATGATTGCCCTGGCCGAGTCGGCCGGTGAGGCGGACAAGGTGTCGCGCCTGAAGCTGCGCCGTGCGCAGCTGCTCCAGGGCTCGCAGGACGGCAGCGCGGAGGCGGTGCAGAGCTACGCGGACATCCTCACCCAGCGCCCCACGGACCCGGACGCGCTGGCCGCGCTGGAGGCCATGCTCGCCTCCGGCCCCGCGCGTGAGGCCGCGGCGCGGGTGCTGGTGCCCGCCTTCGAGCGCACCAAGGACCACCGCAAGCTGGTGGCCACGCTGGACGTGCTGGCCGAGGTGGCGAAGGACGACTCCGCGCGCGTGCAGGCGCTGCGGCACGCGGCGCAGGTGCATCTGGCGCACCTGCGTCAGCCGGAGCTGGCCTTCGCGTCCCTGGCGCGCGCCCTGCGGCTGGCCCCGGGTGACGCGGGCCTGCGCTCCACGGCCCGGCAGGCGGCGGAGGACGCGGACTCGCTGGACAGCTACGCCGAGATTCTGGCCGAGCTGGCGGAGGAGGGCGACGTGGGCCCGGCGCGGCTGGCGCTGCTGCGCGAGCTGGCCGAGGTGCAGGAGAAGAAGCTGGACGACAAGGCCGGTGCGGTGAAGGCCCTCCGCGCGCTGCTGGCTCTGGAGCCCGGCAACCTGGACAGCCTCCGCGCCCTTCAGCGCCTGCACCGCGCGGGCGAGGAGTGGGCCGCGCTGGCCGAGGTGCTGGAGAAGCTGGCCGCCGTGACGGTGGAGCCCACCGAGCAGCTGGTGTTCCTGCGCGAGGCCGCGCTGCTGCACGAGACGCGGCTCACCGACAAGGAAAGCGCCGCCGCGGCGTGGCGCGCGATTGCCGAGCGGGACACGGCGAACCGCGAGGCCGCGGCCACGCTGGACCGCCTCTACACCGAGGGCGGGAAGAACGAGGACCTCGCCTGGGTGCTGGCGCTGCGCCGCAACCAGGAGGGGCAGAGCCCGCAGGGCCGCGAGGTGTCGTTCCGCTTGGCGGAGCTGCAGCGCACGGTGCTGGACGACCCGAACGCCGCGCTGGGCCTCTACAAGCGCATCCTCGCCGAGGACCCGGGACACCCGGGCGCGCGGGCCGCGCTGGAGGCGTGGGTGAAGGCGGCCGTGCCCGCGAGCGGCGCGGCGCTGGAAGTGCTGGACCCGGTGCTGGCGCAGGTGGGCGACCATGCCCGCCGCGTGGCGCTGCGCGAGGCGCGGATGGAGTCCGCCCTCACCGTGGAGAAGATCCTCCTCGCGGGAGAGGTGCGCCGCATCTACGAGCGCGACATGCACCAGCCGTCGCTGGCCTTCATGTCGGCGGTGAAGTCCTTCGCGCAGGGGTTGGATCGGGACGGCGTGCGGCCGGACCTGGAGCGGCTCGGGCGCGAGACGGGCTCGCACGAGGTGCTGGCGGAGATCTACGAGACGGCGGCGGTGGAGCTGACGTCCGGTGACCCGGCCGCGCTGGACCTGCTCCGGCGGGCGGCCGAGGTGCGCGAGTCGCTGGACCAGCCCGAGGAGGCCACGCGCCTCTGGAAGAACCTGCTGGCCGACGCGCCGCAGGACCGGCAGGCGCTGGAGGCCCTCTCGCGACTGTACGAGAAGGGCCAGAACGCCAAGAGCCTCTCCGAGGTGTATGCGCGCCAGGCGCAGCTGTCCGCGGACCCCGAGGAGCGCGTGGGCCTGATGCTCAAGGCCGGCGAGGCGTACGCCAACTCGGGTGAGGACGCGAAGGCGATTGAGACCTACCGCTCGGCGCTGGCGCTGCGGAAGCTGCCCGAGGGGCTGCTCGCGCTGGAGAAGCTGTACGCGAAGACGCGGCGCTTCGCGGAGCAGGCGGACGTGCTGGACCAGCTCGCGGACGGGGCGGCGGACGACAACGCGCGCCGGGGCTGGCTGCTGAAGCGCGCGCAGCTCCTGGAGAAGGAAGTGGGCCCCGCCGAGTCGCTGCCGGTGTACCGTCGGCTGCTGGAGTTGGCGCCCGGTGACGGCCAGGTGGTGGCCGGCCTGGAGCGACTGATGGCGCACGACGGCCCGCGCGTGGAAGCGGCGCGCCTGCTCGAGGCCGTCTACCGCGGCATCAACGACTCGCGGAAGCTGGTGGAGGTGCTGGAGGTGCTGCTGCCCGGCGTGGCTCCGGAGCGCCGGCTGGAGCACGTCCAGGAGATTGCCACCCTGCGAGAGGCGCTGGGGCAGACGTCGCTCGCCTTCGTCGCGCGCCTGCGGGCCTTCAACGAGTTCCCCCAGGAAGCCGCGGTCCGGGACGAGCTGGAGCGGCTGGCGGCGGACTCGGGCTCCTTCGAGGAGGTGGCCGGGGCGTACGAGGACCAGTTGGAGCGCGACACGCAGGAGCCGCTGGCCGGCGACCTGTGGCGGCGGCTGGCGGCCATCTACGACAACCGCCTCAAGCGCTACGACCTCGCGGTCCGTGCGCTGGAGGAGGTGAGCCGGAGGGATCCGAAGAACAAGGGTGTGCTGGAGTCCATCGCCCGCGTGCACCGCCGCACCGGCGCGCACCGTGAGCTGGCGCTCATCATGCGCCGGCAGGTGGCGGCGGAGCCCAACGCGGCCACGCAGGTGAATCTGCTCTTCGAGCTGGCCCACCTGGCGGAGGAGACGCTGGCGGACAAGTCGCTGGCGGCGCAGGCGTACCGGGAAGTCCTCGTCCTGCGGCCGGAGAACGGCAACGCGCTGAAGCTGCTGGGCCGGGTGCTCGCGGAGACGGAGCGCTGGCCGGAACTGGCGCAGCACATCGAGCGTGAAATCCAGCTCGCGGACGCGCGCGGCGCCCAGGAAGAGGCGTCCGACCTGCGGGTGCGGCTGGGCCGTCTCAAGGTGTCCCGCCTGGATGACCCGCGCGGCGCGCTGGAGCTGTACCAGGCGGTGCTGGCGCGCCGGGCCGGGCATGCCGGCGCGGTGGGCGCGCTGGAGGAGATGGCGCGCTCGGACAGCCCGTTGCGTGGCGCCGCGGCCAGCCAGCTGGAGCCCATCTTCGCCTCGGTGGGCAACCACCTGAAGCAGGTGGAGATGCTGGAGTCGCGCTCCTCGGCGGAGGCGGTACCCCAGGAGCGCGCCGCGCTCCTGCGTCGCATCGCCGAAATCTACGCCGGCCCGCTGGAGAACCCGGAGATGGGCTTCGTTTCGGCGACTCGCGCGCTGCGCGAGCTGCCGGACGACCTGCGCTCGCTGGAGCTGTGCGTCTCGCTGGTGGACAAGGCGGAGGCGCCCGAGGAGCTCGCCTCGGTGCTGGTTGAAGTGGCCATGAAGGCGGCGGACGCGTCCCGCGCCGAGCTGTACCGCGCGCTGGCCCGCCTCCAGACGGACCTGGGCGAGCAGGCCGAGGCGCTGACCGCCTGGAAGCGCGTGCTGGAGCTGCGGCCCTCGGACACCGAGGCGCTGGACGGCACGGTGCGCCTGGTGGCCTCACAGGGCAAGCCCACGGAGCTGCTGGAGGTGCTGCGCCGCCAGCTCGCCGTGGCGGAGGAGCCGTCGCGCCGCGCCGCGGTGCTCTTCCAGATTGGCACGCTGCAGGAGGAGCAGCTCAAGGACTCGCTGGGCGCGCTGGCCACCTTCCGGCGCCTGCTGGAGCTGAAGCCGGACGACGTGCCGACGCTGGAGCGCATGGAGGCGCTCTGCCAGAAGCAGGAGCGCTGGCCCGAGCTGGCGGACGCGCTGGCGAAGCGCATTGCCCTCCTCCCGCCCGAGTCCGGCCTGGAGCTGAAGTTCCGCCTGGCCTCGGTGCGCGAGACGCGGCTGATGGACAAGACGGGCGCGCTGGCGCTGTACGGCGAGGTGCTCGCGGTGCAGCCCAACCACCCGGGCGCCGTGGGCCGCATGGAGGCCATCGTCACCCGCGAGCCGCAGAACCTGCTCGCGGTGGAGACGCTGCTGCGCGCCTTCCGCGCCAGCGGGGACGTGCCGCGCCTGGCGCAGGTGATTGAGACCCGCGTGGGTGTGTCCACCGACGCCTCCGAGCGCAAGGCGCTCCTGGGCGAGCTGGCCACGCTGCGCGAGTCGCAGGGCGAGTCGGAGCTGGCCTTCCTGGCCCTCTTCCGCGCCTTCAAGGAGGACCCCAACGACGGCGAGGTGCGCCGCCGGCTGGAGAACGCCACCGACGCCTCCGACAGCTACGACGAGCTGGTGGCGGCGTACGAGGAAGCACTGCCGCGCGTGGCCGAGGCCGCGGACGCTGCGCAGGTGTGCCTCAAGCTGGGGCAGTTGCTGGAGACGAAGCTGCGGGACTCGGACCGCGCGGTCTCCTACTACGAGCGCGCGCGCACGCTGCACCCGGCGGTGCAGGACAAGGCGCTGGTGGCGCTGGACAGGCTGTACCTCCACCTGGAGGCGTGGCCGGAGCTGGCCGGCATCCTCGAGGCGCTGGTGACGGGGGCCACCGAGCCCGCGGACCGGCTGGGCTACCTCTTCCGCCTGGGGCAGCTCTACCAGGAGCGGCTGGACAGTCCGGACCGCGCGGCCGGGGCGTACGAGGCCATCCTCAAGCAGGAGCCGGCGCACCTGGCGTCCGCGAGGCTGCTGGAGGGCATCTACGAGAGCGCCGGCGCGTCCGAGAAGCTCTACGCCATCCTGAAGCTGCAGGCGGACAAGGTGGTGGGCGCCGAGCGCGACCGCGTGCTGGGGAAGATGGCGCAGGTGTCCTCCGAGGGCCTGTCGGACCTGGGCCGCTCCATCGACCTGTACCGCGAGCTGCTGGCGAAGAACTCGCGCAACGAGCAGGCCTTCTCCGCGCTGGAGTCGCTGTACGAGCGCGCCGACCGTCCGCAGGACCTTCGCGAGCTGCTGGAGGGCCGGCTGGCCGTGACGCTGGACCCGCGCGAGGTGGTGCGCCTCAACGAGCGGCTGGGCCGGGTGGTGTACCGCCTGCTGAAGCAGCCGGAAGACGCGGTGCCGTACTTCAAGGCCGCGCTGGACAGGGACCCTCGCCACCGCGGCGTGCTGGACACGCTGCGCGAGCTGTATGACGAGACGGGCCAGCGCGAGGAGCTGGTGGGCGTGCTGCGCCGGCTCGTGCCCCTGCAGGAGAACAGCGAGGGCGTGAAGGCGCTGCGCCTGCGGCTGGCCGAGGTGCTGGCCGGCATGGGCCGCCGCGAGGAGGCGCTGGACGCGGCACGCCGCGCGCTGGAGGTGGAGCCGCACCACGTGCCGGACCTGGAGCGCGTGTATGCGCTCTTCGAGTCCCTGCGCGCCTGGAACGACGCGGTGCGCGCGCTGGAGCTCAAGGTGCAGGTGCACCTGGCGGCCGAGGAGCGTGAGCGCGCGGTGGCCGCGTACTTCGCGGTGGCGGACCTGTGGGAAGGGCAGGGCGGCAAGCCCGAGCAGGCCGCGGGCGCGCTGGAGAAGGTGCTGGAGCTGGACCCGGCCAACCGCACCTCCTACGAGCGCGTGCGCGGGCTGTACAAGACGCACAACGACTGGCGCGCGTACGCCACGGTGATGGACCGCTACATGCCCAACCTCGTCACCGACGAGGAGAAGCTGGCCTCGCTGCGCGAGCTGGCGCGGGTGCAGGAGGAGCGGCTGGGCCAGAAGGACGTGGCCTTCCTCGCGCTGTGCCGCGCGCTGCAGCTGGACGCCTCGGACGACACGCTCCGCGAGGAGGTGGAGCGGCTGGCGGACGAGACGGGCAGCCACGAGGAGCTGGCCGCGGTCTACGAGGAGGTGGCGGACGAGCTGCCTCGTGGCGCGCTGGCCGAGCGCCTCTACGCCACGCTGGCGCGCGTGCACGACACGCGGCTGGACGACCCGCAGGCCGCGGAGGGCGCGTTTCGGAAGATTCTCGAGTTCGACCCGACCAACGCCACCGCGCTGGACGGGCTGGCCGCGGTGTTCCAGCGGCGCGGGCGCGACAAGGAGTACGTCGTCGCGCTGGAGCAGAAGCTGGAGGCCGCCGGCTCGATTGAGCAGCGCAAGGGCATCCTCAAGGAGATTGCCCGCGTCTGGGACGAGAAGCTGGAGGACCCGGCGGAGGCCGCGAGCGCCCTGCTGCGCGCGCTGGAGCTGGAGCCGGACGCGGAGACGCTGGGCGTGCTCACCACGCTGTACCGGCGGCAGCGCTCCTGGCCGGACGTGGCGTCCTCGCTGCTGCGTGCGCGAGACCTGGCCGACACGGCCGAGGAGCGGGCCCGCATCCAGGTGGAGGTGGCCGGCGTCTACGAGCGAGACCTCGGGGACGACGAGGCCGCGGTGTCCGCCTACCGGCAGGCGCTGGAGCTGGACCCCGTCAACCGCACCGCGCTGGAGGCCCTGGAGCAACTGCACACGAAGCTGGACCAGCCGGCGGACCTGCTCGCCGTCTACGAGAGGATGCTGGAGCTGAGCGAGGACTGGCGCGAGAAGGTCCGCGTCCTCTTCCGCAGCGCCACCATCTGGGAGGACAAGTACCAGAACCCGGCCAACGCGGACGTCTGCGTGGAGGGGGTGCTCTCCATCGACCCGCAGAACGTCCAGGCCATCAAGGCACTCATCCGCCTGCGCCGGACGCAGGGCCGCTGGGAGGACCTCATCTCCGCGTACGAGCGGCAGCTCTCGCTGGCCACCAGCGTGCAGGAGCAGGCCGAACTCTACGTGGACATCGGCAACGTCCAGTACCAGCAGCTCAAGGCGCTCGACAAGGCCGTGAACAGCTACCACGCGGCGCTCGCGGCTGACCCCGCGTGCCGTCCGGCGCTGCACGCGCTGGGCAACCTGTACGAGCGCAGCGGCAACTGGCCCTTCGCGCTGGAGATGCTGGCGAAGGAGGCGGAGCTCGCCGGCCAGACACCGAACGCGGTGGAGCTGTACTACCGCCTCGGGAAGATCAACGAGGACATGCTGATGGACTCCGGCAGCGCGCGGAGCGCCTACCAGCAAGCCCTCGCGATTGACGCGGGCCACCTGCCCAGCATCCGCGCCCTCAAGGGCATCCAGGAGCAGGAGAAGGACTGGAGCGGCTACGAGCAGACGCTGCGCCAGGAGGCGGAGCAGACGGAGGACCCGGCCGCCAAGGGCCGCGCGCTGCTGGACGTGGCGCGCTACCACGCGGAGACGCGCGAGGACCGCGACACCGCCACCGGCTACTGGCAGGAGGCCCTCAAGCACATTCCGGACAGCCTGGAGGCCGCGCGCCCGCTGGCGGACGTCTACATCGCCCGCGAGGACTGGGCCTCCGGCGAGCGGATGCTGGACATCGTCACGCGGAAGATGGCGGAGAAGGCGATGGCGGAGAAGGACGCCGTCACCGCCGCGGACCTCTGCCGCCAGCTCTACCGCCTGGGCTACGTGGCGGAGAAGCTGGGCCGTCGCGACAAGGCCCTGAGCTGCTACGAGAAGGCCTACGAGCTGGATGCCACGTACCTGCCCGCGCTGGAGGGCTACGGCAACCTCCTGGTGCAGACGCGCCGCTACGAGGGCGCGCTCAAGGTCTTCCAGACCATCCTCATCCACCACCGCGAGGAGCTGACGGACCTGGAGGTGGTGGAGGTCTACTGGCAGATTGGCGACATCCACGCCGCGCTCGGCCAGGCGGACCGCGCGCAGAACCACTTCGAGAAGGCGCTGGCCATCGACCCGGGCCACGAGCCGACGCTGCGCGCGCTGGTGGTGCTGATGGACAAGGCGGGCCAGTACGAGAAGTCCGCCGAGCTGCGTCAGCAACTGGTGAGCGAGCTGGAAGGGGAGGCGAAGGCGAAGGTGGCGCTGGACCTGGGCCGCATCGCTCGAGACCACCTGCACGACCCGTACATGGCCATCGACGCCTTCACCACGGCCCTCAAGGCGCAGCCCGACGCGCCCGAGGTGATGGACCAGCTCTACGTGCTGCTGCGCGAGACGCGTCAGGGCCAGAAGGCCGCGGACGTGCTGGCGCGGATGCTGGCGCTGCCCGCGCTGGGCATGGAGCCGCACAAGGCCAAGCGCGTCTGGTTCGCGCTGGGCGAGCTGCGCCGGGATGACCTGAAGGACGTGGAGGGTGCCACCCAGGCCTTCAACGCGGCCCTGGACCTGGACCCGCGCTTCGTGGAGGCCTTCAGCGCGCTGGAGGCGATGCTCGGCGCGGCGCGCCAGTGGAAGCCGCTGGAGGAGAACTACACGAAGATGCTGGGCCGGCTGCCCAAGACGCCGGAGACGCACGTGGCGCGCATGGCGCTGTGGCGCGCGCTCGGCGACCTGTACCTCCAGGTGCTCAAGCATCCGGAGGGCGCGGTGGCCGCCTACGGCGTGGCCGCCAAGGGCCTGCCCGACGACGCGACGGTGCAGGAGGCCTTCGCCGACATCGCCGGGCAGCTTCCGGGCCGCGAGGACGAGGCCATCGCGGCGCTGCGCCGCGCGCTGCCGAACACCACGGACCCGCGCAAGGTGTGCGGCCAGCTGGTGCGGCTGTGCGCGGTGCGCAAGGACTACGACGGGGCGTGGCTGGCCGCGCAGGCGGTGGCGGGCCTGCTGGGCGAGGCGGGTGAGGACGAGCAGGAAATCCTCACCAAGCTGGGGCCCTACGCGAAGAAGAAGGAAGCGCTCGAGCCGCGGCCGCTGAACGACCAGCTCTGGCACAACCACCTCTTCCACCCGAAGACGCGCGGCCCGCTGGCCGAGCTGATGGGGCTGCTCTTCGCGAAGACGGGCCACCTGTACGCGGTGCCCTACCAGCAGTACCAGCTGGTGCCGAAGAAGCACCGCATCGACGTGGCCAGCGCGCAGGAGTACCACGTGCACCACTACCGGTACGTGGCGCGCATGCTGGGCATGGACGCGGTGGAACTGTACTCGCCCTTCCTCGTGGCCACGCGCGAGCGCATGGCCAAGCGCTCCAACGAGCCGGCTCCCGAGCCGCTCATCAACACGGAGCTCCTGCAGACGCACCCGGCCTGCGTGCGCGTGGGTGGCAAGTACTTCGCGGAGCAGGGACAGAAGGAGGTGTACTACCTCCTGGGCCGCACCCTGGCGCTGGCCCGTCCGGAGCTGGCCTTCAGCCAGCGCGTGGCGGTGGAGCGGCTGGAGGCCATCCTCCAGGCGGCCCTCAGCCTCGTGGTGGGCAATGTGCGCATCGCCGAGGCGCAGCACCTGGTGGAGCCCGAGCGGCGCCTGCTGGAGAAGAGCCTCAACGAGCCGGACCGCGCGGCGCTGGCCAAGGCGGCCCGGGCCTGGCTGCCCACGGCCACCCCCCAGGCCGTCCGCCAGTACCTGGAGGGCGCTGAGCTGACGGCCGCTCGCGCGGGACTCTTCGCCGCGGGGGAGATGGAGCCGGTGCGCCGCATGGTGCAGGGTGAGACGGGGTCCGCCTTCCGCGTCCCCGTGCGCACCAAGCTCCGGGAGCTGCTCGTGTTCGCCACCTCCGAAGACCTGCACGAACTGCGCGTCGCTGTCGGCACCCACGTGGAGGTGCAGGTGCGCAAGTAGCGACAGAACCCGGGGAAGGGTTCACGCGTTGATTAGCAGCCGGGCGGGCGTGGTACCCATTCTTGACCCCTCCGGTGGGCACTTCTACGATTCATGCGGGATTTCTCCCGTCATTTCCGAGGCTTACGGAAAAGATGCGTTTCGTCTGCGACAGCTGCCGCGCGCAGTACATGATTAGCGACGACAAAGTTGGCCCCAAGGGGGTCAAGGTTCGTTGCAAGAAGTGCGGCCACACCATCACCGTGCGCCCCGCGGGCGCATCGGCCGCGAAGGACTCCGCGCCGGAGTCCGCGACTTCTTCACCTCCCACCCAGAATGGCGCCGGCAAGGAGGCGGAGTCGTCGGCCGCCACCATGCCCGCATCGCTCGGCACTCCGCCCGAGGGCGGCCTCTTCACGGACTGGGAAGAGGACGAGATTGGCGCCGTCTTCGACCAGGTGCTCAGCTCGGGCACGCACAAGATTCCGGCGGGCGAGGCGGCCGGCGAGGCCGCGGCCCGTGACGCCACCACGGAGAGCGTGCGCAAGCTGGCCGAGGCCGAGGCCGAGCCGGCGAAGGAGGACGCGAAGTCCAACGCCGCCGCGCACGAGTGGTACGTCGCCATCGACGAGAAGCAGGTGGGCCCGTTCACCGTCGAGAAGGTGAAGGACCTGTGGGACCGCGGCGAGGTGGGGCCGGACAGCCTGTGCTGGCGCTCGGGCTTCAGTGACTGGATTCCGCTGTCCGAGACTTCCGAACTGGCCTCCGTGCTGGCGCCGCGTCCGTCCAAGCCCGTCATCGTTGCGCCCGAGCCGGTGTCCGGCTCGTCGCCCACGGTGTCCTCGGGCCCGGTGCAGTCCGCCTTCAGCGCGGGCAAGGCGTCGCGTGCTGACGGCGTGCTGGCCGCTTCCTCCGAAGAGCCGGTGGGCTGGAAGCCGTCCGCGGCCAGTGTGCTGGCCTCGCTGGTGAAGGAGGAGAACGACGCGCTCGCCAAGCCGCCGCCGACGCCCGCGCCTCCGCTGGGCCGGGAGCCCGTCTCCCAGTCCCGGCTGCTCGACGTTCCCATGCCTCCGCCGGAGCCGGTGTCCTCGCCGTCCCTGCGCGGCGCGGACGCCATGGGCGCGCAGATGTCTCCCGGGGCCGGGCCCATGCCCTACGGGCAGCAGCAGGCGCCGTACGGGCAGCAGCCCATGCAGCAGCAGCACTACGCGCAGCCCGCGCCCTATGCGCAGCAGCCCATGGCCGCGCAGTATCCGCAGCAGGGCTATTCGCCCGCGTATCCGCCTCCTGGCGGCGCGCAGGGCGGGGGCAAGAACAAGATGGGCGCCCTGGTGGGCGCCCTGGTGGGCCTGCTCATCGTCGCCGGTGGCGCGGTGGTCTTCTTCATGAACAACGGCAACCGCACCGAGGTGCCCGCGGGCACTCCAGTGGCGGCGGCCCAGCCCACCCCCGCGACGGCGAACCCGAGCCTGCCGCCCATGCCTCCGCCTCCCGCGGGCGTGGCACAGGCGGCGCCGGCTGCCGCGACTCCGGCTCCGGCCACCCCCGCGCCGGCTCCTGTTGCGGGCGGTACGGTGGCGGTGGCTCCGGCCACGGGCACCGCGGCGCCCACGGGCACCGTGCCTGCGGCGGCCCCGGCGGTGGTGGCGGCGGCTCCGGCCGCGGCGACTCCGCCTCCCGCGGCGGCTCCAGTCGCTGCGACTCCGCCCGCGGAGACGGTGGTGGCGAAGGCGGAGCGCGTCGGGACGGCCCGCAAGCCTTCCACCTCGACGGCCTCCGCGCGTCGTGAGGAGCCCGAGGAGCGACAGCCCACGCGCGCGGAGCGTCCGTCCTCCTCGAGCGACGGTGACGACGACTTCGACGAGCTGTTCGGCACGAAGAAGTCGAAGCCGGAGCCGAAGCAGCCCGAGGCGCGGCCCACCGCGTACGTGCCGCCCGAGCCCGGCGGCTCCACGCCGGAGCGCCTGCAGACGTCCGACGTCATGGCGGTGGTGCTGGCCAACAAGCCGGCCATCATCAAGTGCGTGAACGAGCAGAAGAAGAAGGACCCGGCGCTGAGCGGGAAGCTGGTGATGCGCTGGTCCATCCAGACCAGCGGCAAGACGACGGCCGTCTCCTGCCGGACGGACGAGTTCCGCTCCACCTACATGGCGAGCTGCATCTCCGGGCTCATCAAGAGCTGGACGTTCCCCCGCCACAAGAAGCAGGGCGATCCCATCGACTTCCCTTTCACCTTCTGAGTTGCTGGGAAGCGGTAGGTGTGTGTGACGGGCGTGACGTGTGCGTCACGCCCGTTTCCGTTTGGACTGTCCGCTATCGGGAGTGCTGAATTTCCTCTGGGCGGGTGCGTCGAGAGCCTTGTCGACACTCGTTGACACGTCAGGACAGGCAGGACTAAAGCCTGCCCGCTTCCATTGGACGTCGGGGCCTGATGTCAGTGGCCGGAGGCCCCGAGCGACGTTCCCACTCAGAAGGAAGGCTCAACATGCAGCTTCGCAAGATGATGCTGGTGCTCACGGCGCTCGGCGCGATGAGCGGTTTCATGGTTGGTTGCGGTGACGAGGAGGGCGGTTCCGACACCTGCACCACCAACGACGATTGCGCTGGCACGGAGATCTGCCACCCCACCGCCAACGTCTGTGTGACGACGTGCGAGAGCGGCTCCGACTGTCCCGACACGGCGAAGACCTGCGCCGCGCTCGGTGGCACGGGCCCGGACGCCACCACCCGTATCTGCCAGTGCTCCACGGACGTCCTCTGCAATGGCGGCACGGACTCTGACAGCACCGACATGGTCTGCTCCGACCTGGACAACGTGTGCGTGACCAAGTGCGCCGACGACTCTGACTGCGGCACCGGCCGCGTCTGCGACACGGCTTCCGGCCAGTGCGAGGAGGACGACACCACGGGCGGCACCTGCACGGGCGAGGGGCGCTCCACCTGCACCTACGGCCAGATTTGCACGAACAGCGTCTGCTCGGCGCCTCCGGCCCCGACCTGCCAGAACTACACCGCGTTCCCCAATAAATCCGACCTGGGCACGACGGGCCCGATCATCTTCAAGACCGAGCTCGTGTCCGCGCAGACCGACGGCTTCTGTGCCGCCAGCGCGCCCAAGCGCCTTCGCATCCGCGTCTCCGCGTACTCCAACACGGCGTTCCCCCAGACTTCGGCGGAGCTCAGCCAGTTCTTCTATGTCCAAACGGATGGTGGCCGTTCGAACGCGCCCATCAGCAGCTCCGCGGGCAATTACACCGTGACGGGGACCAACCGTGACCGGGCGGACATCATCGTCAGCCTGTGCGTCGGGGCCAGCAGCACCACGAATTCGGCCGGCTTCTACTTCTCGGGTGGCAATTTCGTCTGCCAGCAGTCCAACTACCAGTAGACGGCTGAGCAGCTGAGGAGCCGAGCCTCGCCCTGTCAATAGGGGCGGGGCTCGGCTGTTGTGGAGGTACCGCGCGTGCCCAGTCCCAGCGCAGAGCAGGAGACGCTGGACTGCCTGGGCCGAACCGGTGAATTTCGCTAACGCCCCACCGTCTGAAGGGTGCGCGCGGGAAACCCGGCGTCTGTAAAAGGAGAGTCCATGCTGTCTACCAAACTGATTCGAATGCTGACCCTGGGTCTGGCCCTTGCTGCTCCCGCGGCGATGGCAGGCGACACCGCTTCGAAGCTGAACTGCCCGGCGGGCACGGCACAGGCCGGCACCAAGGACGAGGGCTTCACCTGCGTCAAGGCGAACGCCAAGGCGGGGACCCAGCTCGCGCACGGCGCGTACGTCGAGTACCACCCCAATGGGAAGCTTGCGACCCAGGGCCAGTTCTCGGACGGCCTCAAGGTGGGTGTCTGGACGTTCTACGATGAGTCGGGCAACAAGCGGAGCACGGCGGAGTTCAAGTCCGGTGGCTGGGATGGCCAGCGGGTGATGTACTTCCCGAGCGGCAAGCCCCGCCTCATCGAGGAGTACCAGAACGGCCGCAAGAACGGCCTCGTGAAGGAACTGGCCGAGGATGGCCGGGTCGTCAGCCAGGTTCGGTACGAGAACAACCGCGCGGTGGCAAACGAGTAGTCGTCCGGCTGCTCGGCAGTGACGAGGGCCCTTTCCTCCCATGGGAAAGGGCCTTCGTGCTTTCCGGAGGGCTTTCCCGACTGGGGCGGCTCGGCTAGGAAGCCTCTAACGTGAAGCCCCCCTCGCTCACCCCCGTCCTGCCCGACATCCCCATCCGCTCGGTGGAGGAGATGGGCCTGCGCGAGCTTGAGCGCATCCGCCTCATCCTCCGTGGTGGCTCGGTCATCGACTGGCGGCGGATGCACTTCCAGACGCGGGACGAGGTGGACCGCTTCCTGCGCCTCGTCCAACTCGACGTGTCCCGGCCCTACGACGACGCCTGGGCCCGTGGGGTGCTGGCGGAGGCGGTGGAGTACCTGCGCAAGACGTACAACTACCGCGTCGCGGACGCGGTGGCGCAGCCGGGGGAGATTCACGACCTGTTCCTCCTGGCCTCCGGCGCGAAGGGCTCCCCCCGTCACCGCCGCATCGCCTGCGTGGTGCTGAAGGTGATGCACGTCATCCAGCACATCGAAGGGCGTGATCTGCTCTTCCGCCTGGCGGTGTCCGAGGCGGAGCTGGCGGAGCTGGTGACGGAGAAGGTGCTGAGCGTCGCCGAGGAGATGCAGGCCAAGGGGCTGCCGGTGGTGGAGTTCGCGCACTCCATCAAGACGCGGGACTCGCTCGTCACCAAGCTGCTGGCCAAGAAGGAGACGGTGGCCGCGCAGGTGTACGACAGGACGCGCTTCCGGGTAGTGACGCGGAAGCGGGAAGACCTGTTGCCGGTGCTCTACTACCTCACGCAGCGGCTGTTTCCCTTCCACCTCGTGGTGCCGGGCCAGACAGAGAACACGCTCATCCCGTTCAAGTCCGTGCTGGCGGAGTACCCCCACTTCGAGGCGCACACGCCACAGCTCCATCTGGACCGCGACTACGAAGACCGGGAGGACCGCAACGGCAACACCTTCTCCGGGAACACGTACCGGGCGCTCAACTTCGTCGTGGACATCCCGGTGCGGATGGACGCGTACCTGCCCCTGCCGGAGGAGGACACGCGCCAGCGCAAGGGCCGCATTGTCATCTCGCTGGTAGAGTTCCAGATCGTCGACGAGGAGACGGCGCGCCTCAACGAACTGGGAGAGAATGCCCACGAGGCCTACAAGCGGCGCCAGAAGCAGCGGGTACTCAAGCGGCTCAGCCAGGGCCTCGTGGTGCCTAAGCGACAGGGTTGAGAAGTTCCCCGAAACTACAGGCGCAATCGTCGCTGTGCGACGGAGAAGAGGCTCAGGGGTATTCGTAGACAACCTGAAGTTCCGCCAAGGTGGGATGAACCTCGGCGTCAGAACGCAATACGTCAGCAATACTGTCATTGGTGACGGCCTGCTCGAAGCGTAAGCGGTATTGCGTTCTCTTGTTGCGGACGATCCGGTTTGACCAGTCCTGCGCCACCCAGGAGGTGACGTCAAGGCTTCCGGGGCTCGCAACCGAACTCGCAAGGACGCCGACACCTGGAGCCAAGGGCTCGGCATCGTAGTCCGCAATAATCTCTGGGGTCGGCCCATCGGAGGTGAGAGCGATTTCGTCGCCCACATCCACAGGCTCTAGCAGTAGGCGCCCATGTTTCTCAAAAGGGTTGCCAAGCTGGGTTGTCACCCACCACCTGAGCGTAGCCTGTGAGACCTGGGTGAGTTCTTCGGGAAGGCTGTCAAGTTTGAATCCAATAAATAGACGATAGATGTTGTCTGCCCCGTCGTCGCCCAGGCTCACCAAGTTATACAAGTGATTGTTACGAAGGTAGCCAGGAGCGCCCACTCCACCGCTGGTCTCCGGATTGAAGCGCAGCGTCGTGGTCCCCTGTCGAACAATTCGGAACACGCGTGTCAGGGCCTCAGTCAGCGCATTGCCGGCCGCATCCTTGGCACTGGTTGACACCTGCCAGGACACGTCGGCTCCGAAGGCGAAGCTCGCGGGCAACACGTAGGTCATCACCGTCCCTGCTTCGTTCCAGGAGAATCCGCCACCGTTGAAACCCGAAGGCGCGGTGATGGAGAACGCCGCCTGGACCGAGGCCTTGTTCATCGGCTCGGAGAACACGATTTCGAAGAGCGTGTTGCGCGCATTACCGGTCGAGGTCTGGCTCGGACTCGCGACAAGCACCGTCGGCGCTGTGGTGTCGGGGGCGGGGCCTGTCGTGGTGAACGAGAACGAGCGTGTCCCGGTCAGCGAATTGCCGGCAACATCCTCGCCATCCACGGACACCGCATAGGCGACATTCTCAGCCAACTCCGCCACGGGCTGGAGGGTCAGCACCGTGTCCTGCTGGCTCCACACGGGTGCCCCCAGTGTCACGGATGGCTGAAGGCCTACGTCGACGGAGTCGATGTCCATCGGCTCGGAGAACGTGAGGACGAGCTGCGCGTTTCGGGGCACTTCGGTGGCGCTACCCATGGGCGTGGTGTTCAACAGGGTCGGCCTGCGCGAATCCACCGGTCCTGCGTCGGTCCCACCGCTCCCAGCATCAGGCAGAGGTCCCGCGTCGGGAGTCCCGCCCGCATCAGGCGGAAGGTTGGAGCCCGAGTCCGAGGACTCTTCTGGTGGGTCCACCACGTCGGGGACATCGATGCAGGCGGAGGTCCAGCCAAGGACGAGCAGCGCGGAGAAAAGCAGTGGGAGTCTGGGCATAGCGGTGCGTATCGCAAGTGGCATTCCACACCCCATTTCCCAGGGCGTCGGGGCCTCAAGGCCCCCTGTCCACTCGCGACCGTCCGGCCCTTTCTCATGGACCGGAGCATCCAAGCCAGACCTCTAAGGCCCGTTACCCATCCATGGGCCTGGACGGGCATCCAGAACGTGAGACGGTCATCCCGGACCAGCCCCCCAACCTCGGAAATACGAACGCCCGCTACCCCTGGAGTCACACAGGGACAGCGGGCGTGGCCGCCTCGACGACAGTCAGGGGGACTACCGCTTCTTGCGGTTCTTCTTCTTGTTGTCCTTCTCCCGCTTGCGGCGCTCCTTGATGGCGTCGCGGTCCTCGGGCTTCCCGGCCGCGGAGGGCGGGGCGTAGCCCATGAGGCGGGCCTTGGCCATGGCGGCCTGGCCCATGGGCGGGGTGTAGCCGGGAGCGATCTGCGGCATCTGCATGGGCATGCCCATACCGGGCATGCCACCGGCCATCATCTTCTCCATCATCTTCGAGTCGCCGCCGAACATGCTGGAGAGGTCCATGTTCTTCATCTGCGACAGCTGACCGAGCTGCTTGAAGCCGGGGATGCGGCCCAGCAGGCCCGGGTTCTGGCCGATGGAGCCCATCACCTGCTGCATCATCCCGAACTTCTGGAGCAGCTCGCGGACCTCTTCCACCTTGCGACCGCTGCCCTTGGCGATGCGGCCGATGCGGCTGCTGTTGATGATGTCCGGCCGCAGGCGCTCCTTCGCCGTCATCGAGTCGTACATCGCCTCGATTTTGGTGAGCTCCTTCTCGTCCGGGTTGAGGTGCTCGGTGAGGTCGCCGAAGAGGGGGAACTTCTCCAGCAGGTCCTTGAGCGGGCCCATCTTCCGGACCATGCGGATCTGCTCGACGAAGTCCTTCATCGAGAACTGGCCGGACAGGAGCTTCTTCGCATCCTCCTCGGCCTTCTTCTCGTCGACGACCTTCTCGAAGTCCTTCATCAGGCCGACGATGTCGCCGAACCCGAGGATGCGGCCCGCGAGGCCGTCGGGGCGGAACTCCTCCAGCTTGTCCATCGACTCGCCCATGCCGAGGAACTTGATGGGCTTGCCGGTGACTTCCTTGATGGAGAGCGCCGCGCCGCCGCGGGCGTCACCGTCCAGCTTGGTGAGGATGAAGCCGTCCAGCGTCAGGCGCCGGTCGAACTCGGCGGCGGTGCGCACGGCGTCCTGGCCAATCATCGCGTCGCAGACCAGGAGGATGTTGTCGGGCTGGACGGTGGCCTTGATGGACTCCAGCTCGGTCATCAGCGCCTCGTCGATGGCGAGGCGGCCGGCGGTGTCGATGAGGACCACGTCGCACTTCTGCTCGCGGGCCGCGGCGTAGCCGCGCTTCGCCAGCTCGGGGGGCTGGAGGCCGGGCTCGTGGTAGACGGGGACCTTGAGGCGCTCGCCGAGGACCTTGAGCTGGTCCACGGCGGCGGGGCGGTAGATGTCCGCGGCGACGAGCAGCGGCTTGCGCCCCTGCTGGAGGAGCCGGTTGGCGAGCTTGCCGGTGGTGGTCGTCTTACCGGAGCCCTGGAGGCCCACCATCATGATGCCGGACAGCTGGCCCTTGGGCTTGAGCTGGAGGCTGGTGTCCACCGGCCCCATGAGGGCCTCCAGCTCGTCGTGGCAGATCTTGATGAAGTGGTCCATGGGGCTGACCTTGCGCTTCTGGCCAGCCTTGTCGGTGATGGTCGTCTGCACCAGCTCACCCACGGCCTTCTCGCGGACGCGGGCGACGAACTTCTTCACCACGTCGAAGGCCACGTCGGCCTCGAGGAGGGACACGCGGATGTCGCGGAGCGACTCGTCCACCAGCTCCGGGGTGAGCTCGCTCTTGCCGGCGAGGCGGTTCTTGGCGGCGCGGAAGCCCTTGGTGACGGTCTCGAGCATGGGGGGCGCTTTATAACAGGGGAAGGCAGGATGCGACGGTGGAGCGCATCCGGGCCGTCGAACAGTGAAGAGAAGGGCCCCAGAGGCCCCACCGCGACGCGCGGACTGGGCCGGAGGGCCTGAAATCTTCAACGCCTTTCGGGGTTTGGCGCATCCCTGGGACCCAGCCCCCGGGTACGAAAAGCCCGCCCCTGAAGCCGCTACAGGTGCGGGCCGGCCCCGAAGAGGGCGCCAGGCGCGTCCGCATGCCTCCCGAAGCAGAGGACGGCCGTCCCATGCTCGCGACCGCTACCGGCAGGGAGGTGGGCAGGCCCTGCGGGGAAGATTGCCCGGCGGCTAGGTTCACCTTGCGGTGCCCCTCACCCACGCTTGGCGAGCAGGTCGGCACGCTGCGGACGCATCCGCCCAGCCGTGTCAGTGCCCTGGAACTCGGCTTGCGGCGTCGCCCGGTGGCACGCGCAGTGCAGGTCCTTCCTGGCCGGCGACCTCCGCCGGAGGATCCGCATGAACTCCACCACGCCTGCAGTGCTTCTGTCTTGTTTATATTGGCCCTTCAATCTGTTTCACATTGAGAGGATATTCCCCGGACGGAGAGGCTCAGGGGAACTCAATGGTTGACAGTTGACGAACGGGTGAAGGAGATTGCCGCTCGAACATAGATTGTTTTGCCGCCAACCCTTGGAAGCCACCCACCTCGAATGCGCCTGAGAAGGCGTTTTGAGGGGTGAAGGTGTGCTGACTGGGCGCGCACTGGAACCCAGCAGCCAGATTCCTGCTCACCTCCCTCCTGACCCGTTCGTTTCCTGTCAGGGGCCCGAAGTCTTTCGCCGTCTTGCGCCTGATGTGACCCGTCCCGGGCCCTGTCTGGCATTGCCCATCCGCGTCCGAAAACCCTCCTCATCCAACGTTCCGGGCTGCGTGCCCGGCGCGATGGCTGGGGCCTACCCGAAGCATAGAAAGACAAACATCATGACCCGACCGACATTGCTCGGAGCGCTCCTCGTCTGTTCATTGGGGGGAGGCTCCGCCTTCGCCTCCAGCACCACCGTGGACCTCGTCTCGCCTGCCCGGTGCACCCTGGCTTCGGGGCGGCTCACTCGCTGTGCGATTCCCACCCAGACGCTTGTTGGTGACGTCTTCAACACCGCCGTCCCCATGCGCACCGTCTTCAACCGGGTGATGACTGGCAACTGCTCCACGCAGTACCCGCTCGAGGTGACGCTGACCCCGAAGGACGAGGCTGCCCAGAAGTATGTCTTCATCTCCACGCCGCAGCATGTGGTCCGGGGCCTGACCCGCCAGCACCTCAGCTCCATCGAGCTGAAGGACTCTTCCACGTGGACGCAGTACGCCGCGTTCAATGAGACCTGCCGCATCTCCCTGGACATCCAGTGGAACCAGGTGGACGTGGACACCACCGCGCAGGCCAATGCCATCCTCCAGCAGCTCCAGGACGATGCGAACGCCAAGAAGGCCGCGCGAGACAACCTCGCCTACCTCGTCGAGTACAGCGCCGCCTTCGACTTCATGCAGGAGCTGTCCAACCTCTTCTTCACCGCGCTCACCACCGAGTCCATGAATGACCTGCGCGCGCAGGCGAAGGACGCGGCGCCCATCATCTTCAAGACGACCATGGGCTGTGATGACACGCTGACCGACGCGGAGCGGGAGACGCTCGCCAACTTCTACTTCGCCCTGGGAACGCTCGGCGATGCGGGCGACTACACGAACCCGGACGGTACGCCCAAGACGCTGCGGGACTTCCTCGGCGCCGAGGCCAAGCCCATCATCGACAAGCTGGCGGCGCGCTCCGACGCGGGCGCCCAGGCCCAGTATCAGGCCGACTACCAGGTGGCGGCCCAGCAGTACGCCGCAGCCGAGGCGAAGCTGAACCTGGGCCGGACGCAGCTGGCCCCGTGGCTCACGCCCTGACGGCGGCCTCCGCGCAACCTCCCGCATTCACCACGCATCCCGAGCCGGGCCGGCGCATGTCGGCCCGCGAGGCTTCCCATTCCCATGATGTCCAGACGCAATCCCATCCGAAGGTCCGGCCTTGCCGCCGCCACGGCGCTGCTGCTGGGCGCCTGCAGCCCGGCGCCATCCCCGTCCGGCGAGCCGACGGCCAGCGCCGAAGACGTGCCCGCCACCCCCGCCACCACCACGCAGCGGCAGCCGCTCGGCGCGGTGCGCCTCTGTGGCAAGCGCCACGAGAACCCCGACAACTCCATCGTCTGTCAGACGACCACGGACGTCGCCAGCCTCTACAACAAGATCCTGGTGGAGCAGATCAAGAACAAGTGCGTCATCGCCACCCCTACCTCCTGGCAAAGCTGCATGGGGTGGCCCCCCGTGCTGTGGGCCGAAGCCATCTCCATCGGCAATCAGGCGGAGTACCGGGCCCAGACCGAGCGCATCATGACGTTCTACCGGACGGCCAGTTCCACGGACGTCACCATGCGCTCCTACGAGCTGAGCATCCAGAAGATGAAGGACGTCTCCTGGGGCACGTGGCTCGACAACTCCGATGACCTGGAGGCGCTGCGCAAGAGCAACAAGCAGGTCCTGGACACCGGCCTGTCCGACATCCTGAAGTTCAAGGCGGCCGAGGAGAACCGGGGCGCCGAGGCCGCAGCGGCCGACTCGCGGGAGATGCTCGCCAAGGTCCAGCAGACCCTGGACGCGCACAAGGCGCGGGTGGATGCGCTCCAGCCCGCCTATGCCGCCCTGGTGCAGCAGTTCGCGGCCTACCGGACGAACGAGCCGGTCATCCTGGCGCAGCTTCAGGGACTGGTGCAGCGGGCCTCCACGGCCACCCTGGTGACGCTGCCCGACGTGCAGCTGGAATTGGTACAGCTCAGCCGCGCGGAGAGCGCCACCCCCCAGCAGATGCGGCTCGACGCCGTCCGGATGTCCCGGCAGCTCGCCTATGAGGACTCCGTCCTGGAAGAGGAGCTGCGCCCCTACGTCGCCTTCATGCAGGCGAACACCCTCGAGCGTCCCCAGCTCGTCACCGCGTCCATCCGTGTCCTGGAGAGCGTGGTTTCCTACACGGACTCGCGTTACCAGCGCGTGAGCGACATCGTCCAGAAGACCCTCACCGGCATGACGCGCCGCCGGGAGGCGCTGGTGGCCCAGGCCGCGGACGACGCCACCCGTCAGACGATGACGGATGCGGCCACGCTGGACGCCTCGCAGAAGTTCCTGGCCGAGATGAACGCCCGCGTCACCCAGGTCGGCAAGCTGCCCCCGCGCAGCACGAAGCTCCGCCTGTACTACATGGCCGGCAAGCTGCTGGAGCACGAAGGCCTCCTCCAGCTCCAGCCCGTCTGCGCACGCATCACCTCCACGCCCTGGATGGGCACGGGCTGCAATGCGCTGACGCTGCAGTACTCCAAGTCACGCACCTACGTCACCAGCACCATTCCCAACACCCTCCGGCTCAACGTCTCCACGATGCGTAACGCCGGAGTCGATGGCGCGATGCTCACCGAGGTCGAGCAGCACCTCGCCGCCAACAACCTGCGCGCGGCCGCGGCGGCCCATGACGTGGCGGTTCGCTCGTCAGAGGCCCTCTGAGCCTTCCCCATCCGTTCCAAAGTCTCTGGAGAACCCATTTCATGAAACGCATCTGGACCTTGTGCGCGGCCCTCGTGGTGGCCGCGCTTGGTGTCACGCCATGGCAGGCCTCGGCGCAAAGCCTGGCGCGCCAGTACCGCATCGACTGGCATGTCGTGTCGTACGTCAGTCAGCAAAGCTGTGCCGCCGCATCTATCGTCAAGGAGGGGGACGCCTTCTTCCAGGTCAATGGCTTCCCCATTCCGACCTATACCGTCCCGGGTGCCTTCGTCCGGCGGCCGAACAAGGACGAGTACAACCGCTTCCGGGCGGACTTCGGTGGCAGCCTGCTGCGCTGGGGCTCCAACGACTTCTTCTTCAACGTCTACACCCAGGGAGGCTACGACTACTGCACGCTCGCCGAGAACGTCGTCAACCTGAACTCGGACGGCCTGCAGGAGCGGCGCCTCTTCTATATCGTCCGTGATGGCAAGCCCTTCACCGGCGTGGCCAACGTCGCGCTGCAGCTGAGCGAGATCAACCCCACGCTGGCCTCCAGCCTGGCCTCGCTCGAGGCGGCGCTGACCCGGGAGCTGGACCGGCTGGGCAACCTCAGCGACTCCCTCGACTCGGCGCGGGCGCAGGCCGCCCAGCTCACGGCCCTCCAGGAAGAGCTCAAGCAGTTGATGAGCCGCTCGCTGGACTCCATCACCGAGGCCGAGCTGAGGGCGCTCCTGGAGAAGTACAACACCGTCCCTTCGTCCGTCCGCGAGCGGCTGGTCCAGTTCCTCAAGGACCTGAAGACGAGCATCAGCGAGCTGCGCGCGGAGATTGACCGCATTGTCGCGGAGTTCCGCGGCCAGATGGACCTGCTGGACCGCTACACCCTGCCCACGGAGCCCACCGGCGGCGTGGACCTGGACGACCCGGACACCTACTCGCCGGACCTGCGCGATGACCAGGTGGGCGAGGTGGAGGCGCCGGACGTCAGCTCCGGAGACCCGTTCGACCCGAGCAACGACCCGTACCGGGCCTTCGCGGACCAGATCATCGCGGAGCTGCACCGGACGGTCAGCAGTGGCGTGGTGGTGGACCGTCAAGGCTTCCTGGCCGTGGTGCGCCTGTGGCGCTTCAACCAGGACGTCTTCGAGCGCGGGCTGAAGTCTCGCGTGGGAGTGTCCACGGAGGAGTGGGGCGCCTTCCTCACCGCACAGCAGTCCGTGCTGGCGGAGATCCAGGTATACATGGGGGAGGGCGACTGGTTCCGCGACACCCCCGTGCGAGAGACCACCAAGGCCCTCGTGGCGATGCTGGAGCAGCGCGGCGACACATCCGCCCAGGCCTACGCGCTCAAGAACAATCTCAACCTCTGGCAGGGCACGGCGAACGCGCAGCAGAACCTGGTGCTCGACAGCCTGGAAGCGCTCCACGGCGGCTACCGGGCAATGGACGAGGGCGTCGCGGCCGAGGACCCGACCATTCCCACCACCCTCAACCGCCTGCTGGATGGTGCCGCCACGGCCGCGAAGATTGCGGCCACCGTCGCCATCTCGCTCAGCCCGGCGGGAGACTTCGTGGACCTGTGCGAGGTCGTCACCGGCAAGGAGCTCTGCAATCCCTGGGGCGCCGACCTCTCGGTGAGCGACCGCATGGCCTCGGGCCTGGGGCTGATCATCGGCAGCGGGCAGTTCTGGCGGGTCGTCGGGCACACGGTGGGCATCGGCCTGGGCGCGGTCGCCATGGCCAAGATTGGCGGCTTCATCGACACCTGCTCCGACATCACCAAGGAGCAGCGGCAGGCCCTGGTCGCACGGCTGACCGAGGGAATCCTCGAGCACATGGATGGCCTCACCGGCCAGCAGCTCCTCACGTTGCTGGACAAGACGATGAAGGACGAGGCCGTGAAGAAGCTCGCGCCCCACATCAAGGGGCGTGGGCTCCAGACGGCCTCCGAGCGGACGATGCTCAAGGTGGACGCCAAGTGGGTGGAGCTGGCGAAGACCAAGGGGCTCGCCGCCCAGGGACTGCCTTCCGTCTACAAGCGGAGCCGGGCGGAGGTTCAGGAGATGCTGCGGTCCAACGGGTTTGGCTCTCCCGTTCGTGACATGGACGACAAGATCGTCGGGTGGACCAACTTCCCCGTCATCGATCGCGGGCAGGAGATATGGATGCATCCGGACCACTCTCTCGTCCGCATCGACATGGAAGGCACGCCCAAGAATACGTACCCGCAGGTCAAGAAGGAGATCGTCGAGACCCAGGGGACGTATGGCAACAGCGACACGGTGGTGAAGATCGCGGACGACGGCGTGCTGTCGTCGCTTGGCCCGAATCAGGTCAAGGACCAGATGGCGCAGTGGTTCAGCAAGCAGACGGGCATCCACATCACCAAGGTCCGGGAGATGCCAGAAGAGCTTGAGGCCCTGCTCAAGCCCTGGAGCTACGCCGTGCATATTGAGATTATCCCGTAGTTTCCGCAGTGCCTCTTGATGGACCCGGGCCGACCTTGAGCCGGCCCGGGCCTTGCGACCATGCCTCCTCGAATCGTGACACCCGAGAACGCCAAGAAGCTGACCCGGCTGCGACAGCTCGGAGAGCGGACCCTCCTTCCGACCTATCGGGGGCAGTTGCTGGGCTTCGACGCCCGGTCACGCCTTCTCGTCTCCATGGAGCAGGGCGGCGCGCAGCGACTCCGCTGGTGGGACCTCCAGGACGAATCCCCGCTTCCCCGGGTCGTCCAGCCCCTGCCGGGCGGGCTCGCGGCAGTGGTCCTCCCGGATGCACAAAGCGTCATGTCGGTCACCCTCGGGGGGCAACTCCATGCCTGGTCGGTGGCCGATGGCAGCGCGCTGCGCTCGACCCCTCTCGGACTGACGGTCCAGGGCATCGACCTGTCGCGCCAGGGAGACCTCCTGCTGGTGGCTGGGAGCAGTGGAGACATCCGCCTTTGGGACGTCGCCCACTGGCGGCCCCTCCGGGACCTGGAACCTGCTTCCACGCTGCTCTACGGCTGCGCCCTCTCGCCCGATGCGACGCTGGCGGCCGCGGGTGCGGCGGATGAACGGGGCGAGGACGGCACCCAGGGCTCGATTCGCCTCTGGGATGTGGGAACCGGGGCCGCGCGCGGGGTCATCTCCGTGCCGGCCTCCCATGTCTGGGCCGTGGCCTTTGCTCCGTCGGGACACCTGCTCGCCGCGGGCACGTCGGCGGGAGACGTCTTCCTCGTCGACGTGGCGAGCCTGAGGGTGGTGGGAACCCTCAAGGGCCCACCCGCAGGAGCCTGGCGCCTGAGCTTCAATCCCGAGGGCTCTCTGCTAGCGGTCGGCGCTGATACGGGCGCCTTCGTCGTGCTGAGGACCGACGGGGGAGGGCGCCTCTACGCCCATTCGGACGAGGACGATTCGCAGGCAAGCGCCGCGGTCTTCTCCCCGGACGGGCGGTTCATCGCCTGGGGCGAGGGCTCGGCGCAGGTGGGTTTGTGGGGCGTTGAAGCGTAGCGCCACACCGTCGTCACGCACTCACAAGCGAAGCCGGGGCAGGCGCCCCGTCGCTGGTACCCCAGGCCTCTCTGGCGTATGGGTATGTCCGTACGCTGGCACCTTGCCGCGTGAGTGTGGCTTCACAAAACGTCATTGGATTGTCACGCCATCGTGAGCCGTTCTGCACGGCTCTCCCGGAAGGGCTGTCCCAGGGGTAGCCCTCGGACCTCGGTGTCCCTTCCGCGGCGCAAGCTCAGCTGTATTGAATTCATGATAAGGAGTAGGACCGTGAGACAGGGTATGTCGTTGCTGTGTGCATTGTCGTTGCTGGGTTGTGGTGAGGGGCTGCCCCAGGCGGAGGCCCAGGCCGCCGCGGGTGCGGTGGAGCAATCCATCGGATGCGCGGACTGTGAAAGGAGCCCGGACACGGCGGATGCGCCTGGGACGCATGGCTATGAAATCATCCTGCCAGTGGGCGACCAGGCCCTGCTGCCAGCGGCCTGGCTGTGGGAGGAGCGCGCGGAGGTGGGCAGCTTCGTGCGCCTTCGCTCTGGTGCCTCGGAAGGGACGATGGATTGGGGCGGTGGCAGCGCGCTGTACCACGTGGGCTCGCCGAGCCGTCCTCCCCTCATCCGGACGCAGGTCTCCCCCGGGACGGGCTATGCGGTGCTCGGCCACATCTCCGGGTACTTCTCCAACATCCAGGCGGGCATGGTGCGTGGCTCGGTGGAGCTCGCACCGGAGCAGGACAGCCAGCCTGTGGTTGTCTCAACTGACTTTGTCGAGCTGGCGCTGCAGACCCACAACGGCACGCTCTGGCAGGACGTCGCCACCCGGCGGGTGTACTCCTCGGGGTGGGGGCTCGTGTTCGCCGAGCTGCAGGCGACAATTGAGCCGAACCAGCCTGTGCGCTTCGAGATTCGTGGCTGGCGTGACCCTACCTGGCACCGGCTTGTCTACTTCACCAAGGCGCGGATGTTTGGCGCGCAGTGCTACGTGGACTTCAGTAACCCCACGGGCTGCCTGTGATTGGGAAGCGAACTGTCATGTCGAAGAGCCTTGTTTCGCCGCTGTGCGCACTGCTGTTGCTGGGCTGTGGTGAGGGATTGCCGTCGGCGGACGGGGCGGCGGAGACCGTCTCCGTCGCGGCGCAGGCCGCGGTGTGCGCGGACTGTGACACCACCTCCGAGTCGGCGGACGTGCCGGGCACCCATGGGTATGAAATCGAGCTGCCCATCTGGAACCCCGCGTTCGTGCCTTCCAACTGGGAGGCTTATTCGCTCCCGGACGTTGGCTGGTTCATCCGGTCGAAGAGTGGGTCGAGCCCCACCACGATGAACTGGGGGGGCGGTAACGCGCTGTACAACATCCAGGAGTGAGCCTGCCCCGATTCCGTGGACACCCAAGATGTGATGGAAGAACAGTGGAGAGAAGGGTCCAGGGGGCCCTCCGCCAGGGGCGGCACGGCCCCGAGGGCCCGAAATCATCAACACCTCCCGGGGTTTGGCGCATCCTCGGAAGGGGCGGCGCCGGGGGAGGCCCGAGCGGATTCCCGCGGGGTGGGGGAGGGGCGCCGGGCGTCGGCTAGGCAGGTCGCCCTCCGGGCTCACCGCACCCGCGCGGGCTTTCTCGCAGGCCGCCTCGTCCAGCCCCCCGCCTCGTTCACGAGGTCGTAGCAGGAGTCCTGCGGGCGACAGTCGCTCGGGTCCGAGGAACGAAACGCGAGTTCAGGCCCCCAGCAGCAGGTCGGTGGGACCCACGAGTCGCTCCGCGCTGATGCCGCGGGCCCGGGCCTCGGTGAGCAGCCGCTCCGACTCCTTCATGCGCGGGGCCTCGGGCGGGCTGGGCGGGCCGATGATGTGCTCCAGCCAGGGCTCCAGCCCCATGGCGTAGTTGTAGAGCCGCGAGGCGCCCACCAGCTCGAGGATTCGCAGGCCCTCGTTCGTGTTGCTGCCACGGCAGCGCCGGTTCTTCTCCAGCTTGCGGTCGCGCTTCTTGGGGAAGGGAGCCTCAAGCGTCCAGGTGTGCGGAGCGCCCTCGAACTCGGTGTTCATGAAGACCGTCTGGATGGGGCCGACGGCCTGACGCATGTTCCGGTAGACGGCGTCATCCACGCACATGGAGTCGGCGGCGAAGAGGAGCTGCTGCTTGCCGGGGCGCACCATGTACGAGGACTTGGCGTGGCCGATGTCACCGTGCTCGCCGAGGAAGGGCACGGCGATGAGCTCCCCATCGGGCAGGGGGATGGACTCGTAGGTGTCCAGCTCCAGCACGTTCTGGAAGCCCATCGAGTGGGCCAGCAGCTTGGGGGAGTAGTCACCCACCAGGAATCCATTGCAGCGCGGCACCACCAGGTGGCCGATGCGGTGGCGCAGCCGCCGCAGCGTGTCGATGGCGAGGTGGTCCGGGTGGCTGTGCGTGATGAGGGCGTAGTCGATGCGCGGCGGTAGCTCGTGGAAGGTGAGCCGCGACATGCCTCCCTCGCTCGGGCGCGCGCTGATGACCGGATCCACGAGAATGGTGATGCCCTTCCACTCCACCAGGGCGCAGGCATGGCCCAGGTAGCGCACGCGCGGCCCCGGGCCCTCCCACGGCGTGTAGCGCGAGGGCTCCTCGGTGAGCAGCGGCAGCAACTGCTCGTCACCGGTGACGGCCGGGCCCAGCACGTCGCGCAGGTAGCCGAGCGGCCGGGGTGACAGGTCCGTGGGGAGAGGGATGCTCATGAGAGCAGATTCCTGCGCAGCCCGCCAAGGTCGTTCGGAGAGGGCGTGGGAGGCAACCCGCGCCCCCTCCTGGACGCTCAGGTGGGGTCAATGAGCGCCGCGAGCTGCACGAAGAACCCGAGGGCCAGGGCCTGGATGGTGTCCTCGCGGTGGATGGCCCCGCTGTACACCCAGGTCATCTGCATCGCTGGGCCGGCTCCGTCGCACTCCACCATCAAGTCGTAGGAGACGGTGTACTCCCGGCCCTCGAGGTTGGGGAAGGCGAGGGACTCGACGCCGTTGGGCATGGCGGCCTGCTGTTGTTGCTGCGGGCTCAACGTGGCTCCGCGGTTGTTGAAGAAGACCTGCGGCGCCCCGAGCGAGGCCAGCCGCTGGCGCACGTTCTCGTCCGGGCCGTAGCGCAGCAACCCGTAGTCCAGCGCATGCGCCAGGGTGTCGCGCACGGTGCGCTTGAGCGAGGCGAAGGAGGCCCCGGCCTCCTCCGAGGCCCTCACCTCCAGGAGCATCGGGAACTTGATCGTGGTGGCTCCGACCGTGCGCGACAGGTCCACGCCCGGGACCACCCCCGCCCGGCCGTTGTTCTCCACGTCCAGACGCAGCGCACCGTCACCTGTCCACTGGGCCCAGGCTCGCGTCAGGCCGAAGAGCAGCAGGTCATTGAGGGACACGTCCTTGTGCCCCTGGACGTAGTCGGCCAGGCCACTCGCGAGCTCCGGAGGAAAGGCCATGGAGAGGCGCCGCGAGTTGCGATCCGTGTGCCTGCCGCCCTCGAGGTCCACGGGCAGCCGCGCGCCCGGCCGCAGCCGGTGCTCGTCGAGCCAGAAGGCGCGGGCCTCTCTCATCATGCTCTCGGAGCGGCCATGGGCCGCCACGGTCAGCATGTATTGACGGTAGGAGCTGCTCACCACGGTCAGCTCTGGCGACTGCCCGGTGGCGAGTCGCAGGTAGGTGGACTGCAGGTCGTCCATCAACACGGGCAGCGAGTACCCGTCGTAGAGGGTGTGGTGGATGCTGAGGATGAGCTTGTCGGGCCCGGAGCCGCCGAAGCGGCACAGGGCCAGCGCCAGCGCCGGCCCGTGGGAGATGCTCAAGCGGTCCTGGAGCTGGCGTCCCGTTGCCAGCAGGGCCTCGCGCTGGGCCTCGGGCGTGCGCCCGGTGAGGTCGTGCTCCTCGACGTGGGGCTCGCCCGCCGAGGCCAGCATCCACGACGTCCAGCCCTCGGGCGTGCGTCGCAGCCGCATGCGGATGACGTCATGCTGCTCGGCCAGGAACGCCAGGCTGGCCCGGAGCAGCTCCGCGCGAGTCTCCCCGGGCACGCCCCAGACCATGGTGCTCGCCCAGGGCTCGGTCTCCAGGTCGAACGTCTCCACGAGCCACTGATGGTGCGGCAGCAGCGGAAGGTTCTCATCGACGCCGGGAGCGCCAGCCTCCGGGGTCGGCGCCGGGGCGGCGGTGCCCACCACGGGGGCCAGCTCCGCCACCGTCTGGTGCTGGAACATCTGATGGACCTGGAACGCCAGGCCCGCCGCGCCGGACTGGGCCGCCAGCCGCACGCACATCAGCGAGTCGCCGCCCAGCTCGAAGAAGTTGTCGTGGATGCCCACCTGCGGCAGGCCCAGCACCTGCGCCCATAGCTGGGTGAGCAGCTCCTCGGTGGGGTTGCGCGGCGGGGTGTAGGGCTTCTTCCCGCGCCGCTCCTCGAGCGTGGGTGCCGGCAGGGCCGCGCGGTCCACCTTGCCACTGGAGGTGAGGGGGAGCGCCGGGAGGACCACGAAGGTCGAGGGCACCATGTACTCAGGCAGCTTCTCTCCGGCGAAGGAGCGCAGGGCGCCCGTGTCGGCCAGGTCTTCCTCCCCGGGCACCACGTAGGCCACCAGCCTGTCGTCGCGGAGGACGACGACGGCCTCGCGGACGGAGGGGTGGGAGGAGAGGACGGACTCGATTTCGCCCAGCTCGATGCGGAAGCCGCGCAGCTTCACCTGGAAGTCGATGCGGCCGAGGTACTCGAGGTGGCCGTCCGCGAGCCAGCGCACCTTGTCGCCGGTGCGGTAGAGGCGCTCACCTGGCGCTGAGGAGAAGGGGTTGGGGATGAAGCGCTCGGCGGTGAGCTCCGGACGGCCGAGGTAGCCGCGAGCCAGGCCTGCGCCGCCGACGAACAGCTCTCCCGGCACGCCCACCGGCACTGGTCGCAACCCGGCGTCCAGGACGTAGGCGCGCACGTTGTCGAAGGGCTGGCCGATGGTGATGCGCCCCGCCTCCACCTCGGAGTCGAGGGTGGCGCAGATGGTGGTTTCGGTGGGGCCGTAGGCGTTGATGAAGCGGCGCCCCGGCTTCCAGCGGGACACGAGCTCGGGGGTGCACGCCTCGCCAGCGGAGGTGAGGGACTCCAGGGCTTCGAGGCCCTGAGGCTCGAGCTGAGCGAGCACGGAGGGGGTGAGGGTGGCGGCGGTGATGGAGCGCTGGCGGAGCAGTTGGTGCAGCGGAGCGCCGGGCATCAGCTCGTCACGAGAGGCCAGGTGAAGCTCGGCACCGGCCATGAGGGTGGGGAGCGTCTCCCAGACGGAGGCGTCGAAGCCGATGGAGGCGAACTGGAGGACGCGACTGCCTGGGCGCAGGCGCATGGCGTCGATGGTGCGCCGTGCGGTGTTGCACAGGCCGCGGTGGCGCAAGAGGGTACCCTTGGGCCTGCCGGTGGAGCCGGAGGTGTAGATGACGTAGGCGAGGTTGTCGGGAAGCACGCGCACGTCGGGTGCGTGAGTGGGCTGGCGTGCGATGAGGGAGTCCCACTCGGAGTCGAGCAGGACGAGCAGCTCATTCTGGACGGGGAGCTCGTCGGCGAGGTGCTCCTGGGTGAGGAGGATGGGAGGCCGCGCGTCGCGCAGCATGAAGGCGAGGCGCTCGGTGGGGTAGGAGGAGTCGAGGGGGAGCCAGGCACCGCCGGCCTTGAGGACGGCGAGGATGGAGACGACGAGCTCCGGGGAGCGCTCGACGCACAGGCCGACGAGGACCTCGGGGCCGACGCCCAGGGAACGCAGGTGGTGAGCGAGCTGGTTGGAGCGCTCATCGAGCTGGCGGTACGTGAGGGTCCGCTCGCCCATCTGGACAGCGGGAGCATCCGGGGTGCGCCGTGCCTGGGCCTCGATGAGGGCATGGGCGCTGGTGTCCTGGAGCTCCGCGTGGGTGGCATTCCAGTCCACGAGAACCCGCTGCCGCTCGGCGTTGGTGAGCAGGGGCAGGGCGGACAGGCGGGTGTCGGGGTTGGCGACGGCGGCCTCCAGCAGCACCTGCAAGTGCTCGAGCATCCGGTCCATGGTGCCGACGTCGTACAGGTCGGTGCTGTAGTTGCAGATGCAGGCCAGGCCCTCAGCACCGTCCTGGACGGAGAGCGTGAGGTCGAACTTCGAGGAGCCGGTGTCGTTCTCGGCGCCGCGGAAGGTGAGCCCCTGCACGCGCAGCTCGGCGGCGGGAGCATTCTGGAGGACGAGCTTCACCTGGAAGATGGGGGCGTGGGCGAGGTTGCGCTCTGGGTTGAGCACGCGGACCAGCTCCTCGAAGGGGACGTCCTGGTGGGCGTAGGCGCCGAGTGCGGCCTGGCGCGTACGGCTCAACAGCTCGCGGAAGGAGGGGTCCCCGGAGAGGTCCCCGCGCATGACGAGCTGGTTGACGAAGAAGCCGATGAGGCCCTCGGTGTCGGCGTGGGTGCGTCCGGCGATGTCGGTACCCACGACGATGTCCGTCTGCCCGGAGTAGCGAGAGAGCAGGGACTGGAAGCCGGCGAGCAGCGCCATGAAGGAGGTGACGCCCTCGCGCTGGCAGAGCGCCTCAAGCGCTTGCGACAGCGCCTTGGGCATCACTCGGGCGAAGTTGGCGCCACGATAGGACTGCATGGCAGGACGGGGCCTGTCGGTGGGCAACTCCAGCACCTGGGGGGCACTGGCGAGCTGCTGACGCCAGTAGGAGAGCTGAGCTTCGAGCGCCTCGCCCTGGAGCCACTGGCGCTGCCAGGCCGCGAAGTCGGCGTACTGCACGGGCAGCTCGGACAGGGGCGAGGGCTGGCCTTGCGAGAAGGCCTCGTAGAGCGCCGCCACCTCACGTGCCAGCACGCCCATGGACCAACCATCGGAGCTGATGTGGTGCATGTTGAGCAGCAGCACGTGCTCGGTGTGGGCCAGCTTCAGCAGCAAGGCACGCAGCATGGGGCCGCGAGAGAGCGAGAAGGGCTTGCGGCACTCGGCCTCGATGAGTCGGCGGGCCTCGGCCTCGCGCTCGACGGAGGGCAGGGCGCTCAGGTCCACGCGCTCCAGGGGCAGGGGCGCGGGAGGAGCGATGGACTGGAAGGGTTGGCCGGCCTCGGCGGGAAAGGAAGTGCGCAGCACCTCGTGACGGCGGATGAGCTCGGTGAGGCTGCGCTCCAGAGCGGCCGTGTCCAGCACGCCTTCCAGGCGCAGCGGCGCGGGCATGTTGTACAGCGCGCTGCCGGGCACCAGCTGGTCGAGGAACCACAGCCGCTGCTGGGCGAAGGACAGCGGCAGCGCGCTGGTCCTCTCGACGGGCCGCAGAGGCGGCAGGGCGAGCGTTCGAGCCGCGCGAGTAGAGGACTCCACGGCCCTGGCGAGCGCCTCGAGGGTAGGCGCCTCGAAGAGGGTGCGCAGGGGCAGCTCCACGCCGAAGGCAGCGCGGATGCGGGAGACGACTTGCGTGGCCAGCAGCGAGTGGCCGCCCAGGGTGAAGAAGTTGTCGTGGAGGCCCACGCGCTCCACGCGCAGCACCTCGCCCCAGAGGGCGGCGAGCCGCTGCTCCGTCTCGTCGCGAGGAGCGATGTACTCGGAGGCGGAAGCGAGCGCCCCGTCGGGAACGGGCAGTGCCTTCCTGTCCACCTTCCCATTGGCGGTGAGGGGCAGGGCCTCCAGGGAGACGAAGGCCGAGGGCAGCATGAACTCGGGCAGCCGCTCCTGGAGGAAGGTCCTCAGCTCCGCGGTCTTGAGCTCGGGGGATGCGCTCCCTTCTGAACCAGGCACCACGTAGGCCACCAGTCGCTTGTCGCCGGGCACGTCCTCGCGCACGAGGGCCATGGCCTCGCGCACGGTGGAGTGCGCCAGCAAGGCGGCTTCCACCTCGGCGAGCTCGATGCGGTAGCCACGCACCTTCACCTGGTTGTCGAGACGGCCGAGGAACTCCAGCACGCCGTCGGAGCGCCAGCGCGCGAGGTCGCCGGTGCGGTAGAGGCGGGCGCCGGGCTCGGAAGCGAAGGGGTTGGGGAGGAAGCGCTCGGCGGTGAGCTCCGGGCGGGAGAGGTAGCCGCGAGCGAGGCCCTCGCCACCGATGAACAGCTCACCGGGGACACCTGGGGGAACGGGCTGGAAGGAGGCGTCCAGCAGGTACACCTGGGTGTTGGCGATGGGCGTGCCGATGGGCACGGTGGATCCGGCCTGCTCGGGCCGCGTCATGCGGAAGCTAGAGGTGAAGAGCGTGCTCTCGGTGGGGCCGTAGCAGGCGGTGACGGGTAGGCCGAGCGACTCCAGTACGCGACGGACGTGGGGCGCGGAGACGACGTCGCCACCGGTGAGGAGCTGGCGCAGGCCGCGCAGGCAGTCGGGCTTGTGCTCCACCACCTGCGAGAAGAGGCCCGCGGTGAGGTGCAGGGTGGTGACGCGGTGGCGCGTCAGCACCTGGGAGAGCAGCTCCAGATCGCTCGGGGACTGGGGCGGGAAGACGACCAGGCGTCCGCCGAAGAGCAGCGGGCCCCACAGCTCCAGGGTGGAGGCGTCGAAGGAGACGGGAGCGATGAGGAGGAAGGTCTCCTCAGGGCCGAGGTGCGCGTAGTCGATACCGTGGAAGAGGCGCTGGACGGAGCGATGCTCGATGGCAACGCCCTTGGGGCGCCCGGTGGTTCCCGAGGTGAAGTCGACGTAGGCCAGGTTGCGAGAGGTGACGCCGGAGGCCGGAGCGGAAGTGGGCAGCCCTTGGAGGCTCAGCTCCTCGATGAAGAGAGAAGTGAGGTCCTCGGAGACGGGGAGCTGCGCGCGCAGGGCGCGAGAGGTGAGCAGGAGGCGAGGAGGCGCATCCTCGAGCATGAAGGCCAGGCGCTGGGCGGGATAGGACGCGTCCAGCGGGAGGTAGGCGCCACCAGCCTTGAGGATGGCCAGCAGGGAGACGATGAGCTCCAGCGAGCGCTCCAGGCACAGGGCGACGAGGGTGTCGGGACCGACGCCGTGGGAGCGCAGCAGGTGGGCGAGCGCGTTGGCGCGCGCGTCCAGCTCGCGGTAGGTGAGCCGCGCATCGCCGAACTCGACGGCGATGGCGTCGGGGCGCAGTGCCACCTGCTGCTCGAAGAGCTGGTGGATGCAGGTGTCAGCCGGGAACTCGGCGGCCGTGTCGTTCCACTCCACGAGCACCTGCTGGCGCTCGACGCCGGAGAGCAGGGAGAGGTCACCCAGGTGTGAAGCGGAGGTCAGCGAGAGCAGGGCATTGCGCCAGTGTTCGAGCAGCCGCTGAATGGAAGCGGGCTCGAAGCGGGGCGAGTCGTAGACGGCCCTCAGGCGCAGGGACGGTCCAGGGAGGACGGCGAGGGTGAGCGGGTAGTTCGTGTGCTCGTAGCCCTGGACATCCTTCACCTGGAGCGAGGAGGTCGAACCCGACATGGAGGCGTCGAGGGGGTAGTTCTCGAAGACGAGCAGGGAGTCGAAGAGCGAGAGGCCCCGAGGCACCTGGCTGAAGGACTGGACCTGGACGAGCGGGGAGTGGTCGTACTGGCGCAGCTCGAGCTGCTGGGCCTGGAGCGACTGGAGCCAGGGCAGCAGGGGCGCGGACTGCGACGGCAGGCGGACGCGGGTGGGCAGGGTGTTGATGAAGAGGCCTACCAGTGTGTCGGAGCCGGGCAGCTCCGGGGGCCTGCCCGCGACGGTGTTGCCGAAGACGACATCCTGCTCGCCCGAGTAGTGGGCGAGGACGAGGCCCCACGAGGCGAGGGCCAGCGTGTTGAGGGTGAGCTGGTGCTGGCGGGCGAAGGACTGCACGGAGGCCGTGGCCTCGGCGGAGAGGGCCACCCCGAGGGTGGGATGCGTGGGCTGCTGGCCCTCGGGCACGGGGGCATGGGTATCGGCCGGGAGCGGCGTGGGAGAAGAGAAGCCCTCCAGGTAGGTGCGCCAGAAGGACTCGCTGGCGGAGGCCTCGCGGCGCGACAGCCAGGCGATGTAGTCGCGGAAGGGCGCCCTGGGCGCGGGCTGCGGCGTGAGGCCCGCGCGGAATGTCTCGTAGAGGGAGAAGACCTCGCTGATGAGCAGGCCGAGGCTCCAGCCATCCACGAGCAGGTGGTGGTGGCTCCAGAGGAAGCTCACGGAGTCGTCCGCCAGGCGGATGGCCGTCAGTCGCACCAGGGGCGCCCGGCGTAGCTCGATGCCGCGCTGCTTGTCCTCGAGGAGGAACTGCTCGAAGCGGCTGTGCTGCTCAGCCTCGGGCAGGGAGCTCCAGTCGAGCTGCTCGAAGGGGAGCTCGATCTGGGAGTGGACCACCTGGACCGGCGTGTCGAGGCCCTCCCAGTGGAAGGAGGAGCGCAGGATGGTGTGGCGCTGGAGGCAGGCCTTCCAGGCGCGCAGGAAGGCCGGCAGGTCGAGCGTGGAGGTGATGGTCCAGGCGATCTGCTCGAAGTAGGTGGAGGACTCGGGAGTGAGCAGGGCGTGGAAGAGGATGCCCTGCTGGGTGGGGGAGAGCGGGTAGATGTCCTCGACGTCGGAGCCGGCCTGGCGCAGCACGGTGTCGAGCGACTGCTGCGAGAGGGCCGCGAGAGCGAAGTCGCCCGGAGAGAAGCGGCGGGCGTCCTCGGAGGTGCGCAAGGAGATGAGCGCGCGCAGGTGATGGAGGAAGCGCCCGGCCAGCAACTCGATGGTGGCCGCGTGGTGCAGGTGGGTGCTGTAGCCGAAGGCGAACTGCAGGCGGCCCTGCAAGACGGAGCCGTTGATTTCCAGCAGGTGCAGGCGCGTGCCCGAGGGAGAGATCGCGGGGCCAGAGGACTCCGCGGCCATGGAGAAGAGGCGGCTGGAGGCGGCCGCGGCATCGAGCTGCCCGAAGTAGTTGAAGGCAATCTGGGGCGCGGGTTGGGCCTGGAGCCGCCGCGCCACCTCGGTCGGGCCGAGCCACTTCAGCAGGCCGAAGCCGAGGCCACGGTGGGACAGGCGGCTCAGCGAGTCGCGCACGGAGCGCAGGCACTCACCGGTGGACCCCCCCGAGGGCACGGGGAGCAGGACAGGCGTCAAGGAGGTGAACCAGCCGACGGTGCGTGAGACATCCACATCGTCGAAGAGCTCCTCGCGGCCGTGGCCCTCCAGGTGGACGAGCACCCCTGACTGGCCGGTCCATTCGGAGACGGCCTGGGCCAGCGCGGTGAGCAGCACATCGTTGATCTGGGCGCGCCAGGCGGAAGGCACCTCCTGGAGCAGCAGCTTCGTCTCCTCGGCGTCGAGGAAGACGGAGACGGAGTGCTCGGAGGACTGCGTGTTGGCGCCGGAGGCGTCGGTGGGCAGCGGGGCCACCTGAGCGCGGGCCTCGTCCAACCAGAACGGCGCCTCGGCCAGCAGGGCCTCGGAGTGGGCATGGGCCTGCAGGCGGCGGGACCAGGATTGGAACGACGTCGTCTTCGCCGGCAGTGAGGCGTGCGGGCTCTGCTGGAGCTGCTGGTAGGCGGCCTCGAGGTCCTCCATCAGCACGCGCCAGGACACGGCGTCGACGACGAGGTGGTGGACGGCGAGGAGCAGGCGCTGCTGGCCGTTGCCGAGCTGGAAGAGGGCGGCGCGCAGCAGGGGCGGCTGTGAGAGGACGAAGCTGGCCTGCAGGCGCGAGGCCTCGGCTTCGAGCGCCTTCGGCTGCTCGGAGGCGGGCGTGGCGGAGAGGTCCACCTGGAGCAGGGGGAAGGCCGCCTCATCGGGGCTGGCGTTCTCCTGCACCCAGGCGCCTTCGTCCTGTCGGAAGCGCAGGCGGAGGGCATCGTGGTGGGCCACCACCTGGGCGAGGGCCCTTTCCAGGCGGGAGGGCTCCAGCGGTCCACGCGAGGCCAGGAGCATGGCCTGGTTGAAGTGGTGGGCGTGCTTTGCATCGTGCGCCAGCAGGTGGTGCTGGATGGGCGTGAGGGGGACGGGGCCCATGACGGGGCCCTGGTCCACCAGCGGCTCGGAGGCGGACTTCGCCACCAGGGCGAGCTGCGCCACCGTCTGGTGCTGGAAGAGCTGGCGGGTGGCGAGCACGAGGCCGGCCCGCCGCGCACGCGCGACGATCTGGATGCTGATGATGGAGTCGCCACCCAGCTCGAAGAAGTTGTCGTGGATGCCCACCTGCTTCAGGCCGAGGACGAGGGCCCAGATGTCGCACAGGCGCTGCTCCACGTCGTTGCGAGGCGCGACGTAGGTGGGCTTCAGCTCGGAGCGGGAGAGGTCCGGATTCGGCAGGGCCTTCCTGTCGAGCTTGCCACTGGAGTTGAGGGGCAGGGCCTCCAGGGTGACGAAGGCCGAGGGCACCATGTACTCGGGCAGCTTCTGCTTGAGGAACTCGCGCAGGGCGCCGGAGTCGGGAGCCTGCTCATCCGCGGGCGGCACGACGTAGGCCACCAGGCGCTTGTGGCCCGGAGTGTCCTCGCGCAGCGTCACCACGGCCTCGCGCACCGAGGCGTGGGCGGCGAGCACGGACTCGACTTCCCCCAGCTCGATGCGGAAGCCGCGCAGCTTCACCTGGGAATCGATGCGGCCCAGGTACTCGAGGGTGCCATCGGCCAGCCAGCGCACCGAGTCGCCGGTGCGGTAGAGGCGCTCGCCGGGCTCGGAAGCGAAGGGGTTGGGGATGAAGCGCTCGGCGGTGAGCTCCGGGCGGCCGAGGTAGCCGCGCGCCAGGCCGGCGCCGCCGATGAAGAGCTCGCCGGGAACGCCGACGGGCACCGGCAGCAGGTGCGAGTCGAGGACGTACGCCCGCACGTTGTGGAAGGGGCGGCCGATGGAGACACGCAGGGCGTCCACGTCGGTGTTGACGGTGGCGCAGACGGTGGCTTCGGTGGGGCCGTAGGCGTTGACGAAGCGGCGGCCCGGCTGGAAGCGGGCCACGAGTTCCGGGGTGCATGCCTCACCGGCGGTGATGAGCGTCCGAACGCCGCGCAGACCCTCGGGCTCCAGCTGGGCGAGCACGGAGGGGGTGAGCTTGAGGGTGGTGATGGACTGGCGGGAGATGAGCTCGAGGAGGGGCTCGCCGGGCATGAGCTCGTCGCGGGAGGCGAGCACGAGGCAGGCGCCGGAGAGCAGTGCCGGGAAGATTTCGGAGACGGAGGCGTCGAAGGCGGAGGAGAAGAACTGGAGCAGGCGGCAGTCGGGCCGCAGGTCCATGAAGGCAATCGTCTCGCGAGCGGTGTTGCACAGGCCGCGGTGGCGAAGCAGGGTGCCCTTGGGCAAGCCAGTGGAGCCGGAGGTGTAGATGACGTAGGCGAGGTTGTCTGGCAGCACGCGCACGTCAGGGGCGTGCGTGGGCTGGCGTGCAATGAGCGAGTCCCACTCGGAGTCGAGCAGGACGAGCAGCTCATTCTGGACGGGGAGCTCGTCGGCCAGGTGCTCCTGGGTGAGGACGATGGGGGGCCGCGCATCGCGCAGCATGAAGGCCAGACGCTCGGTGGGGTAGGAGGAGTCGAGAGGTAGCCAGGCACCGCCGGCCTTGAGGACGGCGAGGATGGAGAGGACGAGCTCCGGGGAGCGCTCGACGCACAGGCCGACGAGGACCTCGGGGCCGACGCCCAGGGAGCGCAGGTGGTGAGAGAGCTGGTTGGCGCGCTCGTCAAGCTGACGGTAGGTGAGTGAGGTCTCCCCCATTCGCACGGCGGGAGCATCCGGGGTGCGCCGCACCTGAGCCTCGAAGGCGTGGTGGGCGCAGGTGTCCTGGAGCTCCGCGTGGGTGGCGTTCCAGTCCACGAGGACCCGTTGGCGCTCGGCCTCGGAGAGCAGGGGCAGGGCGGACAGACGGGTGTCGGGATTGGCGACGGCGGCCTCCAGCAGCACCTGCAGGTGCTCCAGGAGCCGGGCCATGGTGTCGGCCTCGTACAGGTCAGTGCTGTAATCGCAGATGCAGGCCAGGCCCTCGGGCGTCTCGTTGATGGAGAGCGTGAGGTCGAACTTCGCGGCACCCGTGCCACTCTCCGCGGCCCGGAACGTGAGCCCCGGCACGCGCAGCTCGACGGTCGGAGTGTTCTGCAGGACCAGCTTCACCTGGAAGAGAGGCGCATGGGCGAGGCTGCGCTCGGGGTTGAGCATGCGCACCAGCTCCTCGAAGGGAACGTCCTGGTGGGCATAGGCGCCGAGCGCGACCTGACGAGCGCGGCCCAGCAGCTCGCGGAAGGAGGGGTCCCCCGAGAGGTCCCCGCGCATGACGAGCTGGTTGATGAAGAAGCCGATGAGGCCCTCGGTATCGGCATGGGTACGACCGGCAATGTCGGTACCCACGACGACGTCCGTCTGCCCGGAGTAGCGAGAGAGCAGGGACTGGAAGGCGGCCAGCAGGGCCATGAAGGAGGTGACGCCCTCGCGCTGGCAGAGCGCCTGGAGCGCCTGGGAGAGCGTCTTGGGCAGGAGTCGCCAGAGGGTGGCGCCCTGGTAGGACTGGGTGGCGGGACGGGGCCTGTCGGTGGGCAGCTCCAGCACCTGGGGCGCGCCCGAGAGCTGCTGGCGCCAGTAGGAGAACTGCGCTTCGAGGGCTTCTCCCTGGAGCCACTGGCGCTGCCAGGCCGCGAAGTCGGCGTATTGCACGCGCAGCTCGGGCAGGGGCGAAGGGTGGCCTTGCGAGAAGGCCTCGTAGAGCGCCACCACCTCGCGCGCCAGCACGCCCAGGGACCAACCATCGGAGATGATGTGGTGCAGGTTGAGCAGCAGCACGTGCTGCTGTTCCTCGAGCTTCAGCAGCAAGGCGCGCAGCATGGGGCCGTGCGCGAGCGAGAAGGGCTTGCGGCACTCCGCCTCGATGAGTCGACGGGTCTCGGCCTCGCGCTCGGCGGCGGGCAGGGAGCTCAGGTCCACGCGCTCCAGGGGCAGGGGCGCGGGAGGCGCGATGACCTGGAGGGGCTGGTCGCCTTCGGAGGGGAAGGAGGTGCGCAGCACCTCGTGACGGCGGACGAGTTCGGTGAGGCTGCGCTCCAGCGCGGCCGTGTCCAGCGTGCCCTCCAGGCGCAGCGGCGCGGGCATGTTGTACAGCGCGCTGTCGGGCACGAGCTGGTCGAGGAACCACAGGCGCTGCTGTGCGAAGGACAGCGGCAGCCCGCTTGTCCTTTCGACGGGCTGAAGGGAAGGCAGCTTCGGCCCGAGCTCTTGACGCGCGAGGGCGTCGATGGAGGCGGCGAGGGCTTCGAGGGTGGGAGCCGCGAAGAGGGTGCTGATGGGCAGGTCCACGCCGAAGGTGGCGCGGATGCGGGAGATGACCTGGGTGGCCAGCAGGGAGTGGCCGCCCAGCTCGAAGAAGTTGTCGCGGGCTCCGACGCGAGGCGCCTTCAGCAGCAGACTCCACTGGGAGGCCAGGAGCTGCTCGGTGGGCGTGCGCGGGGCGACGAACTCGACGCTGGCGGTGAGCGCTCCGTCCGGAGCAGGCAGGGCCTTCCTATCGAGCTTGCCGCTGGAGTTGAGAGGCAGGGCCTCCATGGAGACGAAGGCCGAGGGCACCATGTACTCGGGCAGACGCTGCTTGAGGACATCGCGCAGGGCGCTGGAGTCGGGAGTCTGCTCACCCGAGGGAGGAACGACGTAGGCCACCAGGCGCTTGTCGCCCGGGGAGTCCTCGCGCACGACGACGACGGCCTGGCGCACCTGAGGGTGCAGCTCGAGGGCGGCTTCGATTTCTCCCAGCTCGATGCGAAGGCCGCGCACCTTCACCTGGAAGTCGAGGCGGCCCAGGTACTCGATGTTGCCGTCTGCGAGCCAGCGAGCCTTGTCGCCGGTGCGGTAGAGGCGGGCGCCGGGCTCGGAGGCGAAGGGGTCTGGGATGAAGCGCTCTGCGGTGAGCTCGGGGCGTGCGAGGTAGCCACGGCCCACCTGGATGCCGCCGATGAAGAGTTCGCCGGGCACGCCCGTGGGGACGGGCCGCAGGTGCGAGTCGAGGAGGCGGATGAGGGTGTTGGAGATGGGGCGGCCGATGGGGATGGAACGGAGGCCGAGCTGGGGCAGGCAGTGGAAGGCAGTGACGTCGACGGCGGCCTCGGTGGGGCCGTAGAGGTTGTGCAGCTGGGCGGAGGGAAGCCGCTGCAGGCAGCGCTGAGTGAGCTCAGGGGAGAGGGCTTCACCACTGCACACCACGCGACGCAGGCTGGAGCAATTCTCCAGGTCCGGCTGCTCCAGGAAGTGCTGGAGCATGGAGGGGACGAAGTGGGTGGTGGTGACGCGCTGCTCGGAGATGCGGCGAACGAGGTAGTCGGGCTCCTGGTGGCCGCCGGGGCGGGCGACGACGAGGCGGGCTCCTACCATGAGAGGCCAGAAGAACTCCCAGACGGAGACGTCGAAGCTGTAGGGCGTCTTCTGCAGGACGACGTCGTCAGCGCCGAGGCCATGGGCCTGCTGCATCCAGAGCAGGCGGTTGCAGACGGCGCGGTGGGAATTCATGGCGCCCTTGGGGCGGCCGGTGGAGCCCGAGGTGAAGATGACGTAGGCGAGGGAGTCGGGCAGCACGCGGACGTCGGGCGCGTGAGTGGGTAGGCCGCGCAGCGCTTCGTCACCCAGGGCGAGGGGCACCACGGCGGCCCCCGGTGCCTCCGGGAGGCGAGCCAGCAGGGTGGGTTGGGCGAGGAGGACGGCGGGACGAGAGTCCTCGAGCATCCATTCCAGGCGCTCGCGAGGGTAGGAGGGGTCGAGGGGGACGTAGGCGCCGCCGGCCTTGAGGATGGCGAAGAGGCCGACGACCAATTCGAGGGAGCGTTCCGCGCAGAGGCCGACGCGGACCTCGGGACCGACGCCGAGGGAGCGCAGGTGGTGGGCGAGTTGGTTGGCGCGTGCGTCCAGCTCACGGTAGGAGAGCCAGGAGCCCTCGAAGCCAAGGGCGGGCGCGTCCGGCGTGCGCCGCACCTGGGCCTCGAAGAGGTGGTGGATGCAGGTGTCGGCCGGGAACTCGGCGGCCGTGTCATTCCACTCCACGAGCACCTGCTGGCGCTCGGCGTTGGAGAGTAGCGAGACGTCGCCCAGGCGGGAGGCGGAGGTCAGGGAGACCAGGGCGTTGCGCCAGTGCTCGAGCAGCCGCTGAATGGACGCGGACTCGAAGCGGGGCGAGTCATGGGCGGCTCGCAGGCCCAGGGACTGTCCGGGGAGGACGGAGAGGGTGAGCGGGTAGTTGGTGCGCTCGAAGCCCTGGACATCCTTCACCTGGAGCGACGAGGACGAGTCCAGCAGCGAGGCATCGACGGGGTAGTTCTCGAAGACGAGCAGGGAGCTGAAGAGCGGGGTGCCGGCAGGAAGGGCGCTGAAGGACTGGACCTGGACGAGCGGCGAGTGCTCGTACTGGCGCAGTTCGAGCTGCTGGGCCTGGAGCGACTGGAGCCAGGGCCGAAGGGGCGCGCTGGCCGAGGGCAGGCGGATGCGGGTGGGCAGGGTGTTGATGAAGACGCCCACCAGGGTTTCGGAGCCGGACAACTCGGGAGGCCTGCCCGCGACGGTGTTGCCGAAGACGACGTCCTGCTCACCCGAGTAGTGGGAGAGGACGAAGGACCAGGCCGCGAGGGCCAGGGTGTTCAGGGTGAGCTGGTGCTGGCGGGCGAAGGACTGCAGGGAGGCCGTGGCCTCGGTGGAGAGCCCCAACTCGAGGGTGGAGTGCTCGGGCTGCTGGCCGCGAGGCGGTGCGGCATGGGTGTCGGCGGGCAGGGGCGTGGGCGCGGAGAACCCTTTCAGGAAGGTACGCCAGAAGGCCTCGTCGGCGGAGGCGTCGCGGCGCTGCAGCCAGGCGATGTAGTCGCGGAAGGGTGGCCTGCCGGTGGGCTGGGGCGCGGAATCGGAGCGGAAGGCGTCGTAGAGGGAGAAGACCTCCTTCATGAGCACGCCGAGGCTCCAGCCATCCACGAGCAGGTGGTGGTGGCTCCAGCAGAAGCGCACGGAGTTCTCGGCGAGGCGCACGGCCGTCAAGCGCATGAGCGGAGCGCGGCGCAGCTCGAAGCCGCGCTGGCGTTGCTCGCGCAGGAGCTGCTCGAAGCGGCTGTGCTGCTCAGCCTCGGGCAGGGAACTCCAGTCGAGTTGCTCGAAGGGGAGTTCGATCTGGGAATGGACCACCTGGAGTGGCGTGGTGAGGCCCTCCCAGTGGAAGGAGGATCGCAGGATGGTGTGGCGCTGGAGGCAGGCCTGCCAGGCCCGCATGAAGGCCGGCAGGTCGAGCGAGGAAGTGACAGTCCAGGAAAGCTGCTCGAAGTAGGTGGAAGAGGAGGGCGAGAGCAGAGCGTGGAAGAGCATGCCCTGCTGAGTCGGAGAGAGCGGGTAGACGTCCTCGACGTCGGAGCCTGCCTGCCGCAGCACGGTGTCGAGCGACTGCTGAGAGAGGGCCGCGAGGGGGAAGTCGCCCGGGGAGAAGCGGCGAGCATCCTCGGAGGTGCGCAGAGCGATGAGCGCGCGTAGATGGTGGAGGAAGCGCCCGGCCAGCGACTCGATGGTGGCCGAGTGGTGGAGGTGGGTGCTGTAGCCGAAGGAGAGTTGGAGCTGCCCACCGAGCACGGAGCCGTTGACCTCCAGCACGTGCGGACGCGAGCTCAAGGGCGCGGTGGAAGGACCCGCGGACTCGTTGCTCAGGGAGAAGAGGCGGTTGGAGGAAGCCGAGGCGTCGAGCTGCCCGAGGTAGTTGAAGGCGACCTGCGGCGAGGGGAGCGCCTGGAGCCGCTGGGCGATTTCGGCCGGCCCGAGCCACTTCAGCAGGCCAAAGCCGATGCCACGGTGGGGCAGGAGGCGCAGCGAGTCGCGCACGGAGCGCAGGCACTCACCGGCCGAGCCGTTCGAAGGCACGGGCAGCAGCACGGGGGTGAAGGACGTGAACCAGCCGACGGTGCGCGAGACATCCACATCGTCGAAGAGCTCCTCGCGACCGTGGCCTTCCAGGTTGACGAGCACCCCGGATTGGCCCGTCCACTCGGAGAGGGCGCGGGCCAGGGCGGTGAGCAGCACATCGTTGATTTGAGCGCGCCAGGCGGAGGGCACTTCCTGAAGCAGGAGCTTCGTCTCCTCGGCATCGAGGGAGACGGAGACGGAGCGTGCGGAGGACTGCGTGTTGGGGCCGGAGGCGTCGGTGGGCAGCGGAGCCACCTGCGCGCGGGCCTCGTCCAACCAGAGAGGCGCCTCGGCCTGCAGGCCCTCGGAGTGGGCATGAGCCTGCAGGCGACGGGCCCAGGACTGGAACGAGGTGCTCTTGGCCGGCAGCGTCACCGCGAGGCCGTGCTGGAGCTGCTGGTAGGCGGACTCGAGGTCCTCCAGCAGCACGCGCCAGGAGACGCCGTCGACGACGAGGTGATGGATGGTGAGGAGCAGGCGCTGCTGCCCGTCACCGAGCTGGAAGAGGGCGGCGCGCAGCAGGGGCGGCTGCGAGAGGACGAAGCTGGCCTGCAGGTGCGAGGCCTCGGCTTCGAGCGCCTTCGGCTGCTCGGAGGTGGGCGTGGAAGAGAGGTCCACCTGGAGCAGGAGGCAGGGCGCCTCGTCGGGACTGGCGTTCTCCTGCAGCCACTCTCCCTCGTGCTGGCGCAAGCGCAGGCGGAGGGCATCGTGATGGGCCACCACGTGAGCGAGGGCCTTCTCCAAGCGAGCGGGCTCCAGCGGCTCGCGAGAGGCCAGGAGCACGGCTTGGTTGAAGTGGTGGGCGTGCGCCGGGTCTTGCGTCAGCAGCTGGTGCTGGACGGGCGTGAGCGGCACCGGGCCGGTGATGGGCCCCTGCTCGTTGAGCACCTCGGAGGCGGACTTCACCACGAGGGCGAGCTGCGCCACCGTCTGGTGCTGGAAGAGCTGGCGGGTGGCGAGCACGAGGCCAGCCCGCCGTGCACGCGCGACGACCTGGAGGCTGATGATGGAGTCGCCACCCAGCTCGAAGAAGTTGTCGTGGATGCCCACCTGCTTCCGGCCGAGCACCTGCGCCCAGATGTCGCACAGGCGCTGCTCCACGTCGTTGCGAGGCGCGACATAGGCGGAGCGCGACTCGGAGCGGGAGAGGTCCGGAGCGGGCAGGGCCTTCCTGTCGAGCTTGCCACTGGAGTTGAGGGGCAGGGCCTCCAGGGCGACAAAGGCCGAGGGGACCATGTACTCGGGCAGACGCTGCTTGAGGGCGTCGCGCAGGGCACTGGAGTCGGGAGCCTGCTCACCCGAAGGAGGCACGACGTAGGCCACCAGGCGCTTGTCTCCGGAGGGGGAGTCCTCACGCACGACGACGACGGCCTGGCGCACCTGGGGGTGCAGCTCGAGGGCGGCTTCGATTTCACCCAGCTCGATGCGCAGACCGCGCACCTTCACCTGGAAGTCGAGGCGGCCCAGGTACTCGATGTTGCCGTCCGCGAGCCAGCGAGCCTTGTCGCCGGTGCGGTAGAGGCGGGCGCCGGGCTCGGAGGCGAAGGGGTCTGGGATGAAGCGCTCTGCGGTGAGCTCGGGGCGTGAGAGGTAGCCGCGGCCCACCTGGACGCCGCCGATGAAGAGCTCGCCGGGCACGCCCGTGGGGACGGGCCGCAGGTTCGCATCGAGGAGGCGGATGAGGGTGTTGGAGATGGGGCGGCCGATGGGGATGGAACGGAGGCCGTGCTGAGGCAGGCAGTGGAAGGCGGTGACGTCGACGGCGGCCTCGGTGGGGCCGTAGAGGTTGTGCAGCTGGGCGGAGGGCAGGCGCTGCAGGCAGCGCTGAGTGAGCTCAGGGGAGAGGGCCTCACCACTGCACACCACGCGACGCAGGCTGGAGCAATTCTCCAGGTCCGGCTGCTCCAGGAAGTGCTGGAGCATGGAGGGGACGAAGTGGGTGGTGGTGATGCGCTGCTCGGAGATGAGCCGGACGAGGTAGTCGGGCTCCTGGTGGCCGCCGGGGCGGGCGACGACGAGGCGAGCGCCGACCATGAGAGGCCAGAAGAACTCCCAGACGGAGACGTCGAAGCTGTAGGGCGTCTTCTGGAGGACGACGTCGTCTGCGCCGAGGCCGTAGGCGTGCTGCATCCAGAGCAGGCGGTTGCAGACGGCGCGGTGGGCGTTCATGGCGCCCTTGGGGCGACCGGTGGAGCCCGAGGTGAAGATGACGTAGGCGAGGGAGTCGGGGTGCACGCGCACGTCGGGGGCGTGCGTGGGCAGGCCGCGCAGCGCTTCGTCTCCGAGGGAGAGGGGCACCACGGAGGCGCCCGGGGCTTCCGGGAGGCGAGCCAGCAGGGCGGGCTGGGCGAGGAGGACGGCGGGACGAGAGTCCTCGAGCATCCACTCCAGGCGCTCGCGAGGGTAGGAGGGGTCGAGGGGGACGTAGGCGCCGCCGGCCTTGAGGATGGCGAAGAGGCCGACGACCAGCTCAAGGGAGCGCTCCGCGCAGAGGCCGACGCGGACCTCGGGACCGACGCCGAGGGAGCGCAGGTGGTGGGCCAGTTGGTTGGAGCGCGTGTCCAGCTCACGGTAGGAGAGCCAGGAGCCCTCGAAGCCAAGGGCGGGCGCGTCTGGCGTGCGCCGCACCTGGGCCTCGAAGAGGTGGTGGATGCAGGTGTCCGCGGCCAGGGGCGCGTGGGTGTCGTTCCACTCCACGAGCACCCGGTGCTTCTCGGCCTCGGAGAGCAGCGACAGCTCGGCGATGCGGGACTCCGGTGTGGCCGCCACGCTCTCCAGCAGCACGCGCAGGTGCTCGGCCAGGCGAGAGATGGTGGAGGCGTCGAACAGGTCCGTGTTGTACGTGAAGCCGCCTTGCAGCCCGTCCGGCGTCTCTCCGAGGGCCAGCTCCAGCTCGAACTTGGAGACCTTCGTGTCCACGTCGAAGGGGCTCAGCGAAAGGCCCGCCGCACTCAGCTCGGACTCAGGCGTGTTCTGGAAGGCGAACAGCACCTGGAAGATGGGGGCGCGCCCCAGGTTGCGCTCGGGCCGGAGCTCCTCCACCAGCTTCTCGAAGGGCAGGTGCTGGTGGGCGAAGGAGCGGACGGAGCTCTCCTTCACGCGCTGAAGCAGCTCACGGAAGGTGGGGTTGCCCTCCATCCGCGTGCGCAGCGCCAGCGTGTTGGCGAAGAAGCCGATGAGGCCCTCGAGCTGGGCCTGGTCGCGGCCGGCCATGGGGGCGCCGATGCAGAAGGACTCCTGGCCCGAGTAGTGGTGCAGCACCACCTGGAAGGCGGCCAGCAGGAGCATGAAGGGGGTGACACCCTCTCGCTGGCACAGGGGCTTGAGGGAGTCGCTCAGCTCCCGCGAGAGCTGCACGGGCAGCGCCGCTCCGTGGAAGGTCTGCTCCGGGGGCCTCGGTCTGTCGGTGGGCAGCTCCAGCGCGGGCGAGGCTCCGGCGAGCTGCTCCTTCCAGAAGGACAGGTGGCGTCCCAGCTCCTTGCCCTGGAGCCACTCGCGCTGCCACACCGCGTAGTCGGCGTACTGCACGGACAGCTCGGGCAGCGGCGAGGGCTGGCCTGCGGAGAACACCGCGTAGAGCAGACCGACTTCGCGCACCAGCACGCCCATGGACCAGCCATCGGAGACGATGTGGTGCATGGTCAGCAGCAGCACGTGCTCCTGCTCGTCGAGCTTCAGCAGCGTGGCGCGCAGCAGCGGACCCCGCTCCAGGTCGAAGGGGCGCTGGGCCTCTGCGTTGGCCAGGCGCCTGGCCTCCTCTTCGCGCCGCGCCACGGGCAGCACCGTCAGGTCCACCACCGCCAGCCTCAACCCCGCCGTGCGGGCGATGACCTGGACCGATGTGTCCGCCTCGAGCTGGAACGTCGTGCGCAGGGGCTCGTGGCGGTGGATCAGCTCGTTGAAGACGCGCTCGAGCACCGAGGCGTCGAGCGTCCCCCGCAGCCGTACGGCCACGGGCACGTTGTAGCGAGCAGTCCCCGGCTCGAGCTGTTCGAGGAACCACAGCCGCTGCTGGGCGAAGGACAGGGGCAGGGCCGCGCCTTCCCGCGGCTGCGGCTCGAGCGGGGGGATGGCGGGAGTCTGGGGCGAGCGGGCCCCCTTGGCTTGGAGCTGCTTGAGCAGCAGTTCGCGCTTTTCGGGGGAGAGGCTGGCCAGACGATTGAGGATGTCGCTCATGGATGGGGGCTTCGAAGAGTGAAGAGTCGGGTGCTCAGGCGACCTGGGGGGCGGCGTGCAGCGTGGCCAGCACACCGTGACGCGGGCGGCGGGTGGTGGCGGCCCATGCGACGACCGGGTGTTCTGGCACCAGGCGCCACTGGCAGCGCTGAAGCAGTGTGGCGAGAGCGACGGTCAGGAGCGTCACGGTGTAGCCGTTGGCGACGCACTGCCGCTGGCCAGCACCGAAGGGGAGGTAGGCGTAACGGTGCCGGACCTCCTTCTGCTCGGGGAGGAATCGCTCGGGGAGGAACCGCTCGGGCTCGGTCCAGAACGAGGGATGCCGGTGCAGGAGGTAGGGGGAGATCAGCATCTTCGTGCCCGGAGCCACGGTGTAGCCGTCGATCTCATCCTCGTTCAGCGCCCGGCGCATGAAGGTCCACGCGGGAGGGTGGATGCGGAGCGCCTCTTCCACCACCGCGCGTGTGTAGGGGAGGGACTGGAGGCTCTCGGCCGTGAGCGGCTGTCCTCCCAGCACGGTGGCCAGCTCCCCCCGCGCGCGCTGCTCCACCTCGGGGTTGCGTGCCACCTCGTACAGAATCCACGTGAGCGCCACGGACGTGGACTCGTACCCGCCGATGAAGAGGTTCACCAGCTCGTCACGCAGCTCGGTGTCCGTCATGGCCGCGCCCTGCGTGTCCCGAGCGTCCATCAACATCGTCATCATGTCGTCCCTGCCGGCGGGGGACTGACGGCGCTCGGCGATCAGGCGATACATGTCGGTGTTGACCTGCTCGATGGCATTGAAGAAGCGCTTCATCTGCGCGCGATGCTGGCCGAGCAGGCCCTTCACCACGTCCAGCAGTGTGCGGGGAGGGCCGTGGAGCAGGTGCCCGAGGGTGTCCATGCCCTCGCGCAGCGAGGCCCGGTTCGCGCGCGCGTCCTCCGAGAAGATGGAGTTGCCGAGCATGGTGATGACCAACCGGCGCATCTGCTCCAGCAGCTCCAGCCGCGCACCCGTGGCGGCCTGGGGCGCCCAGCGCTCGGCGTGCTGCTGGGCGTCCCGCACCATCCCTTCCACCATCCGGGCCAGCCGCGGGCGGTGGAAGGACGGCTGCACCATGCGTCGCTGGCGGCGCCAGAAGTCCCCGTTGCTGACGAACAGGCCACGGCCCAGCAGCGGATCCGGATTCTCGCCCACCATGGACGGGTAGTTGCTGGCCTTGTCCGCCAACACGTACTGCGCATGGTCCGGGTGCGACAGCAGCCAGGTCGGGCCATGGTTCATGGGCAGGCAGACGATGTCGCCGTACTTCTGCCGCTCCTGGGCGAGCTGTTCCAGTGCGTCCTTCACCTGCACGATGCCGAACCGGGGCAGCCAGTTGCGCTTGGGCCCGGGAGGAAGGGCGGATTTCCTTGGCGTGGTCATGGTGATGGGGTCCTCACTCCTTGGGGTCCGCTTCATCCGAGGAGAAGGATTCGGAGGCGAGCAGCTTCTGCACCTGCTCGTCGTCCAGCTCATCCAACTGCGCCATCATCGACTCAAGGTCCTCCAGATTCACCTGCGCTGTGAGCCGCAGGATGTTGAGGGCGAACTCGGCCACGGTGGGCGCTTCGAAGAAGTCCTGCAGGGACAACTCCACGTTGAAGGCGGAGCGGATGCGGGTGACAGCCTGGGTGGCCAGCAGTGAGTGGCCGCCGAGGTCGAAGAAGTTGTCGTGGATGCCCACGCGCTCGACGCGGAGCACCTCGCTCCAGAGGGCGGCGAGTCGCTGCTCCGTCTCGTTGCGGGGAGCGATGAACTCGACGCCAGCCGCGAGCGCTCCGTCGGGAGCGGGCAGGGCCTTCCTGTCCACCTTGTCGCTGGTCGTCAGTGGCAGTGCCGTGAGGGAGACGAAGGCGGAGGGCACCATGTACTCGGGCAGCCGCTGCTGGAGGAAGGAGCGCAGCGAGGCGGCGTCGAGGGAGTGTTCCGGCTGTGGGACGGCGTAGGCCACCAGCCTGTCCTCGCGGAGGACGACGACGGCTTCGCGCACGGAGGGGTGGGAGGAGAGGACGGCTTCGATTTCGCCCAGCTCGATGCGGAAGCCGCGCAGCTTCACCTGGAAGTCGATGCGGCCGAGGTATTCGAGGTGGCCGTCAGAGAGCCAGCGCACCTTGTCGCCGGTGCGGTAGAGGCGCTCGCCGGGCTCGGAAGCGAAGGGGTTGGGGATGAAGCGCTCGGCGGTGAGCTCGGGACGTCCGAGGTAGCCGCGAGCCAGGCCAGCGCCGCCGACGAACAGCTCTCCCGGCACGCCCACCGGAGCCGGCCGCAACCCGGCATCCAGGACGTAGGCGCGCACGTTGTCGAAGGGCTGGCCGATGGTGATGCGTCCCGCCTCCACCTCGGAGTCGAGGGTGGCGCAGATGGTGGTTTCGGTGGGGCCGTAGGCGTTGATGAAGCGGCGCCCCGGCTTCCAGCGAGCCACGAGCTCGGAGGTGCACGCCTCGCCAGCGGAGGTGAGGGACTCCAGGGCTTCGAGGCCCTGGGGCTCGAGTTGGGCGAGCACGGAGGGGGTGAGGGTGGCGGCGGTGATGGCGCGCTGGCGGAGCAGCTGGTGCAGGGGAGCGCCGGGCATCAGCTCGTCACGGGAGGCCAGGTGCAGCGCGGCGCCAGCCATGAGGGTGGGGAGCGTCTCCCAGACGGAGGCGTCGAAGCCGATGGAGGCGAACTGAAGGACGCGACTGCCTGGGCGCAGGCGCATGGCGTCGATGGTGCGCCGTGCGGTGTTGCACAGGCCGCGGTGGCGCAAGAGGGTGCCCTTGGGCCTGCCGGTGGAGCCGGAGGTGTAGATGACGTAGGCGAGGTTGTCTGGCAGCACGCGCACGTCGGGTGCGTGCGTGGGCTGGCGGGCAATGAGGGAGTCCCACTCGGAGTCGAGCAGGACGAGCAGCTCACTCTGGACGGGCAGCTCGTCGGCGAGGTGCTCCTGGGTGAGGAGGATGGGAGGCCGCGCATCGCGCAGCATGAAGGCGAGGCGCTCGGTGGGGTAGGAGGAGTCGAGGGGGAGCCAGGCACCACCGGCCTTGAGGACGGCGAGGATGGAGACGACGAGCTCCGGGGAGCGCTCGACGCACAGGCCGACGAGGACCTCGGGGCCTACGCCCAGGGAGCGCAGGTGGTGAGCGAGCTGGTTGGCGCGCTCATCGAGCTGGCGGTACGTGAGGGTCCGCTCGCCCATCTGGACAGCGGGAGCATCCGGGGTGCGCCGTGCCTGAGCCTCGATGAGGGCATGGGCGCTCGTGTCCTGGAGCTCCGCGTCCGTGGCATTCCAGTCCACGAGGACCCGCTGCCGCTCGGCCTCGGTGAGCAGGGGCAGCGAGGACAGGCGCGTGTCGGGGTTGGCGACGGCTGCCTCCAGCAGCACCTGCAAGTGCTCGATCATCCGAGCCATGGTGTCGGTGTCGTACAGGTCGGTGCTGTAGTCGCAGATGCAGGCCAGGCCCTCGGGCGTCTCGTTGATGGCGAGCGTGAGGTCGAACTTCGCCGCGCCTGTGTTGCCCTCCACGCCTCGGAAGGCGAGGCCGGGCAGCTTCAGCTCGGTGATCGGAGTGTTCTGCAGGACGAGCTTCACCTGGAAGAGGGGTGCATGGGCGAGGCTGCGCCCCGGGTTGAGCACGCGGACCAGCTCCTCGAAGGGGACATCCTGGTGGGCGTAGGCACCGAGCGCGACCTGACGAGCGCGTCCCAGCAGCTCGCGGAAGGAGGGGTCCCCGGAGAGGTCCCCGCGCATGACGAGCTGGTTGACGAAGAAGCCGATGAGGCCCTCGGTATCGGCATGGGTGCGGCCGGCGATGTCCGTGCCGACGACGATGTCCGTCTGCCCGGAGTAGCGAGAGAGCAGGGACTGGAAGCCTGCGAGCAGCGCCATGAAGGAGGTGACGCCCTCGCGCTGACAGAGCGCCGCGAGCGCTTGCGACAGCGCCTTGGGCATGAGTCGCCAGAGGGAGGCTCCACGGTAGGACTGGGTGGCGGGACGAGGCCTGTCGGTGGGCAGCTCCAGCACCTGGGGTGCGCCCGCGAGCTGCTGGCGCCAGTAGGAGAACTGCGCTTCGAGCGCCTCGCCCTGGAGCCACTGGCGCTGCCAGGCCGCGAAGTCGGCGTACTGGACGGGCAGCTCGGGCAGGGGCGAGGGCTGGCCTTGAGAGAAGGCCTCGTAGAGCGCCGCCACCTCGCGCACCAGCACGCCCAAGGACCAACCATCCGAGCTGATGTGGTGCACGTTGAGCAGCAGCACATGCTCGGTGTCGGCCAGCTTCAGCAGCAAGGCACGCAGCATGGGGCCGCGGGCAAGCGAGAAGGGCTTGCGGCACTCGGCCTCGATGAGTCGGCGGGCCTCGGCCTCGCGCTCGGCGGCGGGCAGGACGCTCAGGTCGGCGCGCTCCAGGGGGAGGGGCGCGGGAGGCGCGATGACCTGGAGCGGCTGGCCAGCCTCGGAGGGGAAGGAGGTGCGCAGCACCTCGTGACGGCGGACGAGCTCGGTGAGGCTGCGCTCCAGGGCAGCCGTGTCCAGCGTGCCTTCCAGGCGCAGCGGAGCGGGCACGTTGTACAGCGCGCTGTCGGGCACGAGCTGGTCGAGGAACCACAGGCGCTGCTGTGCGAAGGACAGCGGCAGCGCGCCTGTCCTTTCGACGGGCCGCAGAGGCGGCTGGGCGAGCGTTCGCGCCGCTTGGGTGGAGGTCTCCACGGTCCTGGCGAGTGCCTCGAGGGTGGGCGCCTCGAAGAGGGTGGACAGGGGCAACTCCACTCCGAGGGAGGCGCGGATGCGAGAGACAACCTGGGTGACCAGCAGCGAGTGGCCGCCGAGCTCGAAGAAGTTGTCGTGGATGCCCACGCGCTCGACGCGGAGCACCTCACTCCAGAGGGCGGCGAGTCGCTGCTCCGTCTCGTTGCGGGGAGCGACGAACTCGACGCCAGCCGCGAGCGCTCCGTCGGGAGCGGGCAGGGCCTTCCTGTCCACCTTGTCGCTGGTCGTCAGCGGCAGTGCGGCGAGGGAGACGAAGGCGGAGGGCACCATGTACTCGGGCAGCCGCTGCTGGAGGAAGGAGCGCAGCGAGGTGGCGTCGAGGGAGTGTTCCGGCTGTGGGACGGCGTAGGCCACCAGCCTGTCCTCGCGGAGAACGACGACGGCTTCGCGCACGGAGGGGTGGGAGGAGAGGACGGCTTCGATTTCGCCCAGCTCGATGCGGAAGCCGCGCAACTTCACCTGGAAGTCGATGCGGCCGAGGTATTCGAGGTGGCCGTCCGCGAGCCAGCGCACCTTGTCGCCAGTGCGGTAGAGGCGCTCGCCGGGCGCTGAGGAGAAGGGGTTGGGGATGAAGCGCTCGGCGGTGAGCTCGGGACGTCCGAGGTAGCCGCGAGCCAGGCCTGCGCCGCCGACGAACAGCTCTCCCGGCACGCCCACCGGCGCCGGGCGCAGATGCGCGTCCAGGACGTAGGCGCGCACGTTGTCGAAGGGCTGGCCGATGGTGACGCGCCCCGCCTCCACCTCGGAGTCGAGGGTGGCGCAGATGGTGGTTTCGGTGGGGCCGTAGGCGTTGATGAAGCGGCGCCCCGGCTTCCAGCGCGCGACGAGCTCGGAGGTGCACGCCTCGCCGGCGGAGGTGAGCGTCTCCAGGGCTTCGAGGCCCTGAGGCTCGAGCTGGGCGAGCACGGAGGGGGTGAGGGTGGCGGCGGTGATGGAGCGCTGGCGGAGCAGCTGGTGCAGCGGAGCGCCGGGCATCAGCTCGTCACGGGAGGCCAGGTGCAGCGCGGCGCCGGCCATGAGGGTGGGAAGCGTCTCCCAGACGGAGGCGTCGAAGCCGATGGAGGCGAACTGGAGGACGCGACTGCCTGGGCGCAGGCGCATGGCGTCGATGGTGCGCCGTGCGGTGTTGCACAGGCCGCGGTGGCGCAAGAGGGTGCCCTTGGGCCTGCCGGTGGAGCCGGAGGTGTAGATGACGTAGGCGAGGTTGTCGGGAAGCACGCGCACGTCAGGGGCGTGAGTGGGCTGGCGTGCGATGAGCGAGTCCCACTCGGAGTCGAGCAGGACGAGCAGCTCATTCTGGACGGGGAGCTCGTCGGCGAGGTGCTCCTGGGTGATGAGGATGGGAGGCCGCGCGTCGCGCAGCATGAAGGCGAGGCGCTCGGTGGGGTAGGAGGAGTCGAGGGGGAGCCAGGCACCGCCGGCCTTGAGGACGGCGAGGATGGAGACGACGAGCTCCGGAGAGCGCTCGACGCACAGGCCGACGAGGACCTCGGGGCCGACGCCCAGGGAACGCAGGTGGTGAGCGAGCTGGTTGGCGCGCTCGTCGAGCTGGCGGTACGTGAGGGTCCGCTCGCCCATCTGGACAGCGGGATCCTCCGGGGTGCGCCGCGCCTGAGCCTCGATGAGGGCATGGGCGCTGGTGTCTTGGAGCTCCGCGTGGGTGGCATTCCAGTCCACGAGGACCCGCTGGCGCTCGGCCTCGGAGAGCAGGGGCAGGGCGGACAGGCGCGTATCGGGGTTGGCGACGGCCGCCTCCAGCAGCACCTGCAGGTGCTCCAGGAGTCGGGCCATGGTGTCGGCCTCGTACAGGTCAGTGCTGTAGTTGCAGAGGCAGGCCAGGCCCTCGGGGGTCTCGTTGATGGCGAGCGTGAGGTCGAACTTCGAGGAGCCGGTGTCGTTCTCTGCGCCGCGGAAGGTGAGCCCCTGCACGCGCAGCTCTGTGGCGGGCGCGTTCTGCAGGACGAGCTTCACCTGGAAGATGGGGGCGTGGGCGAGGTTGCGCTCTGGGTTGAGCACGCGGACCAGCTCCTCGAAGGGGACGTCCTGGTGGGCGTAGGCACCGAGCGCGGCCTGGCGAGTGCGTCCCAACAGCTCGCGGAAGGATGGGTCTCCCGAGAGGTTGCCGCGAAGGACGAGCTGGTTGACGAAGAAGCCGATGAGGCCCTCGGTGTCGGCATGGGTGCGGCCGGCGATGTCGGTACCCACGACGATGTCCGTCTGCCCGGAGTAGCGAGAGAGCAGGGACTGGAAGCCTGCGAGCAGGGCCATGAAGGAGGTGACGCCCTCGCGCTGGCAGAACGCGGCGAGCGCTTGCGACAGCGCCTTGGGCATGAGCCGGGCGAGGTTGGCGCCACGGTAGGACTGGGTGGCGGGACGGGGCCTGTCGGTGGGCAGCTCCAGCACCTGGGGGGCACTGGCGAGCTGCTGACGCCAGTAGGAGAACTGCGCTTCGAGGGCTTCTCCCTGGAGCCACTGGCGCTGCCAGGCCGCGAAGTCGGCGTACTGGACGGGCAACTCGGGCAGGGGCGAAGGGTGGCCTTGCGAGAAGGCCTCGTAGAGCGCCGCCACCTCACGCGCCAGCACTCCCATGGACCAACCATCGGAGCTGATGTGGTGCAGGTTGAGCAGCAGCACGTGCTGCTGCTCGTCGAGCTTCAGCAGCAAGGCACGCAGCATGGGGCCGTGCGCGAGCGAGAAGGGCTTGCGGCACTCAGCCTCGATGAGCCGGTGGGCCTCGGCCTCACGGGCGGCGGCGGGTAGGGCGCTCAGGTCGGTGCGCTCCAGGGACAGGGGCGCGGGAGGCGCGATGACCTGGAGGGGCTGGCCAGCCTCGGAGGGGAAGGAGGTGCGCAGCACCTCGTGACGGCGGATGAGCTCGGTGAGGCTGCGCTCCAGCGCGGCCGTGTCCAGCGTGCCCTCCAGGCGCAGCGGCGCGGGCATGTTGTACAGGGCGCTGCCGGGCACGAGCTGGTCGAGGAACCACAGGCGCTGCTGGGCGAAGGACAGCGGCAGCGCGCCTGTCCTTTCGACGGGCTGGAGGGAAGGCAGCTTCGGCCCGAGCCCCTCACGCGCGAGGGCGTCGATGGAGGCGGCGAGGGCTTCGAGGGTGGGCGACTCGAAGAGAGCGCTGATGGGCAGGTCCACACCGAAGGTGGTGCGGATGCGCGAGATGACCTGGGTGGCCAGCAGGGAGTGGCCGCCCAGCTCGAAGAAGTTGTCGCGGGCTCCGATGCGAGCCGCCCCCAGCAGCAGACTCCACTGGGAGGCCAGGAGCTGCTCGGTGGGCGTGCGCGGAGCGACGTAGGAGCCGCTCTCCTCCAAGCCCTGGAGACCGGGAGGCGGCAGGGCCTTCCTGTCGAGCTTGCCACTGGAGTTGAGGGGCAATGCCTCCATGGAGACGAAGGCCGAGGGCACCATGTACTCGGGCAGCCGCTGCTGGAGGAAGTCGCGCAGGGCGGCGGCGGTGAGCGGCTGCTCCGAGGCAGGTGACACGACGTATGCGACCAGGCGCTTGTCGCCCGGAGAGTCCTCGCGTGCCACGACGACGGCCTGGCGCACGAGGGGGTGCAGCTCGAGGGTGGTTTCGATTTCCCCCAGCTCGATGCGGAAGCCGCGCACCTTCACCTGGAAGTCGAGGCGGCCGAGGAACT
>NZ_JAAIXZ010000026.1 GCF_010894435.1 Pyxidicoccus trucidator | reverse complement strand
CGCAGGGCTGCCTGCTCGGCCATGGCGCGCCTCCCTACAAGCACCAACAGCCAGCCCCCTCACTTGCCTCCCGCCCGCCTCACACGCCAGGCAACCTCAAACCCCGCATCTCGCGCAGTTCAACTAGCCGCGCGACCCCGCCTCTCCACAGCCCGGTCCCCGCTGACCCGGGCTGTACCCGGCGCGTGGGAAGACGCGCTCCTACCGCACCGACGGGAAGTCCGAGTGCACCACTTCCAGCCGTGCATCCGTGGCCAGGCTCGCGGGCGTCACCAGCTCCAGGTCCATGGGCACCTTCGCGCCGTACCGCTCGCGCATGGGCTTCTTCAGCCCGGCCACCTTGAGCGAGCCCAGGCGCTCCATCTTCCCGTACTCCACGCCCGCGCCCTGGGCGTACGCCTTGCGCACCAGCTCCGAGCAGTACATCGCCTCGTCACCCCAGCCGAAGTGCCAGTCATAGGGCTTGCCCAGGTGCGTCTTCGCCGTGTCCACGGCCTGCTGCTTCTGCGCATCGCTCAGCGCCTTCGGCCGCAGCACCAGGATGCGGCCCTTCACGCCGCGCGCCTTCCACTTCGCGAAGGACACGCGCTGCACCGGCTGCACGGCCTCCACCACCCAGGCACCCTTGGGCGTCACCTCCACCATTCCAACGTGAGAGAACGGGCTCTCCGTCGCCGCCTGGATGAACTGGGACTGCCGCGAGCGGGAGGTGTGCAGGACGATGTCCCCCGTCCGCAGGCCTTCCTCCAACCGTGGCGCCGCGACCGCTCCGTGGGCACCCAGCCACACCGCTACGAGGACACTCCACCGCATCGTCCAAGTCCTTTCGGGCGCTTGCATGCGCCTGCCCACGGATATTGCAGCCAGGATGCCAGCCGGCCGGGACGGTGCGAGCCCGGCGCCAGTCCGCGTCCACCCATGGCCTCCCTCGTGCCGAAAGCCGTCACCCCGCGCGCGTGAGCGGCACATCCAGCCGGGGGTGGTAGTGCCCGCCCCGGCTCTCGAAGAGCACCAGCCGGTCCACGCGCCCCTCGCCGAAGTCCGACGCCTCCAGCGCCTGCGCACACCGCGCGAGGGCCGGGTCTCCCCTCGGGTCCTTCGCGCGCGCCAGGGTGAGGTGCGCGGTGTACTCGCGGTGCTCGGGCTCGAAGCCCAGCGGCTGGAGCACGGCGGCCGTGTCCACCTGGAGTGCCTCCAGCGCGTCCGTCGCCCCGCGCACGTCCGCCCAGAGCACGCGCGGGCGCGCGGGCGAGCCGAAGCTCCCCCCGCCACCCACGGACAGGACGAAGGGCGCGTGCCGGGGGCCCACGGGCTCCAGCGCTTCACGGAGGGACGGCAGCCGCGCCTCCTCCACGTCGCCCAGGAACACCAGCGTGAGGTGGACGCCCTCCACCTTCACCCAGCGGGCATGCGGCGCCAGGGCGCGCAGTCGCTGCAGCTCAGCGGTGGCGCGCGACTCAATCGTGGTGCCCAGCGTGACGGCGGTGAACAGGCGCATGGCTCAGGGCTCCTGGCGGTGCCCGCGCGGCCAGAGCGCGTAGGCCCAGAAGGGGAGGAAGGCGAGCAGTTCCACCGTGACGACGTACAAGCCGCGCGAAGAGAGCATCCCCGCGCCGATGGGGGACACCGGCAGCGGGCGCAGCGGGGCGAAGTAGCGCCCCTGCGAGAAGGGCCACAGCAGCGCCGCGCCCAGGCCGCCATTGGTGAGCGAGTCCAGCACGCCATGGCTCGCCACCGCGAGGAACGTGAGCACGCCCCACTTCGCGGCCGGAGCGCGCAGGGCCCGCGCCAGGGCTACCGCGACGAGCGCCACGCCCACGGCGAAGGCCACCGAGTGCGAGGCACCCCGGTGTCCCCAGGGCGCGGAGTAGGGGATGCCGAGCCGGAAGGCCACCACGTCCGCGTCCGGCAGCAGGGCGAGCAGGGAGAGCAGCGTCATGGCGACAGCCAGCCTGCGCGCGGACGTGCCGCCCGCCTCGTACCTGCCCAGGGCCAGGCCCACCGCCACGTGACCGATGCTCGCCATACCCGGGAAGATAGCCCACCTGCCGCGAGCGGCCCGGTCCGTTCCTGGAGGGAGCGGGCACGTTGGGCTACCGTCTCTGGCCCATGCAGAAGCGTACCCAGGTCGAGGACACACTCCGGCAACGCCTGGAGGGCTGGCGCGCGCAGGTGGGCGAGTGGCTCAACCGGGTCCGGTTCGCGGGCGTGGCGGGCTGGCTGCTGATGGCCTGGGGGTTCCACTGGGGAGTGCCCCGGGGCCTGCTGGCCGCATACCTGGGAGTGGCCTTCCTGCTGTGGCTCGGCGCACGAAGCTTCCCGGCGCTCCTGAGCCGGTCAGCCCTCCTGCTCGCCGTCGTCGACATGCCCGCCATCTTCATCCTCCAACGGTTGGCCATCCTCGACTCGGCCGCCCCGGTGCCCGTCGCGCTGCTGACGCTGGGCGTCTACATCACCCTGGTGGTGGTCGTGGCGCTGGTGACGCTATCGCGTGTGCGAGTGGCGGCGACCGCCGGGGTGGCCATCGTCCTGCAGACGCTCCTGGCTCGCGCGGCCGACCTGCCGGATGCGTCCTTCCTCTCCGGCGTGGTGCTGGTGCTGTCGCTGGCCGCGCTGGCGGCGGTCTTCATCGGCCGCCAGGTGCTGGGCCTGGTGACGCAGGTGGCGCAGGAGGAGGTGCAGCGCGAGCGCCTGGGCCGCTACTTCTCTCCCGAGGTGGCCCGGCAGATTGCCGAGCGCGGCGCCGAGGCGAAGGGCGGCGAGCACCGCGAGGTGACGCTGCTCTTCTCCGACATCCGCGGCTTCACCTCCATGTCCGAGCGCATGGAGAGCCCGCAGGTGGTGGCGTTGCTCAACGAGTACCTCTCCCGCATGGTGGAGGTGGTGTTCCGCCACGGGGGGACGCTCGACAAGTTCATCGGCGACGGCATCCTCGCCTACTTCGGCGCGCCGCTGCCGCTGGCGGACCACCACGAGGCCGCCGTCTCGTGCGGCCTGGCCATGCTGGAGGCGCTGGAGGCGCTCAACACCGAGCGCGCCGCGCGGGGCGAGGAGCCGCTGCGCATCGGCATCGGCATCCACACCGGGCGCGTCGTCGTCGGGGACGTGGGCAGCGAGCAGCGGCGCGAGTACACGGTGATTGGCGACGCGGTGAACCTCGCCAGCCGGATTGAGGGGCTCACCAAGAAGGTGGGCGTCTCCATGCTCGTGTCCGGGGCGACGATGCAGCGGTGCCAGGGCGCCTTCGACTTCGAGCCGGCCGAGCCCCTGCCAGTGGCGGGCAAGGCGGAGCCGGTGGCCACCTTCGTCCCCCGCAAGCCCGCCCTGCTCCCGGCGAGCTGAGCGCCTGGAGCCCAGGCCGCCCGCGTCACACCTCCGCCCCCGGCGCTCCACCCGGCAGTACTTGGGAGGAGTGTGACTCATGGCGCAGGGATATTCGTTGAACATCGGCCTCAACTCGGTGGACCCGGCTCACTACGCGGGGTGGGACGGGGCCCTCATGGCCTGCGAGGCGGACGCGGAGGACATGGAGCTCATCGCTCGCGAGCAGAAATACGGCACCGTACGCAAGGTGCTGACGAAGGACGCGACGCGCGCGCGGGTGCTGAAGGAGATGGACGAGGCGGCCCGGGTGCTACAGCCCGGCGACCTCTACCTGCTGTCGTACTCGGGGCACGGCGGCCAGCTGCCTGACAGGAACAACGACGAGGTGGACGCCCAGGACGAGACGTGGGTGCTCTATGACGGAGAGCTCATCGACGACGAAATCTACAACTCGCTGTCGAAGCTGAAGCAGGGCGTGCGCGTGCTGATGTTCTCCGACAGTTGTCACAGCGGCACGGTGAGCAAGATGGCCTACGCGGCGCTGCGCGGCAGCGGCAGCCTGGAGATGCTGGCGGACACCGTGCAGGACTCGGTGCCCGAGGAGCGGCGCTTCAAGGACATGCCGGTGGGCATCGCCCTGCGCACCTACCGCAACAACAAGGCCATGTACGACCAGATCATGGACGCGCTGCCCAAGGACGACCCGAAGCTGACGATGAAGGCCACCGTGCTGCTCATCTCCGGGTGCCAGGACAACCAGCTCTCCAGCGACGGCTCCTTCAACGGCCTCTTCACGGCCAACCTGCTGCGCGTCTACAACGGCGGGAAGTTCCGCGGCAGCCACCGCACCTTCCACCGCCGCATCGTCCGGCGCATGCCGCCGCTGCAGTCGCCCAACTACTCCCTCGTCGGCATTCCCAGCCGCGAGTTCGAGCGCCAGACGCCGTTCACCGTCTAGCGACGCCCGCGAAAAGCGAGAGGGCCGCGGGATGACTCCCGTGGCCCTCTGGCTTCACCGCTCAGGCGTGGCTCAGTACGCCTTGGAGAACACGATGCGGCCCGGCGAGGGCTCGCCGGTGACGACGCACTTGCCCGGCTCCTGCTTGAGGCTGAAGGGGCGGCAGCGCGTGGTGAGCCCCGTCTCCTCCTTGATGCGCGCCTCCACCTTCGGGTCCAGGTTCCAGTGCGCCAGGAGGAAGCCGTCGTCCGCCTTCGCCTTCAGCTCCTCGTAGGAGTTGACCTCGAAGGTGTGCGAGTCGCGGTGGGCCTTCGCCTTGTTGAACAGGTCCTTCTGCATGGCGTCCAGCATGGCCTGGGCCTTGGTGACGGCCTCACCCAGCGGGATGAACTCCTTCTGCTTCAAGTCCCGGCGCACCATGACGCACGAGTCCTTGGCCAGGTCCTTGGGCCCGATTTCGATGCGCACGCACGTGCCCACCAATTCGTGCTCGTAGTACTTGAAGCCCGGGCCCTTGCTGTCGTCGTCGTCCACCACCACGCCCAGCCCCGCCTTGCGCAAGTCGCTGGCCAGCGCGTGGCTCTTCTCCAGCACCTGCGCCTTCTCCGTGTCCGAGGCCTTGCCGAAGATGGGGATGATGACCACGTGCGTGGCCGCCAGCTTCGGCGGGACGATGAAGCCGTTGTCATCCGAGTGCGTCATGATGAGGCCGCCGATGAGGCGCGTGGACACGCCCCAGGACGTCTGCCACACGAAGTGCTCCCGGCCGTCGCGGCCCTGGAACTTCGTGTCGAAGGCCTTGGCGAAGTTCTGCCCCAGGTTGTGGCTGGTGCCCGCCTGCAGCGCCTTCTTGTCCTGCATCATCGCCTCGATGCTGTACGTGCGCAGCGCGCCGGCGAACCGCTCCGACTCCGACTTGCGCCCCGTCAGCACCGGCATCGCCATGTAGTCCTCGGCGAACGTCCGGTAGACCTCCAGCATCTGGAGCGTCTCCTTCTCCGCGTCCTCCTCCGTCTCGTGGCAGGTGTGGCCTTCCTGCCAGAGGAACTCGGTGGTGCGCAGGAACAGGCGCGTGCGCATCTCCCACCGCATCACGTTCGCCCACTGGTTCAGGAGCAGGGGCAAGTCCCGGTAGCTCTGAATCCACTTGGAGAAGGAGCGGTTGATGATGGTCTCACTGGTGGGCCGGATGACGTAGGGCTCCTCCAGCTTGGCGCCGCCCGCGTGCGTGACGACGGCCAGCTGCGGGTTGAAGCCCTCGACGTGCTCCGCCTCCTTCTTCAGGTAGCTCTCGGGGATGAGCAGCGGGAAGTAGGCGTTCTTGTGGCCCAGGTCCTTGAACATCTTGTCCAGGACACGCTGCATGTTCTCCCAGATGGCGTAGCCGTTGGGCCGGATGACCATGCAGCCCTTCACGTCCGAGTAGTCGGCGAGCTTCGCCTTCTGGACCAGGTCGACGTACCACTCGGAAAAGCCCTTCTCGCGGGGCGTGAGCTTCTCGGCCATGTGCGGAGCACCCTTCGAAAGTCGTTGAAAGAGGAGGGTTGCCTACGCTGGCCCCTCCCGGAAATCAACGGCCCCGTCGCCCCTAGCGTTCCCCGTCGCATGGAATGGGTTGCGATAAATTCGACCAGCGGTCAAAATATGGAACAAAGGTAGGAACCCACACCCCAGGAGACACCCATGCTTCGCCTCGTGGCCGAGGACGTCCATGTCCTCACCGTGCCCTTCCGCTTTGCCGGCCTCGAGGTGGGCGGCCGCATGACTGTCATCCGCCTGCCGAACGGTGGGCTGTGGGTCCACTCGCCCGTCCGGCTGACTCCCGAGGTCCGCGCGGCGGTGGATGCGCTGGGGCCGGTGCGCTTCCTGGTGGCGCCCAACCTCATGCACTACCTGGCCGTGCCGGACTGGGCGGCGGCGTATCCGGACGCGCAGGTGGCGGCGCCCCGGCACCTGCGGCGCAAGCGGCCCGACATGCGCATCGACCTGGAGATGGGGGACGCGGCGGAGGTCGGCTGGGCGGGCGTCATCGACCAGGTCTACGTCCGGGGCATGCCGAAGCTGGACGAGTTCATCTTCTTCCACCGTCCCAGCCGCACGGTGCTCGTCACGGACCTGGCCTTCAACTTCCACCAGACGGACTCGTGGCGCCTGCGCGTCTATCTGAAGCTCAGCGGCGCGTGGCAGCGGCTGGCGTCCACGCTCACCGCCCGGCTCCTCATCAAGCACAAGCCGTCGGTGCGCGAGGCCCTCAGCCGGGTGATGGCGTGGGACGCGGAGCGGGTGGTGGTGTGCCACGGCGACGTGGTGGAGCGCGGTGGCCGGGAGGCGCTGGCGAATGGCTTCAGCCGGCTCTAGCGGGGGCGGGCGGAAGTCGCCCGCCGGCCGCCGCCGCGCGCCGCCCAGGGAGGTGGCCCCCGCCTCGGGCGCGGAGGAGCGCGAGGCCCGCAAGGCGCGCCGTCAGGAGGGACGGCGCAAGGCCATCCTCACCGCGGCCAGGGCCGTCCTGGTGCGCGAGGGCCTCGCCGGGCTGACGCTGGAGGCGGTGGCCGCCGAGGCGGACCTGAGCAAGCCGTCGCTCTTCTACTACTTCCGCTCCAAGGAGGACCTCGTCGGGGAGCTGGCGGTGGAGGGGCTCGCCCGCGAGGTGGAGGTGCTGGAGGCGGCGGTGGCCTCCGCCCCGGGTGGCGTGGAGGCGCTGTCGGCGCTGGTGCGGGCGAAGGTGGACCTGTACGCGGAGGACCTGGACGCCTTCCGCGTCGTGTACCTCTGGCCCCAATTGCTGGGCCGTCAGTCCGACTCGCAGCGCGAGCGCGTGTATGCCCTGAGCGCGCGGCTCAATGATTCGCTCGAGGCCCGGCTCCAGGTGGAGGCGCGCGCGGGCCGGCTCGCCCCGGGCTTCCAGCCGCGCCGGCTGGCCAACGTCGCGTGGACGGTGGCGCACGGGCTGCTGTCGATGGTGGCCGGACTGGAGAATGCCGGGGGGAACACCCGGCACACCTTGTCGCAACTGCGTGACGAGGCCTGTGCGCTGCTGCTCCGGGCCGGTGTGCGCTGAGTGTTGCTGGGAACGGATGCCGCATCGCGCTATGAAGGAGCCTCTTCCCAGTCGTTCTCCATCAGGAGGCTTCTTCATGCGGTCGTCTCTTTCGTCTCTCGGGGTTGCTGGCGCCATGGCGGCGTGCCTCGTCTCCGGCTCCGCGTTCGCGTACGTCACCGGCAACGTGGGCTACAGCGGCAAGCAGTCCGGCACGTCCACGTGCATGGGCTCCGGCTGCCACAGCGGTGGCGCCACGCCCACGGTGACGCTGGAAGGTCCCGCCACCCTGGAGCCGGGCGCCACGGGCAACTACTCGATCATCATCAAGGGCGGCGCGGCCTCCCGCGGCGGCTTCAACGTGGCGGTGAGCGCCGGCTCGCTGACCGCCGGCTCGGGCCAGCGCAAGGAGAGCGGTGAGCTGACGCACACCCAGTCCAAGGCCTTCGCCAACGGCGAGGCGCGCTTCGACTTCACCCTGGTGGCGCCGGCCTCTGGCGCCACCATCACCCTCTTCGGCGCGGGCAACTCCACCAACGGAGACCAGCAGCCCGAGGGTGACGGCTCGGCCCTGTCCCAGAAGACCATCACCGTGGGCGATGGCGGCGGTGGTGATGACGAGGGTGGCTGCGCCGCCGCCGGTGGCGTGCCGCTGCTGGGCGCGGTGCTGCTGCTGGTGGGTGCGCGCCTGCGTCGCCGCCGGTAGCCGCCGCCAGGCTCCGCCGCACCGCGTAGGCGTCTGCCTGCCCGGCGGACGGGCCCGGAGCGGTGGGGAGACAGCGTCGGGAGGCGCGGCCTAACATCCGCGCCCTTCCGACATGCACCTCCGCCGACTCCTGCCCATCCTGTTCCTGATGGGGCCGCTCGCGTGTGCGACCGGCCCCGGCCTCCGCCCGCCGGAGGCCCCGGCCACCTCCGTCCAGCGCAAGACGGGGGAGCTTCGGGTGATGACCTTCAACATCCAGTCCGGGGCCCGAGGGCTGGAGGGCGTGGCGAACGTCATCCGCGCCTCGGTGCCGGACGTCGTCGCGCTGCAGGAGGTGGACGTCGGCTCCACGCGCGCGGGCGGGGTGGACCAGGTGGCGGAGCTGTCCCGCCTCACCGGCCTGCCGTACCGCGCCCACTTCCGCACCACGGACCTGTATGGCGGCGCTTATGGCCTCGCCCTGCTGTCCCGCTTCCCGCTGGAGTCGCTGGCGCAGTACCCGCTGCCGGTGCCTCGCGGCGCGGAGCCCCGCACGCTGGCCCACGCGGTGCTCCAGGTGGACGGGCGCGAGGTGAGCGTCTACCTCACCCACCTCATCCGCCGCCCCTTCAACGGGGACGCGCGCGTGCGGCAGAGCGCGCTGGTGGCCCGGCTGCTGGCGGCCGACGCGAGGCCCAAGCTGCTGCTGGGGGACCTCAACGACGACCCGGACTCGCGCCCCATCCGCCTGCTGCGGCGGGGCATGCGGGACGTGGTGGCCGCCACCGGCGGGGCGACGGGCACGTACCCGCTGCCGTTCGTCCTGCCCACGCTGCGCATCGACTACGTGCTGGCGTGTGAGTCTTTCACGCCGGTGGCCAGCCGCGTGCTGCGCGTCAACGTGTCGGACCACTACCCGGTGGTGGCGGACCTGCGGCTGAGGCCGGAGCCCACCCCGGCGGTGGCCGAGCGCCCCGCCGAGCCGGGCGCCACCGCCGCCTCCGCGCCGTAGCGGGCTCCCGGGCTCCGTCAGCTCACGTTGAAGCGGTAGAGCACTTCCTTGTCGCCCTTCTTGTAGCTCTTGAGCACCTGGTGCTGGAGGTTCTTCGCGCCCAGGTACGTCAGGCCGCCAAACGCGAAGCCCATCACCGACAGCTCGAAGTACGCGTGGGGCCTGGGCACGTTGACGATGTTCAGGTCCGTGTAGCCCTGTCCGGGGAGGGCCTTCAGGTCGCCCTCGGTGAAGTAGCCCTTCCAGATTCCGGGGGTGAACTGGAGGAAGCGCCGCAGGTCTCCGGGGCTGAACATGGTCTTCAGCTGGCCCTGGCTCAGCGCGTACTCGGCGGACTTGATGCCGAACTGCCACCAGGCGCTCTCGTTGCCGGAGTAGAAGCGCGAGAGCAGCTCCTCGTTGAAGCGGAGGAACGCCTCCGCCGGCATGCGCGTCACCGGCATGATGGGCATGGCGAAGAACGGCTCCTTCTTCGCGAAGTCCGCGAGGAAGCTCTTCCAGGCCGCCTCTCCGTGGGACTGCACCATCATCTGCTGCCGTGCCAGGAACGCGACGCCTTTGACTTCCATTCGAGTCCTCCCGCTGCTTCCAAGCATGCTCCGGGGCGGCCCATTCTGCGCTGGCGCCTGAGTCAGGGGAACTGACGTCTGGCGGAAGGTCGCGCCCGCTCGCCTGCTACTCGAGCTGGAGGCCGCAGTCGGCGCAGGCCCCGGCCACCAGGGGCGCGGCGGTGCCACACGCGGGGCAGGGCGGCTCACCGTCCTCGGCGGGCGCGGCGAGGGACTGCCCGGGTGTTCCGGTGGGCATCAGCCCCTCGCGGTGGATGCTGTCCATCCAGCGTTGCTGGAGGAGGGCGGCCACGCGGGGACCGTCCTCGGGGCGCACCAGCACCTGGAACTTCGGGCTGCATCCCAGCTTCTCGCACGCCTCGCGGTGCACGAGCGCCGGCACGTCCGCGCCCAGACAGGCCTCCACCAGTCGCCGTGCGTCCATCAGCGCCATCTCCGCGCAGGGCACCAGCTCCGCGTCCGACAGCACCTGTGTCGCCTCTTGCTCGGTCATCATCCTCCGGATTGGAGCGCAGGGCGGGTGGGCGCGTCTACTGCGCTCGTACGTCTGCCCGCTCTCCCGGCGTGGGGACGTGGGTGTGTGCCAGTCGACCGTCAAGCATGGCCCGGGAAGGTGGCGCGAGGATGGCCGAATCCCCACCGTGCGTGCGGTGTGCCGCCCGCTGCTCGGGGCTCGGGCGTTGAGGTGGGGGAAGTGACATGCGTCGTGGATGGGGATGGGGTTGGGGTGCCTGCGTGGCCTTGGTGCTGGCGGCGTGCGGTGGGCCCGTGGAAGAGGGCAGCGGCGGGGATGCCCGGGAGGAGGACCGCTCGGAGTCGGTGCCGCTGACGCCGGACGCACCGGACGGGGTGGCCCCGCTGACGCCGACGGCACCGGACGGAGTGGCCCCGCTGGCGGCGGCCGCGACTCCGGGAGGGACGCGCTGGCTCCAGTCGGTGAAGGGGATGGGCAAGGAGTTCGTCGTGGGGCTCGGACATGACTCGACGGGCAACCTGGTGTTGGCGTTGAACCTGGACGAAGGCGCCCCCAGCGACAGGCTCCGGGACGGGCATGGGGCACTCGCCGCGTACCTGCCCCGCACCTTCGTGGTGGTGAAGTACGGCCCCGGCGGTGAGCGGCTGTGGTCGCTCCAGCTCCCGGGCCTGGCCGAGGCGTTCACCGTGGACTCGCGGGGCAACGCGCTCGTCGCGGGCCGCAGCCCGGCCGGAGCGGATTATGGCGGTGGGGCGCTGCCGGCGGGACGCTTCATCCTCAAGCTGGACCGGGACGGGGACTTCGTGTGGTCCCACTCGCTGGAGTCGCTGGGCGCGCCCCGGGACTTCGAGCTTCACCGCATGGACGCGGACCGGTCGGGCAACGTGGTGCTGGTGGGCAACCAGCCGGACGCGGTGCTGCACAACGTGGCGGGGCTGCTGAAGCTGGGGCCGGGTGGGGACTTCCTGTGGTTCCGCCGGGAGCCGCGCGAGAGCTTTGGCCTTGGCGTGGCCGCGGACAGCGAGGGCTTCATCTACCTGACGGGCATCCACAAGGTGCGGACGCCGGGGCAGCTGGCCCACCAGCCCTTCCTCCTGCGACTGGACGCCTCGGGCAACCCGCTGTGGGAGCGGAAGCTGGGCACGACGTACGGTGCCGGCACCAGCGTCGCCGTGCACGGCAACCGCGTGCTGGTGACGGGCTGGTTCATCCACCCCTTCACCTTCGAGGGGCGGACGTACCAGGCGAAGGGGAGCTGGAGCGACGCGCTGGTGGCGGCCTTCGACCGCGAGGGCAATGAGCGCTGGGCGCGCGTGCTCGGCTTCACGGGCCTGGACGTCTCCATGGACTACAACGACGGCGCCGTCGTCGTCGGCCGGTACGAGGATGGCGACGACCTGGGCACCGGCCCCATGCGGGGCGTGCCGGGCGTGCAGTCCAACCTCTTCCTCGCGAAGCTGGACCGCATCGACGGCGCGCTGCGCTGGGTTCGCGGCTTCGCGATGAACCACCCGCCCAACACGGACGTGTCCTGGGACCGCTACCTCGTCTCCTCGCATGCCACCACGGGCGCGTGCGTCCTGGCGGGCTCGCAAATCGCCGAGGTGGACTTCGGCACGGGGATGCTGCCGTCCCCCATGGGTGGACGGCGCGACACCTTCCTCGGAGGCTTCGAGCCCTGAGGCGAGCGGCGTGAGACCTCGCACCGGGGAGGAACCGGCGCGAGGTCTCTCGGCACCATGGGGACGGGCGCGGTCTGGTACGGTCCAACTCGCTGCGACTCCAGTCACGGCCGGTACCGCTCCGCCTCCTTGAAGAACTGGGTGAGCGAGTAGTCCAGCAGCGACTGGCGGGACTGCATGTACCGGCGGGCGCGGAGGAAGGGCAGCCAGACGCGCGTGCCAACACGCACCTGGGACTCCTCCAGCCTCTGCCGCGGTACCCACGTCCCGCCCAGTCGCCGCACCAGCATGTCACCCAGGTAAGCGCCCAGGGCCGGGGCTGTGTGCTCGTCGATGAGGTCCCGCTTGTACCGCTCCGGGAAGTTCTCCCTCCAGAGGTAGAAGTCGAGGTCCGTGAGGGACTCGGGCGTCACCTCGATGATGCTGGGCACCTTGGTATGCAGCGCCGCCACGAGGCTCTCGGACAGGTCGCCGTAGTAGCTGCGGACGTGCTCGGGATTCTCCACGTCCGAAGGGAGAGCAACCGGCAACCACTCCTCCGGCTCGGGCGGTCTAAAGACGTTGAGTTCAGCAATCCTCTGCTGCCGCTCGCTGATGGCGAACTCGCCCGGCAACCGTGAGAGGAGCGGGGCCAGGTCAGGGTGGAAGCGCGGCTCTACCGGAGCAAGCGCGGCGCTGCGCTCCCTCAGCGTGTCAAGCACCGTGTCGAAATCGAGGTCCGGCCGTAAGTGGACATGGGCTCGAGCCTGGTCCACACGTGCTTCGTCGCTCGCGAAGTCCGCAGCGGTGGGCCGTAGCACCAAGAGGACGGAGCCATTGGGAAGCTCCTCAACGAGGTGTGCAGGAGTCGAGAGCATCCGCTCGCGTCCTACGGACTCGACAAGCTTCGGGCCGAAAACGTTCAGCCAGAACAGCTCGTAGACCTTGTCGAACCCATCTCGCCGCGTGACTTCGTCGTCGCGACCAAAGTTTGGATAATCAGCCATTTGCCGGTCGGCCATGCTGTGAGCCATGGCATTGACTACCGAGTAGTTTGAGGCCCAGGAACGGACCATCTTCACGAATTTTCGGCAGCGTTCCGAATGCCCAAAGAAGGAATGAGGCTGGACCGCGATCCATATGTGAAGCCTGCCTTCAGGTGGCTCAAGCAACAGCCGAAGTGTCATGTCCAACGAGGGACGATTCGTGCGGTAAAGTCCAACAACAGAGCTGTCCTCGTCACGCTCTTCTCCTAGTGCCTTCCAGAATGCTGAACGGGAGTATTTGCGCCGCCGCTTTCCCTCAACAACTTCCGGCATCCAATCAGATGCATACGCTTCAAGAGCCAGGAGGAATGGCTCCAACGCGCGTTCGAGCCCAACCTGATGACTAAAGGCACCTTCAAGGGAGAGGCGGAGAATGTCTTCCGAGGCTGCTTCGCGGAGTTCAAGCACTTTCATTCGAACGACACCTCCACACCCTTTACCTTCCTTTCAGCTATCCCCACGGACTCCCGCATCACATCTGAATTCGAGGGTTTCAATGGCCCCCCTTCATAGACGAGGCGGACGCGCAGAACTCTCGTTTGCTGCCTGATCTTGTCCCTCAGAATACTCAACGTCTCGCCGTAATACATCAAAGCAGCGTTCGCATCCGTGATCATCTGTGCCTGGAGGGCTTTGTCTTTCAGTTGTGATAGGTCCCGGCTCTTGAAGCTGAACGTCTCCACGCGGGGCTGCGGGCCAGCAGCGGGCCCCTCTTCGATGACGAGCACGTCCGCGAAGCGGATGTCCGCCTTCGCCACTCCCACGTGCGTCTCGATGCGGGGCCGGTCGAAGTCCTTGAGCCACCGCCGCTGCGCGCGCGGCAGTGCCGCATCCTCCTCCAGGAGGGCGACCATCTTCCTCTCGAAGTCCAGGCCCCGAGCATACCGGTCGCGCACGAGTTGGTAGCCCGCCCACTTCAAGGGCCCCTTCTCCGCAGTCCCCTTCTTGATTTCCGCGGCCCTCGTCTCCAGGTACGCCACATAGTCGGCCCAGAGTGGCTCCGCGGTAACTTCGGCAGGAGCAGCCTTCTGCAGGGACTGGCGGTGCCTCGTCAGCTCCGCCACGTCCATCGACAGGCGCTCTCCCGCGAACTCCGCCTCCAACTGCTTGAACTTCGCCTCGGCCACCTCAGCTGGGAGTCCCGCCGCCTCGGGGGGCACGGAGGGCCGGGTACCGCCCCTTCTCCCTGCGCCCCCGCCGGTGGACACTGCACTCGGGGACTCGCGGTACCGCACCGCCAACGTGGCCTGTGCTCGTGCAACGTTGCCTCGCGCCTCGTGCAGCGCTAGAGCGCCCGCCTCGCCCCACTCCCCCACCAGAATGGCTGCATCCCGGCTCTGCTGGAGGTAGCGGGCCAACTCCCCCACCGCGCTCTCTCCTACTCGCGCCTCCAACCTCTCCAGCACCGCTTTCAGCGCCTCCACGCGAGGCACCACCGCCTGGAGCCGAGCTCCCTCCTGCCGGGAGAGGCCCGCTTCGCGGAATGCGCGCGCCCCCTTGCCTCCCGCGTACAGGCCCACCATGAGGGCCGCGGGCGCCAACTGCCGCGTGGCCTCCTCGTACTCCCCCTTGGCGAGGGAAGCCCCGCCCTGCGCCGTCCCCGCCGCCAGGTGGTAGAAGCCCAGCGGCACACCGAAGGTGAGGTGGTCGAAGGACGCCAGGGCCACGTTGCCCGGCGCGAAGGCCCCCAGGTACTGCGCCTTCTCCACCTCCTCGTACGCGGCCCGGTAGGGCGGTGGGAGCCGCGGGGGCAGCGCGGACGCGTCCACGCTCCGGCTTCCGCCGACGAGGGGAATGGAGGCCGCGACGTCATCCGCGGCCCGTCCCAGCCCGCGCGCGATGTCGCCGGCGCGGAAGTCCCTCTCCGGGAAGTCGGTGAGGGCCATGCCCCGCTGCTTCAGCTCCTCACGCACCACCTCCATGGCCCCCAGCTCGCGCTTGAGCAGCTTGTCCTTGGCCAACAGGCGCAGCAACTGCCGCGCCTCGTCGTCGTGGGTGGTGTGCAGGATGAAGAGGGCGAGGACTTCCGCCTTGGCCACGCCGTGCTTCTCGACGGCGGTGGCGAGGAAGGCCGCGCGCTTCTCGAGGAGGACGCGGGCGGCCTCGGCCTCCAGGGGGCCCAGGGCGCCCAGTCGGACGGCGTTCCAATCCGAGAGGGCCTCCACCAGCCGGGGCATGTCCGCCTGGTGCTGCAAGGCCAGGAAGGCCGCTGGCGTGGTGCACGACAGGAAGGGCGCCAGCACCTCGTCCTCCGAGTCCAGGTGCGGCCAGGCCGAGGGGACTTCCCCGCACGCTCCTGCCAGGGCGCCTGCCACTCGCAGGGGCGTCGTCTCATCTCCGCCGGGGCTCGGGGGGGACGGCGTGGCCCGGCGGCGGTGCAGGAGCGGTTCGGTCGTGGACGCCTCGTCGTCGAAGGCCTCGAGCGCTTCGTTACCGGGGAGACTCGCGACGGTACTCCGCCCCAAGGCCGCCATGGGCGTCGGGCCCGAGACCGCAGCCAGGGTGCCTCCAGGGCCCGTCCGCGAGGGCAGCGAGGCACACCCCGCCGTGAGGAGCGCCAGGGCCAGCACCAGGCCATCTCCGCCGCGCGGCAGTCGCTCAGCGCGCATTGTCCACCCCCAGCCCCACGGCCGCGAAAGCCCCCGGCCGCAGCGTCCCCTCCGGCGTGGGAAACAACAGCGTGCCGCCCTGCCCCAGCACGTAGAGGTTGCCTCCCAGGAAGCGCCACCGGGCCTCCCCCGAGACGAGGTAGCGCGCTCCCGGCTGGCCCATGGCCGTCGCCAGCCCACCGACGCCCAGGCTGAAGTCCCGATGGAAGAGTTGCGCCTCCACCCGCCCGTCCACGTCCACCCGGCCCCAGGAGAAGGCCTCCACTCCCAGGGAGAGGAAGAGGTGTCGCTGGCGCATGCCACTCAGGCGCACCGCGTCCCAGCTGAGAATCACCTCCCCGTAGGCGGAAGTTCCCTCCGGGAAGGACGCCTCCGCCAGCGGCACGGAGGCCGGGCCCGCCACCTGGAAGCGCGCCAACTCGTGGTCCGGGCCGAAGGTGCCCTGACGGAAGCCTCCGCGCTGCAGGCGCCCTTCCAGGCGGGCCCGCAAGTCCACCGTCGGCGTCAGCGCATCCACGCCCACGCCCGCCACCGCGCCCCATGCCCCGCGCTCGCCCGGGCGTCCGCCCCACCCGCCCAGCAGGTGCGCCTCCACCCTCTTGCCCTTGCGCCCGCGCCGCAGCACCAGGGCGGTGGCGTCCAGGTGCGCCAGCGTCATGGGCCTCGAGGTGCCTCCTACCCTCCCCCAGTCATGCACCGCCGACAGCGCCAGCGTGTAGCGTCCCGGGACAGGGGGGTGGCCGAAGAGGACGTGCTGTACATCCAGGGCCACTTCCGCCCCCGTCAGGCGAGCGCTCAGCACGTCCGAGACGAAGGCCTCCGCGTACACCGGCCCCACCGTCCCCGTCGCGATGACGCCGGCTGGGTGGTAGTCGGGGTTGACGCGGTTGCCGTAGCGCCGCACCAGGTGCCCGGACAAGAGGGAGTAGCCCTCCATCATCCCCAACCACACCGAGTTGGGCGTGTCCCCTCCAGCCATGAAAAGGCGCACCACCTGCCCCCAGTCGGACAGCGTGTCCCAGTCCTCCTTCCTCACGAGGCCCGCCCCTTCCCCTCCGCCCCACAGCCGCAACCGCACTGGCGCCCCGAGAATGAGGCGCAACGACTCCCCCTTCCCCAAGGCCACCATGGGCTCCACCTGCACGAAGCCTTCATCGGCGCCCTCGCCTCTTCGAGGCAACAACGTCAACGTCGCCGCGTCCATGCGCAGCAGGTTCGTCCACGGGGGTGTCGAGTCGGACGTGGCGGGCGGCGAAGTCTCCTCCTCGGGTTGCGCCTCTTCCTCGCCGGAAGACTCGGCCGAAATGGCCTCCTCCAGCCTGCGCACGGTGGCGTCAAAGTCCTCCGGGGCAACGGTCTCCTGCGCCCCTCCCGCCCCGGGTAACAGCAACAGTAAGACGACGACCCAGCTCCAACGCATGAACATCGGCGCCTCCGTGGAAGGCCCCAGCAGGGGCGCTAAGGACAGAGGTTCCCCGTTTGGTCCGACAGGACGGCGGACCGAGGGGGCGTTGCACTGAAAGAGTCACGGGCGACCCGGCCCGTCAGGCGATAGCCAGCCGCGCCACGCCACGCTACGGCGCCAGGACGGTCCGACTCCGAACGCGCGAGTGGGAATGACTGGGAAGGGCTTCTCAGCGTCCGTCAGGCATGCGGCCCGCGAAGCGCAGACAGCGACTCGGCGCACGACGACCGCCAGCACGTGTTGGCGTTCACGGGGAAGCGCGGAAATCTGGACCGAGACGGCAGACGGGGTCCGCGAGTCCTCCGCCCCGGCGTCCGGCTCAGCGCTTCGCCTTCGCCTTGCGCGCGGCCGCACTCTCGTCGGCGGCCCTGCGTCGGTAGCTCTGCCCTTCGATGTTGATGATGTCGGCGTGGTGGATGACGCGGTCAATGAGTGCGGTGGCGCACACCCCACTGGAGAAGATGCCAGGCCAGTCGGAGAACGCCAGATTGGAAGTCAATACGAGACTTCGCTGCTCATCCCTCCTTCGCGTAGCCTGGGTCTGCTCGCCCGCGCTCGAAGCACGCGGCGCCTCTGCTTGGAAGGCGTCCCATGAGACTGCATTGCGCCGTTGCGCTGTTGCTCCTGCCCCTGATGATTGGCTGCGCCACGGCGCGGGTGGTGCGCCTGGAGACGGGTGGGAGCGAGGTCATCACCTTCTCTCCGCGCCCTGACGACGCCGGGCCCGTTGAAGTGGAAGAGGACGAATTCAAGGTTGCCCTGTCCGAGCACGTGCGGACCCGGCGGCCTCCGGCTCACCCGCGGGAGGCCGCCCGGCGGCTCTTCGAGATGGACGCGCGTGGAGGGACGTATCTCTTCGATGCGCGCACTCGCCAGGTCACGCCACTCGGGCCGGGCGAGCACCTGGAAGGGGAGCCCTCGGAAACGGACCTGGAACTGACGCGCGCCTACCTGCGCTGGTGTGAGCGCACCGGGAGGAAGGGAGACTGCCTGCGCTTGCTGACGGAGGGCCCCATGGTGAACGGGGACGGCCGTTACGCGCTGGCCATGGCGTTCGCCCAGGGCGCGGTGAACGAAGAGATGCTGGAAGCGTTCAAGGACATGGCCGACCCGCACGCCATGCTGGCGGCGGCGTTGTGGACGGGCACGCTCTATCTCATCTTATGGACGGTACCCGAGCCGGCGAGCAAGGGCCTGGCCGCTGTCATGACGGCCACGTTGGTCGTCTACCTGGGAGTGGACACGTTCTGGGGCCTGATTACCGGCTTTCGGAGGCTGGTGGACGAGGCGGACCGCGCCCGCACATTTGACGAACTCCGCGACGCGGGAGAGCGGTACGGCAATGTGATGGGGCGCAACGCGGCGCGCGCATTCGCCATGCTCGCCACGGTGGCCATTGGGAACACGGCGGCGGGTTTCGCGGGCAAGGTGCCGACGCTGCCCGGCTCGGCGCAAGCCTCCATGCAGGCGGGTCCCCGCGCGGGCCTCGTGCTGTCCGCCGTGGGCGAAGTGCAGGCGGTGACGGGGACGGGAGAAGCAATCACCATGGCGCTCGCCCCTGGCGCGGTCTCCGCGACGGCGCGGGGCGTTGGAGGCGCGGCTGTCGGCCCGGTGGACGCGAAGGGGCACGATCATCACATCGCCACGGACAAGTGGTGGGACTCCACCAGCAATGGTGGCCCGTGGTCACCGCAGTTTCAGAGAATCTTTGATAGGGCGGGCATGTCGCTGAATGACCCGGCCAACATCGTTCACGTGAAGGGCCACAAGGGGCCTCACCCGCAGGAGTACCACGAGAAGATTTTTGAGAGACTGGTTGAAGCAACGCGCACATGCCGCAGTATCCAGCAATGCCGCGCGGCTCTCACTGCGGAGCTCAAACGGTTGTCGCGGCAGATCGCTACACCCGGAACCGAGCTGAACAATCTGGTGACCCGGAGCCAGTGACGCCGAGGGTACTCAAATGCCAACGCGATACTTCAAGCTGTCCGATGACATGGCCGCAAAGGGACGTTGGCTGCTTGGCGCTCCTACGGACTTGAAAGGCTTCGAAGTAGAAGAGTGGTGGATATTTACGGATGGAGTGCCGGTTCCCAATCGGGGGCCATTGAAATTCCCGGTGGATGTTCCTGGCAGGGCCCTGGATTTTTCACTCGCGGCGTTCGGCATTCCAGTCATCCACGTTCGGGTGGCCTCCCTCCTGGCGCAGTTGGCGCCTTCTGACGTGCAGATTCTTCCTGTGGAGATTCAAGGGCAGCCCGATGAGTTCTGCATCCTGGTGGCGACAAAGCTCATCCGCTGCATCGACGATGCCGCATGCAGAGAGGTGGAGCGCTGGACGCCAGAGGATGAACGGCCGGAGAAGGTCGGCCAGTACCGCGATATTTCCGGGTTGCGGATTGACCCCTTGAAAGTGGGCGAGGCGAAGGTGTTCCGTCTTTGGGGGTGGTCCATCGCCCTTGTCGTCTCCGAGGAAATCAAAGCCGCTTTGGACCGCATCGGGGCCACCGGGACGAAGTTCACGGAGGTTTAGAACCGCGTGGCGGACGAATGGATTAGCCTGGGCGGGTGCCACCCTCGTCGCTGTCTCCCCGCCCCGGGCTCGTCCGCCGTCTCCTGATTGTCGCGGCGGGTGCGCTGACGTGTGGGGTGTTCGGCCTGGCGTGGGTGGTGGACCGCTTCGGCCAGCGAGAGCGGGCCGACTCCGCGGACGCGGTGGTGGTGCTGGGCGCGCGGGTGCTGCCGGGCGGTGTGCCCTCCGGCGCGCTCCAGGCGCGCACGGAGAAGGCGGTGGAGCTGTACCAGCGGGGCGTGGCGCCCCGGCTCGTGTTCTCCGGAGGCGTGGGGGTGAATCCCCCCTCGGAGGCGCGGGTGATGCTGGCGCTGGCGACGCGGCTGGGCGTGCCGGCGGAGGCCTGCGTCCTGGAGGAGGAGAGCCACTCCACCGCGGACAACGCCCGCCTCGCCACGAAGCTGCTGCGCGAGCTGGGCGCGCGGCGCGTGGTGGTGGTGTCGGACCCGTACCACCTGCTGCGGGCGCGGCAGTACTTCCGGCTGAACGGCCTGGACGTGGCCACCAGCCCCGCCCTGGACACCGAGCGCAACCTCAACGCGGTGGACCGCTTCTACTGGACGGTGCGCGAGGCCATCGCCCTGCTGCTGCACCCGCGCGTGCTGCTGGCCCGCGCGCCAGGGGACTCGGACGGAGCGCCTACTCCTCCGGCACCGTGAGGGCGCGCAGCTCGCGCTGCCCCCCGGGCATCACCACGCGCAGCAGCACGGGCTCGCCGGGCTTCGCCGCGCGCAGCAGCCGCATCAAGTCCCGAGCGCGGCGGACGGGCTGGCCACCCGCCTCCACCACCACCATGCCCGGCATCAGCCCGGCGTGGCCCGCCACCGAGCCCTCGTCCACATCCGTCACCAGCGCGCCCGCCGCTGGCAGTCCCTGCGTCCGTGCGAGCCGCGCGTCCAGGTCCGCCAGCCCCAGTCCCACGCGCTGGTGCGGCGGCTCCTCCGGCGCGTCGGGGCGGCTGCGCACCGCCACGCCCTCCAGGTCCGGCCGCGTGCCCAGGGTGGCCTTCAGCTCCTCCTTCTTGCCGCCACGGTAGACGGACAGGGTGAGCGGAGCGCCGGGCGGCTTCATCGCCACCGTGCGCGTGAGGGTGCGCCCCGAGTCGATGGGCTGTCCGTCCGCGGCGACGATGACGTCATCTGGCTGGAGCCCGGCGGCGGCGGCGGGCGTGTCCCCGGTGACGTCGGTGACGACGGCGCCCTCGCGCGCGGGCAGGCCCAGGGCCTCACCCAGGTCCGCCGTCAGGTCCTGCACGGCGACCCCCAGCCAGCCGCGGGTGACGGCGCCTTCCTTCTCCAGCTGTGGCACCAGCGCGCGGACGAGGTTGCTCGGCACCGCGAAGCCGATGCCCGTGCCTCCGCCGACGATGGCGGTGTTGATGCCCACCACCTCGCCACGGAGGTTGAAGAGCGGGCCGCCGGAGTTGCCGGGGTTGATGGCGGCATCCGTCTGGAGGAACTCGTCGAAGGGGCCCGCCTCGATGTTGCGCGCCTTGGCGGAGACGATGCCCAGGCTGACGCTGGAGCCCAGGCCGAAGGGGTTGCCGATGGCCACCACCCAGTCGCCCACGCGCAGCGCCTCCGAGTCACCCAGCCGCACCACCGGCAGCGCCTTCGCGTCGGCGGGAAGCTGGAGCTGGAGCAGCGCCACGTCGGTGAGCGGGTCCGTGCCCAGCACCTTCGCGCCCAGCTCGCGCCCGTCGGGGAGCTGCACCTGGATTTTCGTCGCGTCCTGCACGACGTGGTTGTTGGTGAGCACCAGTCCCCGGCCGTCGATGATGAAGCCCGAGCCGAGCCCCTGGCGCGGCCGCTCCTCGGACGGGCCCTGGGGGCCGAAGGGCGTGAAGGGGCCCCAGGGAGCGTCACCGAAGGGGGACTCGCCCTCCTCGCCCCAGGGAGCGTCCTCCCGCGTGCGGCGGGACGGCGCGGCCGCGCGCACCTCCACGTTGACGACGGCGGCGCGCACGGACTCCACCAGCGGGGCGACGGAGGCGAGCGCGGCCCCCATGTCCGGAGGCATCGGCTGCTTGGCGGGTGCGCCACCCCGTGCGCCGGTGGCGGGGCTCGCGGGAGCCTCCTCCCGGGTCGGCGCCGGAGGGGCGGAAGCGGGTTCCTCGCTGCTCTTGCGGCAGGCGGTCAGCGCGAGGACCAGCCCCAGCCCCACGGACAGCGTGCGTGTGGTTCGCTTCATCGCGTCCTCCCTCCCAATGTACGCCGTGGGGAGTCACCTCGCCCGTTCCCACCCGCGAGGCCTTGGCCAGGGACGCAAACCGCCCTGGCGCGAAGGCGCCGGGGGCCGTCAGGCCGCTCCATGAAGTGGCCGGGAGGGCCCGCGCCCTGGCGCTCGCCTCCCCGGCAACCCGGCGAGCGCCAGCCTGGGAAACGTCCGTGCGCCGGTACCGGGCGAGCCCTGACCGGCGCCCGCGTCAGGCGGAGCGCTCGCGCGAGGCGGGAGTCGCGGGCTGCAGCGTGTCGATGCGGCGCAGGAGCTTCTCCAGGATGCGGAAGAGGGCCTTGCGGTCGCTGGTATCGAGGACGCCGAGGAGCTGACCCATGCCCTGGTTCATGAAGCGCTCGAGCTTCTGGAAGGTCGCCTGACCGTCGGGCGTGAGGCGACAGCGGACGACGCGGCGGTCGGACACGCTGCGCTCGCGCATGAGGTGGCCCTCGCGCTCCAGTCGGTCCACCACCCCGGTGACGGTCTTCTCCGTGACGCCGAGTCGTCGGGCGAGCTCGCCCATGGTGAGCGCGCCGTCCTGCCCGAGCCACAGCAGGGCATGCACCTGCGGCGGCGTGAACTGGAGCTGCTCGCACGTGCTCGCGATGGGGTCACGGAGCGAACGACGCCGGCCCAGCGCGAGCAGCAGCTGCTGGAGCTTCAGCACGTCCGCCGAGACGTCTTCTTCCTCTTTGTGGATATTCCGCGACACGGAGTATTCCTTAGCGGCCTGGGGGGCGCGGGTCAACCAGTTGTCTCGACGGGCGAGGCCATGTGGACAATGGCTCCTCGGCTGCCCTGGAACGTGAGAAGCATCCCATCATGCGTCCCTTCTCCCTCGCCTGCTCTCTTCTTCTTCTGTTCACGGCCATGCCCGCTGACGCGGAGAAGGCGCTGATATTCGCGGCGGCGAGCACCACGAACGCCCTCCAGGAGCTGGGGCCGGCCTTCACGAAGGCCACGGGCCACGAGGTGGAGTTCGCCTTCGGAGCCTCCAGTGACCTGGCCCGGCAGGCGACGGCGGGGGCTCCGGCGGATGCCTTCCTCTCCGCGGACGCCGTCCGCCTGGACACCCTGGAGCGGGTGGGGCTGGTGCAACCCGGCACCCGGGTGGACCTGCTCTCGAACCGGCTGGTGGTGGTGGTGCCGGCGGAGGCGAAGGGGGCGCTGGCGGGGCCGGGGGACCTGAAGGCGGTGAAGCGGCTGGCGCTGGCGGACCCGGCGGCGGTGCCCGCGGGGGTGTACGCGAAGGGCTGGCTGGAGAAGGCGGGGCTGTGGAAGGCGCTGGAGCCGAAGGTGGTGCCGGCGCTGGACGTGCGCGCCGCGCTGGCGGCGGTGGAGTCGGGGCGGGTGGACGCGGGCGTGGTGTACGCGACGGACGCGGCGCAGTCGAAGAAGGTGCGGGTGGCGTTCGCGGTGCCGGACACGGACGCGCCGCGCATCGTCTACCCGGTGGCGGCGCTGGCGAAGGGGAAGGCGCCGGAAGCAGGGCGGGCCTTCGTGCGCTTCCTCCAGACGGAGGGCGCGCGCAAGGTCTTCGCGAGGCAGGGCTTCGTCGTGCTCGGGGCGGAGCCGCGCGTCCCGTGATGGAAGGCACGGCGGGGCTGGTCCTCTTCACGGTGACGGTGGCGGCGGTGGCCACGCTGCTCATCCTGCCGCCCGGCGTGGCGGTGGCGTACGCGCTGGCGCGCTGGGACGGGCCGGGCAAGGGCGTGGTGGAGACGGTGCTGGCGCTGCCCATGGTGCTGCCGCCCACGGCGGTGGGCCTGGTGCTGCTGGAGCTGCTGGCGCGCAACGGGCCCCTGGGCCGCGTGCTGGACGCGTGGGGCGTGGAGGTGGTCTTCACCCCGAAGGCGGTGGTGCTGGCGAGCGCGGTGATGGCCTTCCCGCTGCTGGTGCGCTCGGCGCGCTCGGGGTTCGAGGAGGTGGACCCGAGGCTGGTGGCGGTGGCGCGCACGCTGGGGGACTCGCGGGTGCGGGCGTTCTTCCGGGTGACGTTGCCGCTGGCGTGGCGGGGCGTGCTGGTGGGGGCGCTGCTGGCGTTCTCCCGGGCGCTGGGGGAGTTCGGCGCGACGGTGCTGGTGGCGGGCAACATCCCCGGGCGCACGCAGACGCTGTCGCTGGCCATCTTCCACCGCACGCAGCTGGGCGAGGACGCGCAGGCGCTGCAACTGGCGGGCGTGGCGGCGCTGCTGGCCTTCGCGGCGGTGTACGCGACGGAGGTGGTGACACGGCGGCGGGGACGGCGGGTGCGCGCGTGAGCCTGGTCCTGTCCATCCGGCTGCCGCTGGCGCGCTTCACGCTGGAGGTGGAGACGCGTCTCGCTGGCGCCTCCGTGGCGGTGATGGGGCGCTCGGGCTCGGGGAAGACGTCGCTGCTGGAGGTGCTCGCGGGACTCAGGCGCGGAGCAAGGGGCCGCGTGGAGGTCGGCGGGCGCGTGCTGCTCGACAGCGCGGCGGGCGTGGACGTGCCGCCGGAGGCGCGGCGCATGGGCTACGTGCCGCAGGACGCGCTGCTCTTCCCGCACCTCACCGTGGGACAGAACGTGCGCTTCGGAGCGCGCAAGGGACGGGCCTCGCGAGCGGACGAGGCCATTGCCCTCCTGGAGCTGGCGCCGCTGCTGAGCCGCTATCCCGCGACGCTCTCCGGAGGCGAGAAGCAGCGCGTGGCCCTGGCGCGCGCGCTGGCCACGGACCCGGCGTTGCTGCTGCTGGACGAACCGCTGGCCGCCCTGGACCTGGCGCTGAAGGAGCGGGTGCTGCCGTACCTGCTGCGGGTGCGCGACGAGGCCCGCGTGCCGATGCTGTACGTGACGCACCAGCTCGGAGAAGCGCGAGTCCTGGCCCACGAAGCGCTGCTGCTGGACGAGGGCCGGGTCCGCGCGGTGGGCGCCGCCTCCCAGGTGCTGGGCCCGACGGCACGCGGGCTCCTCGCGGCGGAAGGGGAGGGCGAGGAGAACATCCTGGAGGGCATGCTGGAGCGTCCGGAAGCCGGGGGCCTGCGGCTGCGGGTGGCGGAAGGGCTGGCGCTCTGGGTGCCGGACGCGCCGGAGCTGTCGGCGGGCACGCGCGCGGCGTACGCGGTGCCGTCCGAGGACGTGCTGCTCTCCATGGGCCCGCTGTCCGGCGTGTCCGCGCGCAACGTGCTGGAGGGCACGGTGCTCGGAGTGGAGTCCGCGGCGGAGGGAGAGGCCGCCGCCACCGTGGACGTCGCGGGTGTGGGCTGGGTGGTGCGGCTCACCGCCACGTCCGTGCGTGAGCTGGGCGTGGCCCCGGGCGTGCGCGTGTACCTCGCGGTGAAGTCCGCCGCGTGCCGCCGGCTGCGCTGAGCGGGGCGGGGCGCGCTCCGAGTCGGGGCTGAACAGCGGAACACCCAGGTCGGGATAGCCCTATAGTCAGGGGTTTCCGGCTTCTCCCCGCGTCACCCACCACAAGCCCTGGAGCACTGCATGGTCCACCCCGCTGGTTTGCCTCGTCTCGTCACCCGCTGGGCGGGACTGGCCCTGGTCCTCGGTGGCGCCCTGGCCGGCTGTGCTCCGCCAGAGTCGGAGGCGTTGCCCGTGGAGCCCGAGGCGGCCGTGGACTCGCAGTCCCAGGCCCTGTCCTATCCCAACGGGAGCAGCCGGACGGTGGTGTCTCGGCGCGTCGTCTACAAGGACGCCTCCGGTGGCTACCAGGCGGCGCCGGGCTTCGAGCCCTTCCGCGCGGCCGGTGCCTCCGACAGCACGCTCCACGCCATCCGCATCGCCCAGGTGGAGGCTCCGAGCGTGCGCGAGGCCATCGTCCTGATGTCGGCCGGGCAGAAAATCTCGAGCAGCGGCCACTCCAGCGGAGTGACGGGCCAGGCCTCGGACTGGGACGGGACCTGCGACGGCGTCTCCTGCCCCAATGTGCTCCTGGATGGTCGCTCCCTGGCCATGAAGCTGAATGCCCTGGGCTGGTTTCCCCCCGGAAAGACCCAGCTGTCCGTGGTGAACGACAGCAACTTCGACCACCTGTTCGACAGCGATACGAAGCAGCGCATCGTCAACGGCTTCGTCCGCTGGCTCGAGGCCCAGGTCCGGCCCGAGACGCGGGCCATCTACCTCGCGGGGAGCTCCCGTGGTGGGTGTCTGGTGATGCGCATCGCCCAGGCGCTCCGCGCCAACACGGGGCTGGATGGCATCGACATCTACGTGGCGTCGTTTGATGGCGTGTGCAGGAACAGCCAGGGCGAGCTGGGCACGTACGACACGAAGATCAACAACCCCGTGCGCCCCTGGGGCACGTTCTACGGCGCCTGGGCCACGGACCTGTCCGCCCAGTTCCCGCGTCGCCAGCGGCTGCACCTGTATCAGGTGGTGGGGGGCCAGGAGGTGGCGCCGGCCACCGGCATCCGCGCCTTCTCCGGGTACGCGGGCACCACGCCTCCCTCGACGGGCACCCACCTGGACTGGGGCTGGTACAAGCAGACCTGGGTGAAGTGGGCGCACAAGGAGATTGGCAACCCGTACACCGAGCCGAGCGCGTCGGACCAGCCACGCGTCATCTCGGAGACTATCGACGCGCAGCTGACCTGGCTCGACGGCCTGCTGTAGCGGAGCTCAGTGCGTCGTCGGACGCCGCCGGGCCCGGGCGGGAACGCGAGGCCCGGCCCCTTCCGCGCGGCACTCGCGGGGCGTCATTCCGAACGCCGCCTTGAAGGCGCGGCCGAAGTGCGAGAGGTCCTGGAACCCCCACCGGAAGGCGAGGTCCGCGATGGTCCGCTCCCGCAGCTCCGGAGCGACGAGCGCCTGCCGGCACCGGGCGAGGCGCCGCGCGAGCACCCAGCGCATGAAGGACTCGCCCCCTTCCGCGAACAGCCCATGCAGGTAGCGCGTCGAGCAGCGGAAGTGGGCGGCCACCGTCGTCGGGCTCAGCGCGGGGTCCGCGAGGTTGCGCTCGGCGTAGTCCCGCATGGCATGCCGCCGGGCCTCTCGCACGCTGGCGGTGTCCGCCTGCGGTCCATCCTCGAGCGAGTTGAAGCCCACCGCGAGCAGTGACACGAGGATGTCCGAGAGGGAGCCCGCGGCCGGCTCGGTGACTTCGTTGCGCGCGAAGGCATTCACGTACGCGGACACGAGCGCCCCCGTGCCCTCCGTGGCCCGCAGCACGCTCCCAATCGACTTGTCCGCGTCGATGAGTCGTGGCCGCAGCGCGGCGTACGGGACGAGGATGACGACCCGGCGGTACTCGCTGTCGAAGGAGAGCTCGCCGGGCCGGACTCCGTCGAGCAGCTCCACGTCGCCCGGCCGGGTCTGGTACTCCGGACGGCGCGGCTGCCGCACCGTGCAGACTCCCTCCAACTGCATGCAGATGAAGAAGCACTCGCGCGGAGCGCGCGAGATTTCCCGCTCCCCCCGGTACACCCGCTGCGAGGCCGAGTGCACCTCCGTCACCGACAACGGCCCCGCTTCCCGATGGTTGAGCCTGCCGAAGAAGGGCTCGTTCCTGCGCTTCTGCTCCGTGCGCAGGCCCAGGAAGACCCGGCTGGCATTCTCCTGCCAGTACTCCATCCGCTCCTTCGCGGAGACCATGTCGGTAGAGAAGACTGCAGGCAACAGGCACCCCCCGGCCTGGATACGGACGAGGCCGCCGGTGCATTGCATTATCACCAGCGCACACATCCGCCTCCAGCACCCCGGGGGTTGAGTTCCGGACGCTCGTGCCTGCTACCTCGCCCCTTTCGTGCCCGGGGCTACGGGCCCGTCAGGCGGCTGAGCGTGAAGGACGAGCGGTTCCACGTGCCGCCCGGGAAGCTCGCCTGGATGGAGCTCGCCGCCGTGTAGGGCACGCCGCTCGAGCCGCTGACGGTGAGCGTGCCGGCGGGCTGTGCCACCACCGAGGGCGTCCCCGTGCAGCCCGGGCACAGGTTGGTGCCCGTCACGTAGCTCAGCCCGAAGGAGAGCGACGTCGAGGCGCTGTCCGCCACGCCCTGCATCCACGTCGGGCGGGTGCCCTTGTAGACGAGGACGTTGGCGACGTGCACCGTCCCCCGGGAGTCGAAGAGGATGCCCCAGCCGGACTCCTGGGCGTTGTACCAGTGGCCGCTCAGGTTCATCGTCGTGGTGCCGCCACCGAAGGTCAGCCGCTGGATGGGCTCGTTGCCCGACGCCGCGCCCTTCGTCCAGACGAAGCGCCACTGCCCGCTGCTGAGGGTGAGCCTCGCCGTCCCCACCTTCGTGGCGGACGCGCTCACGCCATTCCAGTACGACTCGTAGAGGTCACCCGCCCACACGCCCGTCTCGGCGGTGAGGGTGCTCGAGTACCAGATGGGCTCGCCGCCCGAGGTATAGGTGAGCCACGTGAGCGCGAGCGAGTCGCTGGCGGCGTACTGGATGTCCAGGCCGTTGCCGCTGCGCGCCGGGTTGTACCAGTTCCCCTTGGCGGGCTTCGTCGGCAGCGGCGGGAAGATGGCGGCGGCGGCGTTGATGAGGCCCGTGCCGCACGTCTTGCACAGCAGCGGCGTGGCGGTGCTCTTGATGCGCGCGGCGACCTGTGCGGGCGTCATGGAGGGCCGCTGGGTCAGGATGAGCGCCGCGAGGCCCGCGACGTGCGGCGACGCCATGGACGTCCCGCTGAGGTAGCGGTGGCAGTAGTCCCCCGGCAGGAGCTGGGCGCTCGGCTTGGCTATCGCCCAGGACGACACGATGCCGCCAATATCGTCGTCGGAGCCGCTGCTACCCCCATCCATGGGGCAGCTGATGGAGGGGCCGTAGAACCCGGGGCCACCTCCGGGCGCGGTGACGTCGACCCGCTCGCCGCGGTTGCTGTAGGCCGTGAGCTGTCCGTCCCGCCCGCTCGCGGCCACGGCGATGACGCCGTTGCATGAGGCGGGCGTCACGTTGGCGGTGTCCGCCGCGTTGTTGCCCGCGGCGGCCACCACCACGACGTTCTTCTGCACGGCATGGTCCACCGCGCTCTGCATGTAGGCGTAGCCTGAGCAGGGGGACGTGCCGTTGGTCGTCCCGAAGCTCATGTTGATGACGCGCGCCCCGTTGTCCGCGGCCCACCGGATGGCGTTGCCCACGTTGCTCATCACCGGGGCGTTGTTGTTGGAGACCTTGACGGGCATGAGCTGGCAGCCCCAGCAGATGCCCGCGCCGCCGATGCCGTTGTTCGCGTTCGCCGCGATGATGCCGGCCACGTGCAGGCCGTGGTGGTACGTGTCGTCGTCCGTCGGGTCCGCGTCGTTGTCACCGAAGTCGTAGCCCGTCGTCCATCGCCCGGTGAAGTCCGGGTGCGCGAGCCGGCCGGTGTCCAGCACCGCGACCTTCACCGAGCCGGTGACGCTGTTCCAGGCCTGGGGAAGGTTGATGGCGGGGTAGTGCCACTGCTCCACGTACAGCGGATCACCCGGCACCGCGAAGTACTCCATGTAGAGGTCCTCGTGCGCGTACTCGACGCGGGGGTCCGCGCGCAGCGCCTCGAGGGCGGCCAGCAGGTCCGCCTCCTCCTCGGCGACGGATGCGCCCAGGCGCCGCTGCTCCGCCTCCAGCGACCAGAGCCGCGCGCCCCCGGCGAGCGACTTGACGTCCTGGGCACGGAAGCCGGGCACCGTCGGCGGCGAGGTGCGCAGGCTCGCCTCGTCGGCGTCCCGGAACTTCACGATGACGTGTCCCGGGACGAACCGCGGCTTGGGCGCCAGCAACGAAGCCGTGGCCTGGGACGGCGAGGAAGACGGTGGGGTGGGGGCCTCGCCGCACGCGACGAGGGACAGGGACAACGCCAGGGTACCGAGCCATGGCGCTCGAGACAGGGACTTCATGACGACCTCCAGAAGCGGACGTGGGGCGTCAGTGCCCCAGTCCACGGAGGCAGGAATAGGTCAGCGCGCACCCGGGAACGCGGACGCCAGCGCACGCGGATTCGACTGGGAGTGCTCGGCCGGACACCCCGGCGTCCCGGCCCCTGACGCATGCAGCCATTCCCACAGTCCGCCCGTGAAACCGGACAAACCCGAACCGGCCCCTATACTGCGCGGCAGGGAGGGACACACCACCGCATGGGCACGCGCATTCTCGGGATGGTCCTCGCAGGTGGGCAGGGAACGCGGCTGGCGCCACTCACGCAGCGGCGCTCGAAGCCAGCGGTGCCCTTCGGGTCGAAGTTCCGCATCATCGACTTCGCCCTCAACAACTTCATCAACTCCGGCATCTACTCCATCTACGTCCTGACGCAGTTCAAGGCGCAGTCGCTGACGGAGCACATCCAGCGGGGTTGGCGCTTCGGCTCGGTGCTGTTGTCGGACTACTTCATCACGCTGGTGCCGGCGCAGATGTATCTCTACGAGGAGCTGGGGCCCGTCTGGTACCGGGGCACCGCGGACGCCATCTACCAGAACATGCATCTGGTGGAGAACCACCGCCCCGAGCACATGGCCATCTTCTCCGGCGACCACATCTACAAGATGAACGTGGCGCACATGCTGGAGCTGCACGAGGCGCAGCGCGCGGACATCACCATCGCCGCGTACCCCACGCCGCTGGCGGACGCGCACCGCTTCGGCGTCATGCAGGTGGACGAGCGCGGCCGGGTGACGGAGTTCCAGGAGAAGCCCAAGGACCCCAAGGCGATTCCGGGCCGGCCCGACACGGCGCTGGCCAGCATGGGCAACTACATCTTCCGCAGCAAGGTGCTGGCCGAATTGCTGGAGGTGGACGCGAAGACGGAGGGCTCGCAGCACGACTTCGGCAAGGACGTGCTGCCCCGCGCCCTGCGCGACGGCTACCACATCCAGACGTACGACTTCGCGAAGAACCCCATCCCCGGGCAGGCGGGGCCCAACACGTACTGGCGTGACGTGGGCACGCTCGACGCGTACCACGAGGCGTCCATGGACCTGGTGTCCGTGAACCCCGAGTTCGACATCTTCAACGCCGAGTGGCCGCTGCGCACCGCCAGCGAGTACAGCCCGCCGGCCAAGTTCGTCCACGAGTCGGGCGAGCGGGTGGGCCGCGCGCTCAACTCCATGGTGGCCGGAGGCTGCATCGTCTCCGGCGGCGTGGTGCGCGAGAGCATCCTCTTCCGCCGCGTCCGGGTGAACAGCTACGCGAAGGTGGAGCGCTCCATCATCTTCGACGAGGTGGACATCGGCCGGCACGCCCAGGTGAAGAACGCCATCATCGACAAGGGCGTGCGCGTGCCGCCCAACGCGAAGGTTGGCTTCGACCTGGAGGCCGACAAGGCGCGTGGCTTCACGGTGACGGAGTCCGGCATCGTCGTGGTGCCCAAGGGCTACCGCTTCGAGTGAGCCGCACGTTCAACGCCTGTCCAACCTTTGGGTGCATTCCTTCAACGGGGCTGTGTCTTGTCGCCCGTGTGACAGCGCTCTCCCGGTGACTTCTCGGAGGGCCGGAGCGAGTCTACCGTGCAACACTGGCGCACGGTAGGCGTCCGGGGGCATTCAAGAGGGCGCGGCACGTCTCGCGTTGGACCCGGCCGCCGGTTAAGCGTCATCCTCCGACTGCCGCGAAGGGACCCGAGAACTTCATGCACAGCAGCGCACCCGGCCAGGACAGCTCGCCCTTCATCCGTGCGGTAGGTCGTGCCCTTCCTCCCCACTACGCCACGCAGGAGCAGCTCATCGCCGCCTTCCGCGAGCTATGGGCCACGCGGCACTTCAACCTCGAGCGGCTGGAGGACCTGCACCGCGCCGTGCAGGTGGGCGGCCGCCACCTGGCGCTGCCCCTCGACGCCTACTCGCCGCTCGTCACCTTCCAGCAGCGCAACGACGCCTGGACTCGCGCGGCCACGGAGCTGAGCGAGGTGGTGGTGCGCCAGGCGCTGGACCAGGCGGAGCTCACACCGGCGGACGTGGACCATGTCTTCTTCGTCACGGTGACGGGCATCGCCACGCCCAGCATCGAGGCGCGGGTGGCCAACCGCGTGCGCTTCCGCCAGGACTTCAAGCGCACGCCCCTCTTCGGCCTGGGGTGCGTGGCGGGTGCTTCGGGGGTGGCTCGGGCGGCGGACTACCTGCGCGCCTTCCCGACACACACCGCGCTCGTCATCGCCACCGAGCTGTGCTCGCTGACGCTGCAGCGCGAGGACCTGTCCATCCCCAACATCATCGCCTCCGGCCTCTTCGGGGACGGCGCGGCCTGCGCGGTGCTGCGGGGCGCCGCGGCGCCGGGCGCCAGGGGACCGAGGGTGGTGGCCTCGCGCTCGGTCTTCTACCCGGACACCGAGCGGGTGATGGGGTGGGACGTGGTGGACTCGGGCTTCAAGGTGGTGCTGTCCGCCAGGGTGCCCGGGCTGGTGAAGGAGCACATCCGCGGCAACGTGGACGGCTTCCTCGCGGAGCATGGCCTCACCCGCAAGGACGTGCGGCACTGGGTGGCGCACACCGGCGGGCCCAAGGTGCTGAAGGCCTTCGAGGAGGCGCTGGAGCTGGAGTCGGCCACGCTGGAGCGCTCGTGGGCGTCGCTGCGCGAGGTGGGCAACCTCTCCTCCGCGTCGGTGCTCTTCGTGCTGGGCGAGACGCTGGAGGGCGCGGAGCCGCGTCCGGGCGACTGGGGAGTGATGATGGCGATGGGGCCGGGCTTCTGCGCGGAGATGGTGCTCCTGCGATGGTGACGTCCACCCAAGCCGTCTTCCTGGGCTTCATGGCGCTGCTGGTGGGGGAGCGCCTGGTGGAGCTGGTGCTCTCCAAGCGCAATGCGGCCCGGGCCTTCGCGCGGGGCGGGGTGGAGACGGGCCAGGCGCACTACCGCTTCATGGTGGTGTTCCACACGCTGTTCCTGGTGGCGTGCGTGGCGGAGGTGCTGGTGCTGGAGCCGGCCTTCCCGGGTGCGTGGGGCTGGGCGGCGCTGGGCGGGGCGGTGGTGGCGCAGGGGCTGCGGTACTGGGCCATCGCCACGCTGGGCGAGCGGTGGAACTCGCGCATCATCGTGGTGCCAGGGCTGCCGCCGGTGACGGGCGGGCCCTACCGCTTCCTGCGTCATCCCAACTACGTGGCCGTGGTGCTGGAGCTGGCGTGTGTGCCGCTCATCCACGGCGCGTGGAGGACGGCGCTCTTCTTCTCGGTGGGCAACGCGGCGCTGCTCTTCGTGCGGATTCGCGCGGAGGAGGCGGCGCTCGGCGACGCGTACGCGCGCGAGTTCGCCCACCGTCCCCGCTTCATCCCGGAGGTGCCCCGTGACTGAGTCCGAACTGGAAGTGCTGGCGGAGATTCGCCGCATCGCCGCTGACGAGCTGGAGTGGAAGGGCGCGGTGGAGCCGGGGCACGACCTCATCCGGGACATGCAGCTGGACAGCCTGGGGCTGACGGTGCTGGCGGTGGGGCTGGAGAACCGCTTCCGCATCCGCCTGTCCGAGGAGGACGCGCAGGACGTGCGCACGGTGGCGGACCTGTCGAAGCTGGTGTCGCAGCGGGCCGCGGCGGCCCGTGTCGCTGAGGCACGCCCGTGAAGGGGCCGGCCCTTCCCGCGCTGAAGTACCCGACGGTGAATGCGTCGCTCGCGGCGACGGCGCGCACCACGTCCCATGGCCTCACCTTCGTGGACGCGGCCGAGCGGGAGGTGGTCGTGTCGTGGGCGGAGGTGTACCGCCGCGCGAGGTGCACGGCGGCGGGCCTGGCTCGGCTGGGGGTGCGGGAGGGAGAGCGGGTGGCGCTGCTGCTGCCCACGTCTCCGGGCTTCATGGACGCGTACTTCGGCACGCTGCTGGCGGGAGCGGTGCCGGTGCCGCTGTACCCGCCGGTGCGGCTGGGGCGACTGGAGGAGTACCACCGGGCCACGGCGCGGATGCTCCAGGTGACGGGGGCGGCGGTGGTGCTGACGGACTCGCGCGTGCGGCTGCTGCTGGGGCCGAGCGTGGAGCGGGCCCGTCCGCGCCTGGGCTGTCACACGGTGGATGAGGTGTCGCGCGGCGACGAGGAGCTGGAGGTGCCCGTGCGTCCGGAGGGGCTGGGGCTCATCCAGTTCTCGTCCGGCTCCACGGTGGACCCGAAGCCGGTGGCGCTGACGCAGGCGGCGCTGATGTCGCAGGTGGCGGCGCTGGAGGTGGCCATGCCGCTGCCGCCCGGGACGCCGCCGGTGGGCGTGAGCTGGCTGCCGCTGTACCACGACATGGGGCTCATCGGCTGCGTGCTGTCGGCGCTGTACTACCCGGGCAACCTGGTGCTGATTCCGCCGGAGGTCTTCCTGGCGCGGCCGGCGCTGTGGCTGCGCGCGCTGTCGCGGCACAAGGGCTTCATCTCGCCCGCGCCCAACTTCGCGTATGGCCTGTGCCTGAAGCGGGTGAAGGACGCGGACATGGAGGGCCTGGACCTGTCCTATTGGAAGCACGCGCTCAACGGCGCGGAGCCGGTGTCCTCGGACACGCTGCGCCGCTTCGCCGAGCGCTTCGAGCGGTGGGGCTTCTCCGCGCGGGCGCTGCGTCCGGTGTACGGGCTGTCGGAGGCGTCGCTGGCCGTCACCTTCCCGCCGGAGGCCCGGGGCCCGCGCTCGCTGGGCGTGGACGCCGGGGTGCTGGCCCATGAGGCGCGGGTGGAGGCGGGGACGAGGGAGCTGGTGAGCGTGGGCGCGCCGGTGGCCGGCTTCGAGGTGGAGGTGCGCGACGCGGTGGGCACGGTGCTGGCGGAGCAGCGGGTGGGCCGCGTCTTCGCGCGGGGGCCGTCGCTGATGGCGGGCTACTTCGGTGACGCGGAGGCCACGGGCCGGGCGCTGTCGGCGGACGGCTGGCTGGACACGGGAGACCTGGGCTTCCTGGCGGACGGGGAGCTGTACCTCACGGGGCGGGCGAAGGACGTGGTCATCATCCGCGGGGCCAACCACGCGCCGCAGGCGTTCGAGGAGCCGCTCCAGGCGGTGGAGGGCGTGCGCACGGGCTGCGCGGTGGCGCTGGGCTTCACGCCGGAGGACGGCCAGGACGAGGCGCTGCTCATCCTCGCCGAACGGGCGGGCCCCTACGTCGGCGAGGAGGCGGAGCTGGAGGAGCGCATCCGCGCGGCGGTGGTGGAGGCCACGGGCGTGCGGCCGCACACGGTGAGGCTGCTGGAGCCGGGGACGCTGCCGCGCACGTCGAGCGGCAAGCTGCGCCGAATCGAGGCGCTTCGCCGCTACCTCGCCGGAGAGCTGGCGCCGCCGAAGAAGGTGGGCATGGTGGGCATGGCGGTGGAGATGGCGAAGAGCGCCATGGCCATGGTGAGGGCGGAGCGCGACACGTGAGTCGGAGCAGCCGACGGACCGTGGCGCGAGCGGAGCCCGGCGCGTGAGCCGGAGCAGGGTGGGGCGGGCGAACCGCACACGGGCCATGGCGCGCCACATGAATCACTACGACGTCGCCGTGCTGGCGGTGCCGGCCGTTGCCCCCACCTCGCGAGGACTGACCACGTGAAGCGGTACGACGTCGCCGTGGTGGGCGGAGGTCCCGCCGGGCTGGCCGTGGCCATCACCACCACCGCGCGCGGACTGAGCACGGTGGTGCTGGAGCGGGCGACGGTGCCCGCCGACAAGGCGTGTGGCGAGGGACTCATGCCGCCAGCGCTTGCGGTGTTGGACAGGCTGGGCGCGCTGGCGCTGCTGGACCGCCGGGAGACCTCACCCTTCGTGGGCATCCGCTACGTGCAGGAGGACGGCACCACGGTGGAGGGGCTGCTGCCCGGAGCCGGCGGACTCGGAGTGCGGCGCGTGGCCCTGGCCTCCGCGCTGGTGGCGAGAGCCCGCGCGGTGGGCGTCGAGCTCCGCGAGCGCACGCAGGTGCTGGCACACCGTCGCGCCGGCGAAGGCATGACGCTGGAGACGGCGGAAGGCCCGGTGGAAGCGCGGATGTTGGTGGCGGCGGACGGGCTCGGCTCCCCGCTGCGGCGCGCGGAGGGGCTGGAGGTGGAGTCCACCGGCGCCAGGCGCTTCGGCTTGCGCCGACACTTCCAGGTGGAGCCCTGGACGCCGTACGTGGAGGTGCACTTCGCGGACGGGGTGGAGGCGTACGTGACGCCCGCGGGAGCCCGCCGCGTGGGCCTCGCCTTCCTCTGGGAGGACGGAGTCGTCGAAGGACGCGTGGGCTTCGAGACGATGCTCGCACGCTTCCCCCGACTCTCGGAGCGCCTCGCGGGCGTGGAGCCCGACTCACAGGTGCGAGGGGCAGGGCCCCTGGCGCGAGTGGCCAGGGCGCGAATCGCCGACCGCTTCGCGCTGGTGGGAGACGCGGCGGGCTACGTGGATGCGCTGACGGGGGAGGGGCTCTCCCTGGCCCTCGCCTGCGCGGAGTCCCTGGGCACGCTGCTCCCGGACGCGCTGGCGAAGGGCGCCACGAAGGACACCCTGCGCCCCTATGAAGCCTCCTTCCAGCGCGTGTTCCGCAAGTACGCCTGGACGACGCGCGCACTCCTCATGCTGGCCCGCCGTCCCCGGCTGCGCCGTCCCGTGGTGCGTCTGCTGGCGAAGACGCCCTGGCTCTTCGAGCGCATCCTCCATGCCGTCGTGGCCTGACTCACGGCCGCACCTGACACGGGACTCCCGAGCGTGGCCCCGATAGCGGGCCCCTCGTCACGCGTGGTCCCCCAGGCCACATAGCGCTCCGGCACCGTTGCCTCGCAGGCAACACGCTGACGCAGGCAACCTGGTTGCGCACGGCTCACTCCCTCGGGAAGCGCCGCGCTGGAGGTCCACGGTGCCTTGGGCCCGGTCCTTGCTCCAGGGCCGGCCCGCCGCGGCTCCGTTCCTGCCAGCCGCTCCCGGTGACCATGGAAGCCACATCTTCGCGTCCTCGTTCTCGAACCCCTGTCCGCCGGTGGTTGTTCGCCGCTGGCCTGCTCCCCGTCGTCCTGGGCGGCTTCGTGGCCTTCTCCGCCCCGGACCGGCTGGACCTCCCCGAGCAGCAGGAGGTCGCCCTCGTCAACGACAAGCCCGTCTCGCTGGAGCGCTTCAACCGCCTCCTGGCCTTCACCACCTCGCGGGCCACCAGCACCGATGGCCGCGTCCCGGACGCGGATGCGCTCCTGCTCAAGAACGCGCTCGTCCAGAAGCTCATCGATGAAGCCGTCACCGACGCGGCCGCGAAGGCCGAGGGCGTGGAGGTGAGCACGAAGGACCTCGACGCGGCCTACGCGGCCTTCGAGCAGTCCTTCCCCACCTCCGACGCCTTCAAGCAGTACGTGGAGAACACGCCGGACGGCAGCACGGCCATCCGCGGCGACATCCGCCAGCGCCTGCTGCGAGAGCGACTGGCGAAGAAGGACTCCTCCTGGGCGGTCTCCTCCGACGAGGTGAAGCGCCACTACGAGAGCCACCCCGGGCTGTACCACCAGCCCAAGCGGGTGAACGCGAGCGAGGTGTGCACGTCCTCCGGCCAGGACGGCTACAGCAAGGCCAAGGACCTGCTGGAGAAGGTGCACCAGGGCAAGGTGGCCTTCGCCGACGCCGCCCGCGAGTCCTCGAGCGGCGCCACCCGCGCCCTCGGCGGCGCCCGGGTGGACCTGACGGAGGCCACGCTGGAGTCCCACGTCTGGAAGGCGCTCGTGGTGCGCAAGCCCGGAGAGCTCACCGACATCCTCGAGACGAAGGACGGCTACTGCTTCCTGCTCGTTCATGAAGTCCTCCCCGAACTGGACCGGAAGTTCGAGGACGCCCAGCCCGAAATCCAGGCCTGGCTCGAGCGGCTGTACGCGGATGCCCGGTTCAAGTCCCTGCTCGGAGAGCTCCGCTCCAAGGTCGTCATCAAGAACCTCTTCGCCGAGCGCTACGCGGCCCTGCTCAAGGACCTGCTCAAGCCCGGCGCCGCCACTTCGCAGCTCTCCTTCAGCCTCCCGTCCACCTCGGTGCCGCCGCAGCCCGTCCCGGCTGGCGCGCCCGCCACTCCCGCCTCCAAGCAGAGCCGCCCGCGCCCATGAGCTCCGCCACCACCTGGAGAACCACCTTGAACCGCATCCCATGGATGGCAGGCCTCGCCCTGCTCCTCGCGGCCTTCACCAGTCAGGCCGGTGACTTCGCCGGACCCCAGCAGGTCAAGACCACGGAGGGGTACTTCGAGTTCGCCGAAGACGGCTACCTCTGGCCCTTCAACGTCACCTGCAGCCAGACGGGCTTCTCGCCCGCGCCCTCGGTGCAGATTGCCCCGGGCTCCGGGGACCCGGGCGTGGCGACGTCCAATCCCATCTCCTCGCCCGCGGCGTGCCCCATCTTCGACTCGACGGGGAACGGCCAGCCCGAGTTCCACTTCAACCTGCGCTTCAACTCGCTGCGGGACCTGGGCCTGAAGACCATCGTCTGCAACGGCACCCACGTCGACCCCGCCTACTGCGTGAGCGCGTCGTTCCCGCCGTGCAACGTCGTCTGTGACCTCGCGGGGGTGAGGAACTTCACCAACCCCGTCGCGTTCCGCATCACCGTCGTCAACTCGCCGCCCACCGCCAGCCTCAACCACACGCCCACGCCCGCGTGGAACGCCACCGTCACGCTCCGCTCCAACGCTGCTGACGCCGATGGCGGCTCGCTGACCCATGCCTGGCGCATCGTCAGCAAGCCCCCCATGTCCACTGCCACGCTGGCGGCCGCCAACACCGCCAACCCCACCATCACCTTCACGAGCGACCGCGACATCGGCAACTACCAGTTCGCGGTGGACATCGCCGACAACGAGGGCGAGCTGAAGTCCTTCACCCACTCGTTCACCGTCCCCAACGTCCCTCCGAACATCAGCGTCACCGGGTCCACGGAGCTTGACGCCACCCAGCCCATCAGCCTCACGGCGGCGCCCACCAACGACGTGGACGGCGGCGCGCTGACCTTCTCGTGGGACCTGATTGAGGCCCCCACCCGCTCGGGCCTCGCGCCCACGACGGGCTACGCCACCACGGCGGGCATCAACCTCCCCACCACCGGCATCCACGTGGGCACCTGGCGCTTCCGCGTCACGGCGAAGGACAACGAGAACGCCACCGACTCCGAGACGGTCACAGTCATCGTGCGCAACAAGAAGCCGCGCATCTCCTTCACTGGCCCCACCGAAATCGACGTCGGCCAGGCCCTCCAGGCGGCCACCACCATCACCACCGATGACGACGGCGGCAACCTCACCTTCAAGTGGGAGGTCCTCCAGGCGCCCCAGTCCGCGAGCGTGGCGCCCCTCACCGTGCTGGGCACCGCCGCCTCCGTCACCCGCGCCACCACGGCGAACTCCGCCGGCACCTGGGTACTCCGCCTCACCGCCACCGATGACGAGAACGAGTCCGTCCAGGAGAACCGCATCATCGTCGTGGATGACGTGCCCACCGCGAACATCGCCGGGCCGAGCTCCATCCGCCTGCTGGAGTTCCCCCTGGTGCTGGACGGGCGTGGCTCCAATGACCCCGACTCCCCGTGCCCCTCCCAGGCCAACCGCTGCCACGTGACGGACGGCAGCCCCGTCCAGGGCATCTCCCCGGGCATCGTCCGCTACACCTGGTACGTGGTGGACATCCCCCCGGACGCGTGGGGCGCCTTCACCACCGGCCGCGTGGACGAGGTGTTCAACGTCCCCGCCAACGGCTCCACACTGTCGCTGGACTGGGGTGACATGCAGCAGGGCCAGTGGCAGTTCGAGCTGGAGGTGCAGGACGGTGAGACCAACGTCGCGCGCACCCGGCACACCGTCACGGTGGTCCCCCCGCAGACGCTGCCCACCGCCATCGTCAGCGGCTCCGCCTGGTACCTCGTCAACCTCGCCGGCGTGCTGCCCGGCGCCATCGTGGTGGACGGCTCCATCAGCTTCGACCTCGACAACGTGGTGACGGGCACGCCCGGCGCGGGCCTGGGAATCACGCAGTACGCCTGGTCCGCGGTGCCGCCCGTCGGGTGCGCCGCGCCGTCGCTGCCGAGCGGCCCCTCGGCCAGAGTCCTCACCCTCTACCCCGCGGGCGCCGCTGTCCCGCCGGTCTGCCAGGGCTTCTGGAAGATTCGCCTCACCGTGACCGATGACGACTCGCCCGCGCAGACGGGCTTCGCGGAGACGGGTGTCACCATCGGCAACTGCGCCGCGGGCCTCTGCGTGGACGCGCCCACCACCGGCACGCCCGCCATCGTCCAGTCCTTCGACAGCGCGGACATCGACATCTACTACCACATCGACTCCACGCTCTATGACAACCCGCTGTTTGCCTTCGGCATGTACACGCTGCTGGAGGTCTTCCCCTCGGGCAGCAGCACGCCCGTGTACTCCGCGATGGAGCTGAACGTCTCGCCGATGACCAAGGGCCTGCCCCTGGTCTTCAACTGGAACGGGTACACCAACGCCGGCACCCGGCCGCCCACCGGCCGCTACGACGTGCGCGTGACGCTGCTCGACTACGTGCTGGCGCCCACCATCTACTCCGGCCTCCAACCCCAGGCCATCCAGACCGAGACAGTCTCTCTCCAGCTCGCCAGCACCGCGCCCCACCTCGAGCATGCGAAGGTGGTGGCGGGCACGGGCTCCGTGACGTTCGACTACCGCGTGGATGGGGCCCTCTCCATCTCCAGCCTGGAATGGCGTGTCCTCAACACGTCGGGCAACGTGGTGACGCGTGGCAACACGCCGAGCGCCGCCGCCCTCGGCGCCTTCTCCTGGAACGGCCGGGTGGGCTCCACGCCCCAGGCTCCGGGTCGCTACCAGATGGAGGTCGAGGCCTTCCGGAGCGGTCGCTCGCTGGGCGTGTCCCCGCGCGTGCCCTTCTACCTCTACGACCTGGCGCTGGAGCTCCCCGGCCACGCCATTCCCACCACCGGCCTGCCCGTCGCGGTCAACTCGGACGATGACGACGCCAACGGTGTCGTGGACTCGGCCCAGGCGCCCGCGCCCGCCACTGAGAATGACCTGGTGGCCGTCACGCTCCGCTTCCAGCCCCGGGTGAACGGCCAGCTCACCCTGACCGCGGACGCGCCGGCCCAGCTCAAGGTCTGGACGACCGCGAACAAGACCGGCCAACTGGTGCTGCCGAAGACGTTCAACATCCCCGCGGACGCCATCCCCGCGCAGGTCTACGTCGAGGCCCTCACGCCCGGCTCGCCCCAGCTTCGGGTGGAGTACCAGCCGCCCTCCGGCGCCGCGCTGCCGCGCAAGGAGCTGAAGCTCAACCAGTGGAAGCTGGAGACGATGCAGGACACCAACGGTGACTTCCGCGTCACCGCGGCGGACACGTCCACGCTCTTCGTCCGGGTGGGCCTGTGGGACTTCGCCTTCCGCGTGGCGGCGGACGCCCTCGGCGCCATCAACACGCTCTACAACGAGTCGGACCAGGCGCGCCTCACGGCCGTCGCCAACCCGGAGAACTTCATCGGGCGCGACTCCCGCCGCTTCTACTACCAACTGACGGACGCGGCGCGGAACACCAACGCCGCCACGGCGGAGGAGTACCCCCTGGAGTGGTTCACCACCGAGGCGGACGGCGTCACCAACATGGACTTCCCGGCCACCAACCGCAACCTCACCCTCACCGAGACGGGGCCCAACACGGGCGTGTTCGTGTCCCAGGCGGTGATGGTGGTGGCGGACCAGATTGACCGGGACGTCCCCACCAACTCGGGGCTCACGGCCCACCCGGGCAACGCGGCCTACAACACGGCGAACCACCGCGTCCGCCAGGCGAAGAACCCGGACGGCCGCGTGGTGGCGAGGTACCAGGGCGTCGACCCCGCGACGCCGGCCACCCTGCTCAGGACGCCGCTCTTCCAGCGCGCCCCCGAGGAGCGCCGGGTGATGACGGTCCGCGTCTTCAACTTCCAGGACCCCAACAACCTGAACATCCCCGCCGTCCCCGCGGCCACCGTGGACCTGGTGACGGAGATTCTCCGGGAGCAGTACATCGCCGCGGGGATTCGCGTGGAAATCGTCCACACCGCCGCCACGGACGTCATCACCCTGCCCGCCGGCAGCCCGGTGAACCTGAACAACGTCGCCAGCTTCGGCGGAGGGTACGGAGGCCTCGCGCCCTCGGCGGACCAGCTCGCGCTCATCAACCTGGTGCGCGGCGTGGACCCCGCCGGGCCCACCAACACCAACACGGTGTACCTCATGTTCGTGGGCAACCTGAACACCGGCAACCGCGGCGAGTCCTTCCCGGATGGGTGGATTCCCGCGGGCTCCCCCGCCAGGAACTTCGTCGTCGCGGCGGGGCGGGCCGCCGCCATCGGCGACACGGGCGCGCACGAGGTGGGCCACATGCTCACCAACGCCACCCTGACGGCGGGCGAGGCCAGTGGCGCGACGGCCGGCTGGGCCGGTGGCGGGCACTACGGCGGCACCCACGCCATCTACAACCTGATGAGGGGCGGGACCATCATCACCAACCCCCGGACCCATCTCAACACCAAGCGGCTGTGGGACGACACCGCCGTCCACACCGTGCAGCAGATTACCCGTGCGCGCTCCACGCGCTTCCTGAGGAACCCATGAACCGGCGCCTGCTTGCTGTCCTGGCACTCACCGTCTCCACCGTGGCCCTGGCCCAGACGAGCGCCGTGGAGCTCGGCCGCGACTTCGCCACCGATGATGGCCTCGCGCGGCTCAGCGCCTTCGCCCGCTTCGAGAAGGAGGTGGCGGCCAAGGCGCGGGCCTCCGCCCTCTCGGACATCTGGGAGTCCGTGGAAGGCAAGCCAGAGGCGGAGGCCGTGCGTGCCTCCGTGCTCGCCTACCTGACGTCGCAGCCGGCGGAGAAGATGCCGTGGGATGCGCGCCTGGGCCGCCATGTGGCCGAGGCCGGCAAGGCCACCAGCCCCGGGCTGCGGCGGCTGTCGCTGAACACCTTCTCGCGCCGGGGCCCCGAGCTCGCGAAGCAGGAGACGCTCACGTTCCTGGACGACACGGACGATGCCGTCCGCGAGTTGGCGCTGATGGAGGTGTCACGCTGGTCCGACGGGAAGTCCGTCCTGACGGACTACGTGACGAAGAATTCCAAGTCCACGAAGCACAAGGCCTCCGTGGCTCGCGCCCGGTTCCTCCTCGACAAGTAATTCCCAGAAAGGACTCCCTTCCGTGAGCCCCAACCGTCCCACCCACCGCCTCCGGGCGGTGCGGCGTCCTCTTGCCTTGCTCGCAGGTCTCTCCCTCTTCTGGAGTCAGACCTCCCTGGGCGGCGGCGCGGCCGATGCCGGCGCGCCCAACCCCGTCACCGGCGACTTCCTCATTCCCTTCGGCGTGGGCGTCGACGAGCTGAACGGGCGCGTGCTGGTGGCGGACACCGCCCACCGGCGCATCAAGTACACGGACATCTCCACCCTCGCGGGAGGCACCCCCACCTGGTCGGAGGTCGGCTTCGTGGCGGACCCCGCCCAGGAGCAGGCCCTCAACCAGCCCCAGGGCGTGGCCGCCGACGCGCAGGGCAACCTCTACGCGCTGGACAGCGTGGGCGGTGAGGTGGAGCTGTACCGGTGGAACGCCGCCACCTCCAGCTACACGTACGACGCGGCCTTCGCCTCCGCCACGCGCAACACCGTGGCGGGTGTGAATATCACCCAGCCGAAGGACCTCGCCGTGGGGCCGCTGGGCCGGGTGTACCTGCTCGACTCGGGCAACAGCCGCATCCTCGTGGCGGACGGGCCGAACGACACGAGCTGGGAAGTCGCGCACTCGGACCCCACGTGGTTCGGCGCCAGCGGGTTCGACGTGGGCCCGGATGGCACCTTCTACGTGGCGGACACGGGCAACAACCAGATTGTCAAAATCCCCGCGGTGGGCGCGCCCCTGCGCTTCGGCTCCATGGGCACGGGCACCTCGCAGTTCCGCAGCCCGCGCGACGTCGCCGTGGCGCCGGACGGGATGATGTGGGTGGCCGACGCGCAGAACCACCGCGTCACCGTCTTCCGCCCGGATGGGAGCTTCGACTCCACCCTGGGCATCGCCCCCCTGTTCACCTCGCCGCAGAAGCTGGAGATTGACGGGCTGGGGCGCGTGTTCGTCATCGACTCGGACGCCGCGCGGCTGGTGGCCTTCCTGGGCTCGGGCGCGCCGAAGCCGTTCGACTTGTACGTGCGCGACTACCTGGGAGACACCGGCACGGAGCCCACCGGGACGAGCTTCACCCTGTCCTCCCCGGACATCCTGGTGCGCCACCGGCCGGACGTGAATCTGGCCACCGCGGCCCAGCAGGGGCTGGGGTTCTACGCCTTCGAGCAGCCGCGCCACGGCACCAACAACTACGTCTATGTGATGGTGCGCAACCGCAACAGCGCGCCCGCCACCAACTCCGCCGTGCGGCTGTACTGGGGGGACCCGGCCTCGCCGCTCGTCTTCCCCACGAACTGGAGCGACGCCGGCTTCTTCGAGAGCTACTCCAGCGCCACCGTCAACGTGCCCGGCAACCTGGCCACCGTGCCCACCGTGCCCGGCGCCGTGACGACGGTCCACGGCGTCACCGTGGTGGGCCCCATCATCTTCCGGCCTCCCGCGCCGGAGGACGCCACGGCGGCTGACGGCCGCTTCCTGCTGACGGCGCGCGTGTCCAACCTCTATGACCGGCTGACGCCCGCCACGGGGCTGGACGAGGTGCGCAAGAACAACAACCTCGCGCTCCGTCCGGCCCAGGTGAGCCGGGGCCCGTTCCCGGATGGCGTCCAGGACACGCTGGTCCTCCGGGTGAACTTCCCGGACGTCTCCGGCAGCGCGGACGAGGCCACCGTCACCGAGCGCGTCGACGCGCTGACGCAGTGGATCAACGAGGTCAGCTACAACCTGGCCACGCTGGTGCCCGTGTACAAGAACCCCCTGGCGCTGACCCACAACAGCACCCACTACTACACGGACACGCAGACGCCGCTGGTGGAGCTGGCCACGGACGCGCTGGGCGGGCTGCTGGCCCTCGAGCCCGGCGCGCTGGACGGCGCCACCTCGGACCCCGAGGATGACATTGACCGGGTCATCCTCGTGGTGAACGACCCGGCCTTCACGCGGGACTGGGCCACGACGGGCAACTGGCCCTACGTCGTCGGAGGCAACACCCGCTGGCTCTCCGTCTCCATCCAGGGGCCGAGCAACTCCCTGGCGCAGTATGCCCACGGCTACTCGCACCAGTTCGGGCTCGTGGACCTGTTCGCCCACGAGAATGTGGAGTTCCCCGTCGCCGAGCCCGCCAACCGGTGGGACAACATGGCGCTGCCCTTCGAGGGAGCGCACCCGCTGGTGTGGTCCAAGCAGTACGCCTCGTGGGTGACGAGCAGCGGCGGGCAGGTTTTCTTCATCCCCCGGCCGCCGGGGACCTCGCCCCGCACGGGCCAGCCGGCCATTCCGGTCAGCTTCCAGAGCACGCTGGTGGCGGGGCAGTACGGCGCCATCGCCATCGGCCTGACGCCGGGTGTGACTTCCTTCGAGGAGGAGACGCACTTCTACTGGGTGGAGGCGCGCACGCAGGCGCTGGCGAACCGGGACCAGACGGTGCCGGGCAAGGGCGTGCTCGTGTACTACGCCAACAAGGCGATTCCGCAGGGCCAGGTGCCGGTGGTCATTCGTGACAGGACTCCGGCCACGACGGTGGGCGACGCGGCGCTGGGCGTGGGCGGCACGGACGCGCCTCCGGGCACGGGCATCAGCGTGCGCGTGGCCGCCGAGCGCCCCTCCAACGGCGGCTATGACGTCACCGTCGATTACACGCCGCCCGTGGACTACAACGTGCGCATCCGCGTGGGCAACCCGCCCTGGACGAGCCCGGACATCTGGGTGGACAACCAGGAGGACGGGGGCGGCTACAACACGACGCAGGTGGACGAGCGGCCCATCGCGGACCAGGACAACCGCATCTACGCCCGCGTCTACAACGACGGCCCGGCGGATGCGTACGACACCGAGGTCCGCTTCCTGCTCTCCGCGCCGTACCACACCGTGGATGGCGTGGGCTCGTTCGACCTGTACAAGAGCGTCATCATCCCCGTGATTCCCTCGGGCGAGTTCCGGGACATCTACGTGGTGTGGAAGCCCGTGGGCGTGGATGACCCGCACAACTGCGTGAAGGTGCAGCTGCGCAGGATGACCTACGACACCAACGCCAGCGACAACGACGCCCAGCAGAACCTCTGGGTGAAGCCGTCCAGCCACGCCAGTCCGTATGACGAGGTGGACTTCGGCTTCCAGTTCAAGAACGCGGGGGAGAAGCCGCAGCTCGTGTACTTCCGCTATGAGGGCCTGCCCGCGCACTGGAAGCAGGACTTCGGGCCGAGGAAGGCCATGGTGAAGCCGGGCGAGCTGTTGGAGGGGCACCTCAAGTTCCAGCCCGACGAGAAGGACAAGGACTGCGTCAAGCACGACGCCCACGTCACCGCGTGGGTGCCGCGCGGGGACACGCTGGTGCGGCTGGGTGGCGCCACCGTGCGCACGCCGCTCATGCGCCGCACCACGGTGGTCATCGAGTCGACGGAAGTGCAGAAGGTGAGCTGCAAGGAGTTCCCCGCGTATCACCTGGAGCCGGACAAGAAGAGCAGGGTCTACTTCTACGACCCGAAGAAGCCGCCCGAGAGCTGTGGCCTCATCCGCGTGAAGGGCTACACGAAGCCCGAGCGGCCGGGCCAGAAGTTCCTCCTGCGCTACACGGATGGCGCAGGCAACCCCGTCTACCAGACGGTGACGACGACCACCGGCGGCACCTTCGAGGACTACCGGCTCACCGTGGCGGGCGGCAAGTGGTCTGCCACGGCCATCTACCCGGGTGACGGCAAGTGCAGCGGCTCGGGACGGACGAACACGGAGGTGTTCGAGGTTCCGCTCGACACGAAGGGCGACCAGGACGGTGACGGGCTGCCGGACAAGGAAGAGGTCCAGGGCGACGCGGACGGGGACGGCCTGCCGAACGTGCTCGACGTGGACAGCGACAACGACGGCCTGCCGGACGGCAAGGAGCCGCCGGGCGACGACGACAAGGACGGCGTGGACAACGTCGTCGACAAGGACAACAAGGGCTAGGGCGGGGACACGCCCTCTCTCGTGGCAAGGTGCCCCCGGGTTCGTGGAGAGCCCGGGGGCTTTCTCATGGGGCGGCCTTCCGGGGAGGGAGCACTGTGGTCATGTGACCTCTGGGATTTCCTGATTCGTTCAGGATGTCAGAGGTATGGCGCATGCTAGACACATGCGCGAGGACATCCAGGTGGAGGGGGAGGGGCGGCTTGCGAGGAGGTACGCGGAGCCGCATCCTGAGGGCATGAGTGACAAGCCGACACGACGGGAGCTTGCATACGAGGCGCTGGAGCGCCTCCCGCCGAACGTCGTCGGCGAAATCATCGACGGCGAGCTGTACGTGAGTCCTCGCCCTCGAATGATTCACGGACGGGCGGCCTTCCTGCTCGGCGACCAGCTCATGCCATTCGACAACCAATCGGAGCGTAAAGGCCCCGGAGGCTGGATCTTCGTTCCCGAGCCTGAACTGCACTTGGGCGAAGATGTGCTGGTCCCCGACCTCGCGGGCTGGCGACGCGAGCGCATGCTCGAGCTGCCGGATGTCGTCGGAGTGGAGCTTGCTCCTGACTGGCTCTGCGAGGTGCTCTCCCCTTCCACCGAGAAGCTGGACCGGGCCCGGAAGATGGCGGTCTACGCACGGGAGGGAGTGAAGCACCTGTGGCTCGCGGACCCGCGTCCCCAGACGCTGGAGGTCTACCGGCTGGAGGGCGGAAAGTGGCTCCTGCTCGGCACGCACACGGGTGACCTCACTGTCCACGCCGAGCCGTTCGAGGCGCTTCCCGTGAAGTTGGGCTCGCTCTGGCGGCGCTGACCCGGGGAGGGACGGCTCAGACTCCCACCGGGTGCGGGATGCCGTGAATCGCCTGCACACCACGGAGCCCTCCGGCATGCACGGGCTCGACTCCATGGCCGTTGCCGCGGAGTCCTTGCTCCTTCGGTGTTGCTGTCGTGAGCGTGCTACCGCTTCCCGGTTCGGGTCGAGATCAACCTCTTGACGACCTCTTCCGCACGGATGTTCTTCATCTTCTGTTGAAGGAGCTGGCTGTCCCGCTCCCACTGGTCGGTGACCTGGGTGGTGATGGACGGGAAGGGGCCGCAGTTGGTGAGCTTGAAGTGGACTTCGCCTAGATAGATAGCCGTGCCGGCCTCGACCTCGAACGGGGTTCGTGTCTCCTTGGTGATGGGCATGATGTGTCCGATGCTCAGGCGTCGGATCTGATACGCCCCTTCGTTGAGCGCCTTCACGGAGAAGTGGCCGGGAGGTGCTTGGAAGTCGTGTGCGAGGTGCAGGTCGTTCACGGGAATCACGCCCGTGCTCCTGCGCATGTATACGGAGTCCTCGTACTCGAGCGCAGCGGAAGGGTTCTCCCCATTCTTGCAGTCGGTGGAGAAGCGGGTGGAGACGATGACCAACCCCTGCTCCGGGTGCTCCGAGAGGCGGTAGTCGGCCCCGACATCCTTGACGGTGTGGCTGCTGGTGCCGCCGCATCCCACGGCCATCAGTACGGGCACGGCCACCACGAAAAGACGAAGACGCATTCCTGCTCCTGGCATGAGGACTGAGGTCCTGGCGGCTGCTGCCGCGCCCGGCATTCAAGTGGGGTAGATGAGAAAGCCCAGTAGGGACCTGTGGAGTCTTCCGACCCAAACAGGATGTCAGAGGTATGGCGCATGCTAGACACATGAGCGATGACATCCAGGTGGAGGGGGAGGGGCGGCTTGCGACGCGGTACGAGGAGCCGCATCCTGAGGACATGAGCGACAAGCCGTCACGACCGGGAAGCGCATACGAGGCGCTGGAGCGCCTCCCGCCGCACGTCGTCGGCGAAATCATCGACGGTGAGCTGTACGTGAGCCCCCGCCCTCGAATGGTTCACGGACGGGCGGCCTTCCGGCTCGGTAAGCGGCTGATGCCGTTCGATGATGAACCAGGGCAGGAGGGGCCCGGAGGCTGGGTCTTCATCCCCGAGCCTGAATTGCACCTGGGTGGCGATGTCCTGGTGCCAGACCTCGCGGGATGGCGGCGAGAGCGCATGCCCGAATTGCCGGACGTCGTCGGAGTGGAACTCGCACCTGACTGGCTCTGCGAGGTGCTTTCTCCCTCCACAGAGAAGCTGGACCGGGCCGGGAAGATGGCCGTGTACGCGCGCGAGGGGGTGCGGCACCTGTGGCTCGTGGACCCGCGTCCCCAGACGCTGGAGGTCTACCGGTTGGAGGGCGGAAGCTGGCTGCTGCTCGGTACGCATTCGGGCAATGCCGCGGTGCACGCCGAGCCCTTCGACGCGCTTCCCCTGAAGCTCACCTCTTTCTGGCAGCGCTGACGTCACCAGAAGGAAGTGGCTCAGACTCCCACCGGGTGCAGGAAGCCGTGAATCGCCTGCACCACCACGGAGCCCTCACCCACGCCCGACGCCACGCGCTTCACCGAACCCGAGCGCACATCGCCCACCGCGTAGATGCCGGAACGTGTGGTCGCATACGGTGAGGCGAGCGCGCGGCCCTGCGCATCCTGTCCCGTCCGGACGAAGCCCTTGCTGTCGAGCTCGAGGCAGCCGTTCAGCCACTCCGTGTTGGGCTCGGCGCCAATCATCACGAACACGTTGCCGATGCGGTGCGTGCTCGTCTCCCCCGTGGGTCGGTGCACCCACGTCACCTCTCGCAGGAACCTGTCCCCTGAGAGCGCGGTGATTTCGGTGCGCGTGTGCAGCTCGATTCGCGGCGAGGAGTGGATGCGCTGGACGAGGTAGTCGGACATCGTCGTCGCGAGCCCTCCGGCGCGCACGAGCAGGTGGAGCCTGGCCACCGTGCGGGAGAGGAACACGGCGGCCTGGCCGGCGGAGTTTCCCCCGCCCACGACGATGACCTCCTCGCCCGTGCACAGGCTGGACTCCATGGCCGTCGCCGCGTAGTGGATGCCCTGTCCCTCGAAGCGCGCGAGGTCGGGCACGTCGAGCTTGCGGTAGCGAGCCCCGGTGGCGATGACCACCGAGCGCGCGGCCACGGTGCGGCCGTCGTCCAGCCGCAAGCGGTAGGGCACCTGCTCGCAGTCGATGCCGGAGACGGAGCGGGAGATGATGAGCCGCGCCCCGAACTTCCGTGCCTGCACCTGCGCCCTCCCGGCGAGCGCCTGGCCGGAGATGCCGGTGGGAAAGCCGAGGTAGTTCTCGATTTTCGAGCTGGTCCCCGCCTGCCCCCCGGGCGCCAGCGACTCGACGACGACAGTCTCCAGCCCCTCCGAGGCGGCGTACACCGCCGCGGCCAGCCCCGCGGGGCCGGCGCCGACCACGGCCACGTCATGGACATGCGAGGGGTCCACCAGCTCGCTGAAGCCCAGGTCATCCGCGAGCGCGGCGTTGGATGGATTCCGGAAGACGTTCCTACCCGGGGCGATGACCACCGGGAGCTGGGCGGGGGTGAGCTGGAAGCAGTTCAGGAAGCCGCTGGCCCCCGGGTCGACGTCGGTGTCGAGGAGCCGGTGGGGATAGCCATTGCGGGTGAGGAAGCGTTGCAAGCGGAGCGTGTCGGCGCCATGGCCGGAGCCAATCAGCACCACGCCGGCCTGCGAGTGCCGGATGAGCCCGACGCGACGCAGGATGAACGCGCGCATGATGATTTCACCGATGTCGGACTCGGTGCTCACCAGCCGGCGGAAGTCCTGCGACTTGACCCGGACCACGTGGCAGTCGCCCTGGGCGCGGCCGCTCACGAGAATCTGGTGGTCCGTGAAGAGGTCCAACTCGCCGGTGAACTGCTGCGCGCCCTGGACGGCGAAGACGCGGGGCTGGTCTTCCTCGTCGAGGTCGAAGAGTTCGACGACCCCTTCGAGGACGAAGAAGAAGTCGACGCTCCGGTCTCCGCGCTTGAAGAGGAGGGTGCCACCGGGCAGGCGCTCCTCGGTGCCGTAGGCGGCGACCCGCTCCGCCATCTCGGGGCTGAGGCGTGGGAAGGTCTGCGCCTCGCGAGCGTAGGGGTCCGACGGGTCCAGCTCCGGTTCACTCGTCACAGGGACAGAGTTCATGACCCGAACGTGGGAAGCCCCCCAGGTCACCGCAACAAGCCCCCTGGCTGGCGGGCATGGGGGCGTCGATACTCCGCCCGTGGGGCGGCCGGCCGGGCCGACGCCGGCTCGCACCCTTTGACGTCCTTTCATGCTTGAACGAGGAGTATCGGGAGCCGGGGCCGCGCCGGGACTCCCAGCCTCACGGAGCGCATGCACCATGTCGCCTCTCCAGGATTCTTCTCCGCCGATGACGAAGCGCCTCGCGCTCCTGCTCCTGCTGTGCGGGCCCTGGCTCCAGGGCTGCCTCTTCGCCGGCTCTCGCCACGAGGGCCCGGTGACGGACCACTTCGACGGCGAGCAGTTCCAGAACCTGCAGCCCGTGCGCCGGCTCGACCCGGGCGATGTCCTGGAGGCGTTGCGCACGGAGCCCCGGGGCGCGTGGCGCGACTACGAGGACGTTGCCCCCGGCAAGCCGCCGCCGGAGCGCGTGGGCCCGGGCCAGCTGCGCGTCACGTTCATCAACCACGCCACGGTGCTGCTCCAGGCGGACGGGCTGAACGTGCTGACGGACCCCATCTACTCGGACCGGCCGAGCCCGGTGCCCTTCGTGGGCCCCCACCGCGTGCGCCCGCCGGGCATCCGCTTCGAGGACCTGCCGCCCATCGACGTGGTGCTGGTGAGCCACAACCACTACGACCACATGGACCTGCCCACGCTGCGGCGGCTGGAGGAGAAGCACCGGCCGCGCTTCATCGTGGGCCTGGGCAACAAGGCGCTGCTGGACGGCGAGGGCTTCGGCAGTGTGGTGGAGCTCGACTGGTGGCAGGCCACGGAGGTGGCACCGGGGCGGACGGTGACGGCGGTGCCGGCGCAGCACCGCTCCAACCGGGGGCTGACGGACGTGTCCGCGGCGCTGTGGGCGGGCTTCGTGCTGTCCACCACGGGCGGGCCGGTGCTCTTCGCGGGGGACACGGGCTATGGCCCGCAGTTCGCGATGATGGCCGAGCGCTTCGGCCCCATGCGGCTGTCGGTGCTGCCCATTGGCGCCTTCCGGCCCACCGCCTTCCGGCCGGTGCACATGGGGCCGAAGGAGGCCCTCCTGGCGCACAAGGTGCTGCGCTCGGCCACGTCGGTGGCGATGCACTACGGCACCTTCGCACTGGCGCTGGATGGTCAGGACGAGGCGAAGTACCTGCTGCTGCGGCTGGTGGCGCGGGAGCCGGTCCGCCCGCGCTTCTGGGCCCTGGGCTTCGGCGAGGGCCGCGACGTGCCCTCGCTGGAGACAGCCCCGGCGCCCGCCTCCAGCCGCGAGTGAGCCCGGCTCAGCGGTTGAATGGGTACTCCTGAATCCAGTTGAAGCCGCGGTTGACGAGCAGGTGCTTGGACGCGTCCACCTTCTTGAGGCGGACCTCGATGAGAGCGTCCTGGAAGGTGCCCTGGAAGACCAGGTGCTCCGCGTCCGGCCGGGAGTACGTGAGCACGGACTTCTTCGCCGTGTCCCCGCCGCTCTCGGTGAGCGTGGCCGTCAGCTTCTGCGCGTCATGCTGCAGCCCGAAGCGCTTCACGCTGTCATCCATCATCCGGAGCGTCACCCGGCCGTAGCGGTTGACGGCCACATAGCGCCACCGCGTGGTGTCGCCCAGTAGCGGCGGCAAAACCTGTCCATCGCGGGTGAAGGACTCGACTTCATAGAGCCCGTAGAGCTCGATCCGTGGCGCGGAGTCGCTGTACCTCGAAGTGAACCCACTGCGCTCTTCGTAGAACGACCACCCCACGGTGACGAGGAACAGCGCCTTCAAGGCGAGCAGGCCCCACCGCTCCCGCCGGGAGAAGGAGAAGGGCGTGCCGAGCGTCCGGGCCTCGGTGGGGCGGTTGAGCAGGAGGACGCCCAGGAGCCGCTGGACGTCTGGCAGCAGCAGGAACACCGCCATCAGCAGCAGGTGCGACGAGTAGAGCTTGACGGGGACGTCATAGAAGAAGTTCAGCGCTACCACGTTGGTCATCACTCCGATGACGACGAGCGCCCCCAGCGTGGTGGTGCGGCGGGCGAGCAGCAGGAAGCCGCCCAGCATCTCCGCGCCGCCGGTGAAGAGGTTGTAACCCTTCGAGTACCCCATGAAGGCCCACAGCAGGCCCATGGGAGAGAACTCGCCCAGCGGCTCAACCATCCGCTCCGGACCGGGGAAGGCGAACTGCATCTTGAAGACCTTGGCCATGCCGTAGGACAGCATGCTGATGGCCAGCACGTAGCGGAGGTAGACGCGCAGCACGTCGTGCGCCTTGTCGTACTCGGTGCGGCGCCGGTCGACGACGGACCAGACGGCGGCCACCAGCACGCTGACCGCCAGGAGCACGGGCAGGATTACGTAGTTGTACGTGGTGTCGCCGCTGCCGTTGGGGAACACGGTGATGTCCGTGCCCAGGCGCAGCACGTGCTTGCCCACCCAGGGCACGACGGCGTGCCAGACGCTGTCGAAGGCTTTGGGGAGGAACTCCATCCCAGGCAGGGAGCTCACCGGGGATGGGAGTGAATAGAGGAACAGGTACGCGAAGGCGACGCGGAAGGCGATGCGTCGCGCGAGGCCCCAGGCCTTCGGCGTGGGCGCGGCGGAGGCTCTCGGCTCGGGAGTGGAGGGGGCGGGAGCGAGCGGCTCCGGGGCGGGCGAGAGGGGAGAGGCGGTGGTCATGGCGGGCTGGGGCAGCGTAGCCAATGCCAGGAGGACGCCCAAAATCACCCTCCATCCTGCAACCATGCCTCCGGTACTCCGCATGCAGCTGAAGCCCGATTGCGCTTCGGAGCATCAGGCGTCAGAGGGGCGTCACTCCTCCTGCAATGGATGCTCGTGGCCGAGAGAAATGGCCTCGCACCAGGCACCCAGGAACCCAAAGGGGCTCACGTTCCGCCATTCTCAATACCCCCGGTACTTCCGGCCCGCCTGCTGGCGCAGCTCCATGGCCTCCGCCAGCTCGCGGCGGTCCTCGGGCAGGTAGTGCTGGGGAATGAGCTGCTGGTGCACCAGCTTGCCCAGCGGCGTCAGGCTGAACGTGCCAAGCAGCCGGTTCTCCTGGCCCAGGCCCAGCTCCGACCAGCGCGCCAGCAGCTCGCGGTGATGCGCCATCGTCTCCGCGCCGTACTTCTTCGCGCGCGAGCGCACCCGGGTGAACGGGCTGTAGAGGATGTCGAACGTCACATCCCGCGTCGCCCGCTGCGAGTCGTCGAGCGTCCTCCAGTACGCGATACCCAGCCCGCCCTTCTCCACCGCCGTGCAGTAGTCATTCACGTCACGGTGGTTCAGGAACGTGGCCCGGTCCCCAATGGAGAAGCTCGAGTTCCCGAGCCCGTGGTACAGCACCTCGCCGTACGCGGGATTGACGCGCACCCGGGCCAGCTCGAACAGCTCGCGCCGCACGTGTCGGGGCGAGCGGTAGAACCGCGCTCCCAGCTCCTTCCAGCCGAGCCGTGTGAACAGCGCCCGCGCCTGCGCATCGCTGTGCGCCGTCTGCACCCACGAGGGCACCGCGCCGGGCTTGCCGTACGTCCCGCTGCGTGGGTCATCGTGGTACGGGTAGATGAAGACGCTGTCCACCGCGCCGCTGGTGGCCAGCCGCTCCAGCTCCGCGAGCGTCTTCCTCCAGGACTCGGGCGTCTGGCGTTCCAGCCCCGTCATGATGTCGATGTTGACGAACTCGAACCCCACGCGCCGGGCGCGCTCAATCGCGTCGAAGGCGATGCGCAGCTCCTCCTTCTGGTGGTGGAAGGCGTACAGCTCCGGGTCCAGCGTCTGCACGCCCAGGTTGATGCGGCGGAAGCCCGCCCGCACCAGCGCCTGGAGCTTCTCCTCGGAGGCCGTCACCGGCTTCGCCTCCACGGTGCTCATCGACGTCATCGGCGGGCCGAAGTGGAACAGCAGCCGCTCCAGGAACCGCTCCAGCAGGTGCAGGGGCAGGGCGGTGGGCGTGCCGCCGCCCAGGAAGTACAGCGCGCGCTTGAGGCCCGGCGTCAGCTCCCGGACGCGTCGCATCTCCAGCGAGAGCGCATTCACGTACCGCGACATCAGGTCGTCGGTGTGCTTCGTCAGCAACTCGTAGTGGAAGCAGTAGCGGCAGCGGTACTTGCAGAAGCCGAAGTGGAAGTAGTACCCGCCCGCGCCGAATGCGCCCACCGCCTCGCTCAGGTACTCCGCGTCCGTGGGAGCGCGCTGGTAGCCGGGACGCTTCTCCATCTGGACCGCGGGCGGGTACGTGAGCTGGTAGTCGTGCATCTCCGGCCGGGGCCGCAGCAGCGGCTCCTGGTCCCAGAGCCGCTCCAGCCGGGCGCCGAGCTCCGCCTCGGTCGCGGTACTCACGTCCAGCGCTTCGTCGAACCGGGAAACCTTCATCCGAGCCATGGGAAACATCGCCCCCTCGCCAGCGCATCGGCCGCGCACTGCATGGATGTCCGCACCCGCGCGTCCACTGCGTCCACGTCCCCCTCGTCGGGAGAGATGGGCGGCAGCACCCGCACGCTGATTCTCGCCGGCAGTGGCAGGTAGCCCGGCAGCGGCCCGAGCCACAGTCCCCAGGGAAGGCTCAGGGACAGTGGGAAGGTCTTCAGCCGGAAGCGGCGGTCGAACCCGAGCCTTCGCGCCAGCGAGGCCCCATCCCACAAGACGATGAGCGCCTCGTGCCCGCCCACGCAGACCACGGGGACGATGGGCACCCCGGCCTCGCGCGCCAGCTCCACGTAGCCCTTGCGGCCGGCGAAGACGACCTCGTTCCTGCGCGAGAAGCTCCGGCACGCGTCGTGGTCTCCGCCCGGGTACACCTGCACGGCGTAGCCCTGGCGGAGCGCCTCCAGCGCGATGTCCCTCCGGGCCCGCACCGCGCCCAGCTTCGCCAGCGAGCGCGCGAGCGGCTGCGGGTAGGCATCGAACATGGCGTCATGGGCCAGCGTCACCAGCGGAGGCTCGCGGCCGGACGTGTGGTACGTGCCCATCCACACCAGCGTGTCCGGAATCATCACCGCGCCGCTGTGATTGCCCACGCCGAGGAACGGCCCAGAGGGCAGGTGCTCCATCCCCTGCACGTCCACGCGGAACCACGTGTGGAGCGCTCGCGCAATCCACCCGACGTGGCGTCGCTGGAACTCGAAGTCCACCGCTTCGAGCGCGCCAGGCCCTACTTCCATCGCCGCACCAGCTTGTCGAGGTCGAAGCCGTAGAAGCCGCGCTCCGGCCAGTCCGGCATGGAGCCACAGAACCGCGCGAAGCCGACGAGCGTGGCGAAGCGCGGGTCCACGTCCAGCGCGTCCGGGTACTCGAAGCGCTCGGCGGCCTCGGCCAGCTCCACCAGCCGCGCGTGGTAGCCCGGCCAGGCCACCAGCCCCCGCAGGTATGACGCCCAGCGCGTGCGGCCCTCGACGACCTTCGACGCCTCCTCGCGCAGCAGGGCCAGGCCGCCCGGGTGGGACTGCAACAGCTGCAGGTCGTAACCGAGGAACGCGTCCTCGTGGTACACGCTGACCACGTGCCGGACGACGCTCGTCGGGCTTTGGGTGAGCCCGGAGTCCGCGAGGAGCTGGCGCGGGTTGTAGAGCAGCTGGAGCGGGACGCGGATGGGCACCTGCCCCATCCAGGTGCTTCGGCTGCGCTGCCGCTCCCGCTCGCTCTCGCTCAGGGTGACGGGCAGCATCGCCAGCCCGCCCACGCGGACCTGCCACGGGGATGGCAGCCGGTCCAGGCGTCCGTGCTTCACGAAGAAGCCCATCCGCTCCTGGATTGCGCGCTCGGTGTTCATCCCTCCGCCCTCAGTGGAGCCAGCCGCGTGGCGAGCCCGACCTGGCCGATGCGCAGGTTCAGGTCCTCGATGAGCCGTCCACAGAGCGCGTCTCCGTCCATGCCGATGCCCACCACGAGGTCCGGGTCGCGCACCTGCTCCAGCAGCCACTCGCCCCACAGGGCCACCTTCTCCTCCAGCCGCAGGCGCGCCGCGCCGTCCAACTGGGGAATGAGTCGCCGCAGGGAGTGCAGGCCGAAGGCGATGTGGCGGCTCTCGTCCCGCGCCAGCCGGGGCATGGACTCCGCCACCAGCGTCTTCAGCGCGCGAATCGAGCTGTCGAACTCCTCAATGTCGCCCATCGCCTCCACGAGCTTCACCGCCTCCAGGAACATGGAGTGCGCCACGCCCTCGATGAGCACCTGCATGCCGAGCAGCAGCGCCTCGGGCGTCTCCGCCTCCCGCACCTCCTGCATCAGCCGGAGGACGGAGGGCCGCACCCGCCCCTCGCACCCGAAGAGGCGGACGACGCGCTCGAAGAAGGCCACATGGCGGGCTTCGTCCGTCCGCTGGGTGGCGAGGAAGGTACGCGCGGCACCCTCGGGGAGCAGCTCCATCAGGCGCATGGCGGCGAAGAGGGCGGTCTGCTCGCCCCACTGGAGCTGTGCGAAGGCATCGGCCGCGGTCTGCCGGAAGGGCTCCGGCAGCGCCGAGACGTCCACCGAGCTCCAGTCCAGGTCCTCGAGCCGCCACTGGTCGCGCGCCGCCAGCTCGCACAGCCGCTCCAGGGAAGGTCCCGCCAGGGCGTCCGGTGTGAGGTCCACGCCAGGTAACGCCCGTCCGTCGGTCATGTGCCGCGCCCCCTTCATTCGCGCGCGACTATGCCACGGGGGCCGCGTCTCGCCCCAGGCCCTCGGCCCCGGTATCGTGGACGCGTGAAGCACGACCTGGTGCGAGCGCACGGCGCCGACCCGATTTCCTACTCGACGCTCCAGCCGGGCCTCTCGTACTTCGAGACCTCGTACGGCTACATCGCCTATCAGCGGGCCTTCGGGTTCGACCTGACGCTCGGTCCCCCGGTCTGCGCGGCGAGCGACCGGGCGGAGCTGCTCCAGCGCTTTCTCCAGGAGGGCAGGCGTCCTCTCTTCTTCTATGTGCAGCAGGACGTCGCGACGCTCGCCGCCGGGCTGGGAGGGCCGCGCTACCGCGTCAGCGGCATGGGCGTGGACAAGCTCCTCGCGCTCGACGCGCCGGAGTCCGAGCGAGACGCGAAGGTGAGCGGCGCGCTCCGGAAGGCGGCGCGCGGTGGCTTCGAGGTGCGCGAGGTCCGTCCCGAGGCGCTGAGCGCCGAGGAGCGTGCGAGGGTCGACGCCATCACCCGCGCCTACCTGCGCCGCAGCTCGGTGCCGGTGGAGATGCGCTTCCTCAACCGGCCGCTGACGCTCGACGGTGACGGGCTCGCCCGGCTGTTCCTCCTGCATCAGGGGCCTGACTCGCGAGTGTTCGGCTACGCGGTGCTGGACCCGTACTTCCGTGAGGGCCGCGTCCAGGGCTACCTGCTCAACCTCATCCGCTTCGAGCCGACGCGGCTGTGGGGCGTGTACTACTCCGTCGTGGCGACGCTCGCGGCGCGCCTGCGTGAAGAGGGCATCCCCCAGCTCTCGCTGGGGTTCTGCCCGCTGTACGGCGTGGACACGGAAGGCTGCTCACCGGGGCTCTCTCGCCAGGTGCAGTGGCTGGAGCGGCGGCTCGTGGGCGTGGAGTACCTTGCCCGCCTGCGCGAGTTGAAGGACGCGTTCCCTGGGCGGACGCCCCAGCGCTACTTCGTGACGCCGTCTCCGTGGGCGGTGACGACGCTGCTGTCGCTCCTGCGTGCCTGCGGCGTGCCCTTCATGGAGGTGCTCCGCCGCAGCTTCACCGACAAGCCTCAGCGCCTGGTCCAGACGGACTGCCAGAGCCAGCCCAGCCTCAGCTCCACGTCCTCGAATGGCGCCACGCGAACGAGCGCATCCTCCTCGCCGTAGACCCCCGTCTCCGTCCAGAGGCCGTTCACCCTCCTGTTGACGGAAAGCGTTCGCTCCTCCAGGTCGATGAACCAGAGGTGCTGGACGCCGATGCGCGCATAGAAGGGGCGCTTGATGCGCCGGTCATAGCCTCGCGTCGCGGGAGAGAGAATCTCGCAGACCCAATCTGGAGCGGTGGCCCACCGTCCCTCGGGGGGCTCGGGGACTCGCTCACGTCGCCACCCGGCGAGGTCCGGAATGAACTCCGGAGAGCCCTCGACCTGCACCCCGGGCTCGATGCGGAGCCACCACCCTCCGGGCCCGTTGACTCCAAGCTGGAAGGGGCCATCCAGCTCGCCGAAAAGCCGCAGCCCGAAATAGATGTGCCCGTCCCCAGGACGGGCATGCGTATACAGCGTTCCATCGATGATCTCGCCCACGACGCCCTCCGGCAGAGCCTCGAGGTCGGCAAGGGTTGCGGGACCCTCCTGCTTTCGCGCGCCGTAGGCCATGCTCGAAGTGTGGGGATATCAGCCCCTTCTGACAAGCGGCCTGCCCCCGCGCCCGGCTACAGCTTCATCCGCTTGAACACGGTCTCCGGAATCGTCCGGATGATGAGCATGATGAGCGCCCAGATGCCGGGGACGTAGACCTCGTTCTTGCGCGCATCCGCGGCGCTCAGCAGCCCGCGCGCCACCTTGTCCGGCGAGGCGAACAGCTTGTTCTTCGGCAGGTGCGCCGTCATCGGTGTGTCCACGAAGCCGGGCTTCACGGTGACGACGGCCACGCCGGACTTCGCCAGTCGGTTGCGCAGGCCCTGGAGGAACACGTTGAGCGCGCCCTTCGACGCGCCGTACACGTAGTTGCTCTGCCGGCCGCGGTCTCCGGCCACGGACGAAATCACCACCAGCGTCCCGGCCTTCTGCGCCTCGAAGCGGTTGGCCAGCACCGTCAGCAGGGACACCGCGCTCAGGAAGTTGGTGCGCAGGACCGTCTCCGTCGCGGCCCAGGACTTCTGCGCCTCGGCCTGGTCACCCAGCACGCCGTGCGCCAGCACCACGCCGTCCAGCCCGCCCAGCGCCGTGTACGCCGCGTCCACCATCGCCTCGTGCGCGGAGAAGTCGTTCAGGTCCACCGCCTGCGCTGCCACCTTCGCCGCGCCGCGCGTGGTGGCATCCTGCGCCACCGCCTCCAGGTTCGCCGCGTTGCGGCCGACGAGGTACAGCGAGGCGCCGCGCGCGGCGAGCAGCCGCACCGTCGCCTGGGCAATGGCGCTGGTGGCGCCGAGGACGAGCACTTTCTTCATGGGGTGCGGAATCTCGGGGAGGGGTCAGCGAATCGCAAGCAGGGACTGGGGCCGCGAGGCCGCCGGGCCGCGCTCGGACTCCAGGGAGAAGGGCAGGGCCACCGGGTTCACCCGCCGCCAGAAGGAGGAGGAGAAGGCCGGGTCCAGGTAGCGGGAGAACTCCTCCCGCCGGGGGAAGTACGCCGCGAAGCTCTCCGGGCTCATCCGCGCGTCCTTCGCCGGGTACACCGCGCCGCCCGCCTCGCGCGTCACCTTGTCCAGCTCCTCCACCAGCCGCCACGTCTTCTCGCCGCGGTTGGCGAAGTCCATGGCCAGCGTCACGCCCTGGCGGGGGAAGGACATCCACCCCGGAGACGGAAGGTCGCCGAAGGTCTTCAGCACGGAGAGGAAGCTGGGCAGCCCGCCGCGCGAGCTGCGCTCCAGGATTTCCGCCAGCGCGTCGCGTGCGGTGGTGTAGGGCACCACGCACTGGAACTGGAGGAAGCCCCGCTTGCCGTAGATGCGGTTCCACCCGTAGATGGCGTCCAGCGGGTAGAAGAACGGGTCGTAGTGCGTGAGCCGCTGCTTCGGCTTGCCGTTCTGCCGGTGGTAGTAGAGCCAGTTGAACGCGGACACCGACAGCCGGTTGAGGCAGAAGGCCGGCATGTCCATGGGCACCGCCAGCCCCGAGCCGTGGGACAGGTGGCTCTTCGCCAGCGGCAGCCCGTCGAACTGCGGAGGCGCGAAGTTGCCCCGGTACAGCAGGCCGCGCCCCAGCTTCTTCCCCCGGGCCAGGCAGTCCACCCAGGCCATGGTGAACTCGTAGTCTGTCTCGGACTCACGGGCGACGACGAGGAACTCGTCCAGGTTCCCGAAGGGCACCGTCTCCTGAAGCACGTACGGGTTGCTGATGGGCTTGAGCTGCACCTCCGCCCAGGTGACGAGCCCGGTGAGCCCCAGGCCGCCAATCGTCGCCCCGTACCAGTCCGGATTCTCGTCCGGCGCGCACACCCGGCGGCTGCCGTCCGAGCGCACCAGCTCGAAGCGCCGCACGTACCGGCCGAAGGTGCCGCCCCGGTGGTGGTTCTTCCCGTGCACGTCGTTGGCGAGGGCGCCGCCCACCGTGACGAACTTGGTGCCCGGCGTCACCGGGAGGAACCAGCCGCGCGGCGCCGCCAGCCGCAGCAGCGTATCCAGCGTGACGCCCGCCTCGCAGCGCACCACGCCGGTGGCCGTGTCGAAGGAGATGAGCCTGTCCAGCCCCGAGGTGAGCAGCAGCGTCCCGCCCTCGTTGAGGCACGAGTCGCCATAGCTGCGGCCCAGGCCATGGGGCAGCAGCGTCCCGCCGGGCCGGGGCAGCGCGTCGGTGCGCCACACCAGCGGCTGCGTCCGTTGTTCGACGCGGGGATAGCGCCCCCAGGACTCCAGAGCCTTCATCGCGCGAGTCCTCTCACCGGGCGACCCATAGCACCAGCGCCGAGACGAGCCCCACCGCGTAGCTCACCCGGTCCCTCAGCGCGAAGACGAGCGGGTCCTCGTTCACCAGCCCGCGATGCGCCAGCACCCACACCCGCCCCACCCAGTAGAGCATCACCGGGCACAGCAGCCAGAGCCGCTCGGGGTGCGAGTACAGCGCCGTCACCTCCTTGGAGGTGATGTAGAGCGCCAGCACCAGCACGGACACCTGGCCCGCGGCGGCGCCCAGGCTGGCGAGCTGCTCGTAGTCCTGCGCCAGGTAGCCGCGCCCGTGGGCCGCCGCCTCGTTGGTCAGCCGCAGCCGCCGCACCTCGCTCAGCCGCTTCACCAGCGCCAGCGAGAGGAAGAGGAACATGCTGAACATCATCAGCCAGCTCGACGTGGGCACGCCCACCGCCAGCGAGCCGCCGAAGATTCGCACCGTGTACAGGCCCGCCAGCACCAGCACGTCCAGCATCACCACCTGCTTCAGCCGCAGCGAGTACGCCAGCGTCAGCGCGTAGTACGTGGCCAGCAGCGCGGAGAAGGCGGGCGGCAGCAGCAGGCACACCGCCGCCCCGGCCAGCAGCAGCGCGGGCGCCAGCACCGCGCCCGTGCTCACCGGCAGCGCGCACGCCGCGAAGGGGCGCTTGCACTTCGTCGGGTGGCGGCGGTCCGAGTCCAGGTCCAGCAGGTCATTCAGCACGTACACGCTGGAGGCGCACAGGCTGAAGGCGATGAAGCCCAGCACCGCCTTCACCAGCAGGTCCGCATCCAGCGCCTTGTGGGCGGCCAGCATGGGCACGAAGACGAGCGCGTTCTTCGCCCACTGGTGCACGCGCAGCGCCTTCACCCAGACGCGGGGGCCCACGCGGGGGCGCTCGAAGACGCGGTGCACCTCGCGGCCCAGCCCGCGCGCCCGTCGCAGCACGTCGGCGGGGGCGTGCACCACCACCACCTGCCGGGACTCGCGCCACAGCGGCACGTCCACCCCGTCATTGCCCGCGTAGTCGAAGGTGCCCAGCGACTCCTTCAGCTTCGCCAGCTTGCGCGCGCCGGACAGGTTCACCGTGCCGTCGCTGGCATGGACCTCGGAGAAGAGGCCCAGGTGCGCGGCCACGGCGTCGGCGATGCGCCGGTCCGCCGCGGTGGCCAGCACCAGCCGGCGGCCGCGCGCCCTCTCCTCGTGGAGGAAGGCCAGCAGCTCCTCGTTGTACGGCAGGCGCGCCGCGTCCAGCGCCACCCGCCGCGCCACCTCCGCCTTGAAGAAGGCCTTGCCCCTGAGCACCCACAGCGGCACCAGCAGCAGCAGCCAGGGGGCGTGCTTGAAGAGGGCGAGCAGGTTCTCGTGGAGCGTGTCCGTGCGCACCAGCGTCCCGTCGAGGTCGACGGCGAGCGGCACGTCCGGCGGGTCGGCTGGCAGGGGTGTATCGGGGAGCATCGGAAGAAGAACGCAGGCTAACGCAGGGGGAAGGGGGGATGCCGAAAACCAGGATTGGAAGGCTCCGCCCGGCTGGCGACCAGCGGACCGGACCTCCATCCCCAGGGCAGGGTGGCCCCGGCTCAGTCCGGCCGGGCCACCAGGAGCGTCTGCAAGGGGAGGTGGCGGATGGGCCGGGTCTGCTCGATTTTGAAGCCCGCGTCGTCCAGGAAGCCCTCCACCTCCGCGGGCGCATAGGCCGCGGCGCCGGACGTGAGGAAGTAGTGCAGGCCGATCAGCGGCGCGGAGCTGGTCGGGTCGTCGATGTCCTCGCGCAGGTACTCGAGGACGGCCAGGGTGCCCCGGGGGGCCAGCGCACCGCGCACCCGCCGCAGCAGGGCCACGTTCTGCGCGGGCGACAGGTGGTGCATCACCTGGAAGAGCAGCACCGTGTCGTACGGGCCGCCCAGCTCCGCGGTGAGCACGTCGCCCTCGCGGTGCGTGACGAGGTGGCTCAGCCCCGCCGAGGTGATGATGTCCCGGCCCACCCGCGCGCTGCCTTCCAAATCCAGCACCGTGGCCTTCAGCCCCCGGTTGCGGAGGCACATCTCCGCGGCGTACCAGCCGTGCGCGCCTCCCAAATCGAGCAGGCTCTTCGCCCCCCGGGGCAGGGGAATGGCCGCCGCCACCTCGGGGGCCGCCAGCCGCGCCAACTGGTGCATGGCGTGGATGTAGTCCCGCCAGCGCGGGTCCTCCGGCGCGAACTGGTGGATGTCCACCGCCTGGCCGGAGCGCACCACGCCCTCCAGCCCCGTCCACCAGTCCCACTGGGCGTAGTTGAACTCCAGGAAGGCGCCCACGTACTTCGGCGAGCGCGGGTCCAGCCACCGCTTCGCCCGGGGGGCAATCCGGTAGCGGCCGCCGCGCTGGCGCTCCACGGCGTCGCAGGCCACCAGCGCCTCCAGCAGGGTGCGGGTGCCCTCGGGGGAGAGCTTCAGCCGCTCCGCCAGCGACTCCGCCGAGGCGGGCCCCTCCGCGAGCGCGGCGTAGACGCCCAGGCGCACGCCCGCCATCAGCGTGCGGGAGGCCATCATCCCGAAGAAGGCCTGCGCCACCGGCTTGGGGGCCAGGTTGAACCAGTCCGCCACGCGCTCCAGCAGGTTGTCCGCCTTGAGCCCCAGCCGCATGCGCGCCCCCCGCTACTGCTTCTTCTTGCGCCGGGGCGCGGCCACCGCCGCCAGTCCCACCAGCACCAGCGCCGCCTCGGGGCCGAGCAGACACCCCACGCGCTCCGCCTGCCGCACACCCGTGTAGCGGCAGGTGCCGCCCTGGCAGGTGAAGCGGGGCGAGCAGTCCCCGGTGCTGCGGCAGACGGTGTTCACCCGCCCGGTGCCGTCCTCACCCTCGGGGTTGTCGCGGTCCGCGCCATCCTCGCCCACCGAGGCATCTGGCAGGGGGATGCGAATGCCGCCATCGGGGACGCCCGCGTCGCCGGAGGACTGCGCCAGGGACACGGCGGGCAGCAGGAGGGGCAGGCAGGCCAGCAGGCCCACCGTCCATGAGAGGAGGGGATGACGGATGGAAGACATCACGGGGCAGCCACCCTAACCCCCCGGCGGGACGGATGCATCCTCCCCGGAAACCGGCCCCTGTCGGGTGGCGGATTGTCTGACCCTTGACCCCGCTTCTGGTACGGTACGCCCCGCGATGGCACCCCGAATCCTCGTCGTCGACGACAACCAGGAACTCCTGTCCCTCCTCACGCAGCTCTTCGAGGAAGCGGGCTACGAGGTCACCGGCGCCAATCGCGGCAAGCAGGCCGTCGAGGTGGCGAAGGCGAACCCCCCCGCGGCAGCCGTTCTCGACATCCTGCTGCCGGACATGATGGGGTACCACCTCGCGGACGCGCTGCGGAAGGACAACCCCCAGCTCCCGCTCCTCTTCATCACCGGCGTCTTCAAGGGCGGCAAGCACGCCGTGGAGGCGCGCACGAAGTACCAGGCCGCCGGCTACTTCGAGAAGCCCTTCGAGGCCCACAAGCTCCTGGAGGCGATGACCAAGGTCCTCCCCCCGGAGAAGAAGGGCCCGGCCGCCGCCTCGCTCCAGGACGCCTTCGAGGTGGAGCTGGACATCGACGTGGAGGACGAGGGTCCTCAGGACGTCATGGAGCTGACCGGCCGCATCAAGGTGACGGGCGGCGGCAACATCACCGCCGAAATCCGCGGCGCCAACCTCACCGCCAGCCCCATGCAGAAGGTGCCGGCCACCCATGTGCGCCCGCCCACGCCGGGCCGGCCGCCGGACCCGCTGCCCGTGGGCGCGGGCGCGCCGGGCAGCCGCCGGGGCGAGCTGAAGGACAACCTCCCCTCACTGCTCACCGCCTTCTACCTGTCGCGCGAGACGGGCGAGCTGGGCATCCAGAAGGGCAAGGTCAAGAAGGTGGTGTACTTCGAGAAGGGCACGCCGGTGTTCGCCCTCTCCAACCTGCTGGCGGACCGCTTCGGGCAGTTCCTCGTGCGCGTCGGGAAGATAAAGCCCGAGCAGCTCCAGGACGCGTCGGCGGTGGCCGCGCAGACGAACCGCCGCACCGGCGACGTGCTGGTGGAGCGCGGCCTGCTGAAGGACACCGAGCGGCTCTACTACGTGGGCCAGCAGGTGAAGGCCGTCATCTACTCGCTCTTCGCGTGGGACGAGGGCACCTACGTGATGAGCTTCCGGGAGAAGGCCTCCTCGGAGTCCATCAAGCTGGACGTCCACCCGGCCAACCTCATCGTCCGGGGCATCAAGAAGCTCTACAAGCCGGAGCGCCTGCGCCGGCTGCTCCAGCCCGAGGACCGGCTCATCCCCGCCGTGGCCCCGGCCTACCAGCTCAACGAGGTGGAGCTGGAGCGGTGGGAGGCGGAGCTGCTGCCGAAGATTGACGGCAACCGCACCGTGGCGGAGCTGCTGGCCTTCGCCAACCGCCCCGAGCACGTCGTCTACGGCTTCCTGGTGGCGATGATGTCGCTGGGCATCCTGGACAAGCGCTCGTAGCTCAAACCGCGTCGAACCGTCCGCCTACGATTCCGGTTCGCTCCAGGGCCTCCTTGAGTTCCCCCTCAACGATGATGGGGGGATGCCAGCCCCAGGGCCGGAAGACGCGAGCGTCGCCGACCCGCGACTTGTCGAGCCGCAGACCCGAGACGGAGCGGTACTCACCGACCCGCTCCGGCTCCTCGTCCTCTGGAGTGTAGAGCTGGATTTCCGCACTCGCCGCGTCGTCAATGCACCTGACCGTCCGCGCGACGTTCAGCAGGTAGTAGGCGTCGGACTGCTCCTGCACCTCCACCGGGAAGAGCTGCACGTCGTTACCCGCCAGCTCGCGGAACACCTTCGCAACCTGCGCGCTGATGATGGGGGTCCCGGCAACCGTTGTCTTGTCGAAGTCGAGCGACCTGCCTGGACGGGAGAACGGGATTCGCAGCGGCCCGGGGGGCTCTACCGGGCATCCGCTGACGAATGCCCAGATATCAGGAACCTTCTGCCCCGCGGGAGTGGTGGGCTCGGCGAGGTACCAACGTCCTGGCACGTACACGTCGAAGTCGAGACTGAAGAAGTGTCGCTCCATCGGGTCAGACCCCAGGCTCTTTCATGATGAGTCTTCTCATCATCGTGCCCGGCGTCGTCAGGTCGTGAGCGATTCGACTCAGCTCATTGACCAGCCTGGTCCGGCACTGAGCGGTGTCCTTGCACCCCTTCATCGCCCTGGCAATCCGGTTCAGCACTTCTTGATGGTACTCGCGCGTGTGGGACCCCTTGTGCCCCTTGATGCGCACCAGATTGACGGTGTCATTCAAGGTCATCCCTGCTTGTTTGAAGATGTCTTCAAAGATGGGGCTCCACGGGCCGCCTGTCCTATCGGATACCTCGTTCTTGTTGGTGCAGATGTGATGAATCTCGCCCTCGAGGTCGCCCTGAATCCCGCCTCCAGTCCCCAGGGCAACCGCTGCAACAGCCGTCGGCGCAAGAGTGATATTCAGCACCCCGGCTGCGGGGACGGTCATTGCTTGTACTTCGCCCGTGAAGGCCGCTGACAGCTGGAATCCGCCTTCGGCCTGTGCCCGCATTGCAGCCTGGGCCGCGCCCGGCAGCCTGGGCCGCTGTGCGGCCATGGCGTTCTTTCCACCGAGCGCTGCCAAGGCGACGAGGACCAGCACACGAGTGCCGTTGGCGCCGAGCACCTTCCCGAAGCGGTGCCCGGCATCCTTCAACTCAGCAAGGTTTCGGGAGTCTTTTGACTCCTCCAGGAGTCGCAGGAATGCCCGACCCATGTGCCACACAGGGCCGGTGCCAAGATATGCAATCAAGGACGCCGTCAACGCAATCGCGACGAGCTTCGTGATGGGCTCGGGTGCGACAATCAGGATGAGCGCTGTCCCTATCATTGTCGTGATCATCGCCCGCAGCACGACAGGGTCCGCCAAATCCCTTATCGCCTCCTCGACGCCTTCCCAGACTGTATCCAGCGCGAAGTAGAGAGCCATCGTCCGCCGCTCCATGGCGCCGGGTGTAGACCCACCTGCGAGCAGGCTCAGGCAGCTCTCAGGCTCACTCTGCCGCCGGCAAATCCGTTCATATGAGGCAGGCACCGTACGGCCCTGGGTTCCGTCGACAATCCCGCCCGCGGAAGCGAGCAACGAGCGCCGGTCCTGCTCGCCGACCTCCTTGAGGGCGACGTCCAGCTTCAAGTCGAGCACGAGCTGCGCGACGGCACTCTTGAACGCGTCCTCGTCAATCTCGACAGGAGCGGACTCGACCGGTGTGTGGACGACCAGCGTTCCCTGTCCGGTGTCGAGGTGAACAACCCGCGTCGTCACGCAGCCGGCCGCGAGCGTGAGCAGCGCAACAATCCCGCAAATCCTCATGGAACTCCCAGTGCGGATGGTGGGCGAGGACCTGGCCAGAATGTGGATGCTCGACCCGGGCTGAGCGCCAGCACTGCGCCGGCTGCCTTCCTACCCACCCAGCCGCGAGCCAATCCAGAACAGCCCGAGTGCCCCGGAGCCCACGGCCACCGCGCGGTGCACCCACGCGGTGAGGCCGGCGCTCAGGCGGGACAGGCCCTCCGCGAAGAGCAGGCCCACCGCGCCCATGCCCACGAGGATGCCGAGCGCGAAGCCGGGCAGGTACGTCCACGCGGCCAGGCTCATGCTGCCGCCCATCAGCAGCGGGGGCAGCGCCAGCAGCAGCGAGCGCACGCCGCTGATGGCCATGAAGGCGCCGGCCGCGGTGCTCACCGTGTGCACGTGCTCGTGCGGCTCGCGGGAGTGGCCGGGCAGGTGCGGGTGGCCGTGGCCCAGGCTGTGAGGGAAGAGCAGCGCCGCCACCGCCAGTGCCAGCAGCACGGTGCCGCCGAACACCTCGGCCCAGCGCTCGAAGGTCTCGGAGAGGCCCACGCCGGCAAGCAGGCACACGGCGGCGATTCCGCCCAGCATGGCCGCATGGCCCAGGGCGAAGCGCAGGGCCGTGGCGAGGGCCAGGCGCTTGCGGCCCCCGCCCAGGGTGCCGAGCGTGGCCATGGCGGCGCAGTGGTCCGGCCCGACGGCGTGGAGCAGGCCCTGGGAGAGACCGACCAGGAAGGCGAGGAGGATGGGCGACACGACGCGGCACCCTACCCGTGGTTCAATCGGGAGGCCAGCAGGACAGGAGGACCCGACCTTGATGTGGATGACCTTCCGACGTGTCCGGACCGCGCTGCCCCTCGTGCTCTGCCTCCACCTGGCGGCGGGGTGTGACAAGGGCCCCGACCAGCTCCGGGACGCCGAGGCCGAGTACAGGGCGCTCATCGACCGCAAGGTGCCGCCGCGGGACGCGGCCTGGGACGCCGTCATCGCCGCCTACGAGGCGGTGCCCCGCGACTCGAAGGCCCGGCCCGAGGCGGACCAGCGGCTCGCCGCCATCCGCACCCTGCGCGGCACGCTGCCCCCGCGTCCCCTGGCGACGCCGGGCGCGACGGGGCCGGGCACGGACGAGGCGGACGCGAAGCGCGCCGCGTGCGCGGCCCTGGCGAAGAAGCTGGGACAGACGCGCGAGGAAGCGGCCCGCGCGCCGCTGCAGGCCGCGCTGGAGCAGTGCCGCGTGGACCTCACCCGGCTGGAGGCCCACGGCCACCCCACGGGGGAGCAGGGCCACGAGCATGGCGGCGCGGAGACTCCCGCCACCGACGCGGGCGACCCAGGGTAGCGGGAGCGCGGCGGGTGACGCTGGACGTTGAGCGGGGCGGGGTTTGTGGTTATGGAAGCCCGCATGCCCATGCCCCAAGCAGGTGACACGGCCCCCGGCTTCCAGCTCCCCGACCAGGACGGCAACTCCGTCTCGCTCTCCCAGCACGCGGGGAAGCACGTCGTCCTCTATTTCTATCCGAAGGACGACACTCCCGGCTGCACCACGGAGGCGTGCGACTTCCGTGACGAGCACTCGGCGCTCGGCGCCGCGGGCGCGGTGGTGCTGGGCGTGTCCGCGGACAGCACCGAGCGCCACCGGAAGTTCGCGACGAAGTACAGCCTCCCGTTCCCCCTGCTGGCGGACCCCGGGCACCAGGTGCTCGAGGCGTACGGCGTCTGGGGCGAGAAGTCGCTGTATGGCCGCAAGTTCCAGGGCATCACCCGCGCCACCTTCCTCATCGGCCCGGACGGCCGGGTGAAGCAGGCGTGGCCGAAGGTGAAGGTGAGCGGCCACGTGGCCGAGGTGCTGGCCGCGCTCGGTGCGAAGGGCGCTGCCCCCGCCGCGAGCACGCCCGCTCCGGCGAAGCCCGCCGCGCCCGCGAAGAAGCCCGCGCCCGCGAAGAAGGCCACGGGCACCAGGGCGGTGAAGAAGGCGACGCCCGCGAAGCAGGCCACCGCGCGCAAGGCGCCGGCCCCGGCGAAGAAGTCCGCCACTGGTAAGACGGCCGCGAAGAAGGCTGGCCGCGCCCGTCGCTGAAGCTATACCTGCGCCCAGGCGGCCAACCGGGCCGCCGCTTCGCCGCCTCGTGGTTCGGACACACGGCGTGCCCATTCCTCCGGGTGACGGACAACCGACGTCAGGGACTCGGAGGAGTGGACATGCGCGAGCGGACTTTTCGGCGGTGGGGCCAGGCAGCGACGCTGGCCGTGGGCATGCTGCTGACCGTGGGCTGCCGCGGGCTGCCCGAGACGGGCGGGTATCAGGCGGACGAGTCGCGGGGCAATGTCTTCGCCAATCGCGGCGAACAGGCCGAGGCCCTGCGGAACATGGAGGGCGCCCAGCCGAAGGAGCAGCTCCCGCCGTGGACGATGACGGCGGGGCGTGGCTACAACTCCACCATCAAACAGCTTGGCTCCAGCATCGACCCGCGCACGCCCCAGGCGGATGGCAAGCAGAACAACTCCATCTGGGATGACTCGGGGAAGATGATGGAGGACCGGTACTCCTCCCTCGGCGGCGCCGCCTACGCGCCGACCTCGCAGGGCCTGGGCGGCGAGGACGGCGCCAGGGAGGGGAACATGCCGCACCAGCAGACCCGCGCGGGCTACGCCCCGCTGGGCTGGCAGGACCGGAACGCCCGGAACCTCCGCTGAGCCGGTGCCGAAGGGGGCGCGGGCGCTCCGGCGCCCGCGCTGCTAGCGGGACGCCAGCATGACCTCGGTGGGGTCCTTGCCCGCGAAGCTGCTGGCGAGGCCCTCGGCGAGCGCGCGGTGCTGGGCATCGCCCAGCGTGACGAACCGGTCCTCCGCCGGGTGGGCGAAGCGGGCCGAGAGCGCGTCGAGCCGCCGGTGCGCCTCGGAGATGCGCTCGCGCGGGACGCGGCCGGACTCCACCGCCTTCACCAGCGCCTCAATCGCGCGGCGCTGCACGTCCGCGCGGTGGCACACGAGGAACAGGTCCACGCCCGCGAGCGTGCCCTGCACCGTGGCCTCCTCCACGGAGTAGTGGTCGGCGATGGCCTTCATCTCCAGGTCGTCGCTGACGAGCACGCCGTCGAAGCCCAGCTCCTCGCGCAGCACGCCCTGGAGCACGCGCTGGCTCATGGTGGCGGGCACGCCCGGGTCCAGCGCGTCGAAGAGGACGTGCGCCGTCATCAACGAGGCCAGCCCGGCCTGGGCGAAGGCGCGGAAGGGCACCAGCTCCACCTGGCGCAGCCGCTCCAGGCCGTGCGCCAGCCGGGGCAGCGTCAGGTGGCTGTCCGAGGTGGTGTCGCCATGGCCGGGGAAGTGCTTGCCGCAGGACGCCACCCCGCCGGCCTCCAGCCCGCGCGCGAGCGCCACGCCCAGCCGCGCCACTTCCTGTGCGTCGCGGCTGAAGCTGCGGTCACCGATGACGGGGTTGGCCGGGTTGGTGTCCACGTCCAGCACCGGCGCGAAGGCCCAGTCGAAGCCCACCGCGCGCAGCTCATGGGCCAGCAGCCGGCCCACGCGCTCCACCTGGGCGGCGTCGCCGCGCTGGCCCAGCTCGCGCATGGGGGGCAGGGTGGTGAAGGGCGCGCCCCGCAGCCGGGCCACGCGGCCGCCCTCCTGGTCCACCGACAGGATGAAGGGCCGGCCGGCGCGCACCTTCAGCTCGTGGCACAGCGCCGCCGTCTCCTGCGCGGTGCCGACGTTGCGCTTGAAGAGGATGGCCCCGTAGATGCCGTCGTCCATCAACGCGGCGAGGTCGCCGTCGATGCGGGTGCCGGGGAAGCCCACCATGAAGAGGCGGGCACAGTCGCGGTAGAGGGCGGAAGTCACGCCGCGCAGTCTGGCAGAACGGAGGCCCGGGCTGGGCACTGGCGTGGCGGTTCCGCGCCAGGTGTCGGCTGCCTGTCAGGGCTCGGAGCGGTGGAGCGCGGGCCGGGCTACCGCTTCGGGTCCACCCCGGTGAGTCGTTGGACGGTGGCCAGGAGCTGGTCGAGGGTGAAGGGCTTGGGCAGGAAGGCGGTACAGCTCAGGTGCCGCCAGCGGTCCGGGGTGCTCGCGCTCATCATCACCGTGGGGATGTCCCACAGGCTCTTGTCCCGCTGCATGGCCTCCAGCAGCGCGGGGCCGTTCATCACCGGCATCATGTAGTCGAGCAGCACCAGGGCCGGACGCTCCTCCGCCATTCGTTCGAGGGCCTCGCGGCCATTGAGCGCGATGGCCGTCCGGTAGCCCTCGTCGGAGAGCAAATCCCGGATGGCCTCGACGATGCCAAATTCGTCGTCGACGATGAGGACGGGCCCCATGGCTACTTCCCCCGGTGTTCGGGGGCGCGAGGGACGGGCTCGATGGACCGGGGCTGACCCGTCATGAGCTGCTGTGCGTCGTCGAAGGTCTGCCCCACCTCCAGGCCCTTCCCGCTGATGACGAGCTCGCGCAGGGCGGGGTCATGCGCGCTGTTGCGCACCTTCAGGGCGCAGATGAAGCGGCGCAGCTCGGAGCGCAGCTCGGCGGTGCGCAGGAAGAGGAGGTTCTCCGCCACCATGGAGATGCCCCGCATCGGGAGCTCTACCTGGGGGCCGAAGGCGGTCGTCGTCTCCACCGAGAAGACCAACGTCACCCCGCGCAGGCGGCACTCGTTGACCAGCGCCGTCAGGAAGCGGGCCGCGCGTGTGCGCCGGACGGCGGCCTTGTGGAGCGCGTCGTAGCCGTCGAGGAACAGCCGCTTCACCCCGCGCTCGCGGATGGCCGCCAGCAGCTGCGCGCCCAGCTTGTCGAGGATGTTCTCCGCGGGCACCCGGAAGCTCACCTCCAGCTCTCCCCGCTCGACGAAGGGCCTCAGGTCCATTCCGATTCCGGCCGTCTGGGCCAGCATCCGCTCGGGAGAGTCATAGAAGGAGAAGTAGTGGCCGCGCTCGCCGGCGCGGACTCCCGCCGCCAGGAAGCTCAGCCCGAGCAGCGTCTTCCCGCTGCCGGACGGACCGAGCAGCAGGGTGGACGAGCCGGTGGGAAGGCCGCCGGAGAGCATCCGGTCCAGTCCCTCGATGCCGAAGGTGCACCGCGCGTCGCCCTGGTGGGGTGGGGGCGTTTCCTCGTCCACGAGCGTTTCCAGCCGGGGGTACAGGACGATGCCCTGGCGCGTGATTTCGAAGCTGTGCTTCCCGAGCAGGTAGTCACTGCCGCGGAACTTGCGGACGGTCAGCTCGCGGAGGGTCCGCGCGCCGAATGTCCGCTGCTTCATGATGAGCAGGCCGTCCACCATGGTGTGCTCGGCGCGCAGGCCGCCTCCGCCGCCGCCGCCCGTGGTGAGCACCAGCGCGGTGCAGCCCACCAGGTTCGTCACCACCTGGAGGCCGTGGATGAACTTCTTGAGGGCCTGTGTGGAGGGGGCCACCTCCTCCGCCGCCACCAGCCCGTCGAGCACGAGCAGCGTGGCCTTCTGGGTCTTGGTCTCCTTGCGGATGAGCTCCGCCAGGGCCTCCAGCCCGCCCTGCTCCAGGATGCTGAAGGCGCTCTGGTAGGTGATGGCGTCCGGGAGGCGGGAGCCGTCGAAGAAGGTGAGCGAGCTGAGGTTGGCGACCAGCTCCGTGTGCGACTCGGCCAGCAGCGTGAGGTAGAGCACCCGTCCGCCCTGGGCGGCATGGTGGAAGCACACCTGGTTGGCGAGGATGGTCTTCCCCGCGCCCGGCAGGCCCATCAGCATGTAGGTGCGGCCCTTCCGGAAGCCGCCGTGGAGGACCGTATCGAGGCCGGGGACTCCGGTCGGAATCCGCTCCACCCCACGGGGACTGCTGTCCGTCATCTCGCGTTCCCTTCATTGGAGCCGCCGTCGCGCGCCCCGCTGGAGCGGCGAGCCTAGCGCCGGGCCTCCTGCGGGGACACGACTTCCAGCAGGCCGTTGGCGGCTGGAGTCCACCGGCGGCCACTCGCTGTCCGGTGCCGAAAACCGCATCCGGCCCGCGCTCCTGGATTACGCGATGCACCTTTTAATCGCGACCGCTTCGTGAGGAGCTTCAGCCTCCCCCTCACGGAGGTCTCATGCGGATGTCTTCCAGAACAGGCTGGGCGCTCGCGGCGGCATGCGCGGTGCTGCTCGGCGCGAGTGGCGACGCGCTCGCCACGGCAGGTGTCGTCTTCGTCCACGGTACGGGTGACCAGTCGCCGAGCTCGGCGGTGGGCTACTGGACGCAGTCGTCCATCGACACCATGCGCAATGGCCGGCCGTACCTCGTCGTGGGCTATCCCGGCGCGAGCTGCGCGGGCTACAGCCAGTGCAGCTGGGGCCCCATCGTCGACCAGGTGGTGCCGTGGGCGACCGCCAACGGCATCACCAGCTACACCGTCATCACCCACTCCAACGGCTCCAGCCCGCTGCGCTACATGCTGGGCCACACGGGCGCGGTGAGCGCGCAGGGCCGTCCGGTCAGCGCGATGACGAGCAAGATTTCGCAGGTCATCTTCTCCGCGCCGGACCTGACGGGCACGCCGCTGGCGGACCAGGTGACGACGAGCGGCTCGTTCCTCAACATCGCCAACAGCATCGTCGAGTTCTTCGGCGGCGGCAGCTACAACAACCCGGCGGTGGTGCAGCAGCGCACGGACAACATGCGCGTGTTCAACTCCAACGGGACGTTCGCCGGCACGCAGGGCGCGACGACGGTGGGCGGCAAGCCCATCTCCGTGGTGCGCGGCAACCGCGTCTACGCCAACCTCTTCTCCAGCGACGCGCACTGCGGCGGCTACCTGTACACCATCGGCCTGAAGGCGGCGTCGCTGCTCGGCTGGGGCAGCTTCAACGCCAGCACGGACGGCTTCATCGGCAGCGACAGCTCGGGCTACTTCGGCAACATCATCATCGACGACGGTCGGCTGAACCACCATCAGTCGCGCCGCAGCTGCCACAACAGCGGCAACCTCATTGGCCAGAAGGTGGCCGCCGCGCCCATTCCTCCGCCAGCGAACCAGACGTACCCCCCCGAGACGAACGTCGCGGCCGCGGGGCAGGCCTGCAACAACTACTACTCGGGCTACGCCTATGACTTCATGACCGGCAACACCGTCTACAAGTACGGCTGCTCCGCCAGCCAGCTCAACAACGGCTACATGGAGCCGGACTGCCTCATCGCCTACGGCTACTCGAGCAGCTACCGCATCCCCAGCACCGCGAGCTGGAATCCGTACCTCAACGCGTCCTACTACCAGACGTGGACGCAGGTGTGCCCCGACTCGTGGGCGGGTGACGGCATCTGCGACGCGTGCCTCGTGGCGAAGTACGGCTTCGATGCCACCACGGGCGCGTCGGGCGCGAATGACTGCGTGCAGTCGCCGCCGGGCGGCTCCAACTTCTGCGGAGCGCTCGCGTGGGACACCTACTACGGCATCCACAACTACGTCGTCGTCGAAGCGCTCCACTGATGCGGACCCGGAGACCGAACATGAACTTCCCTCACTTCTTCTTCAGGTCCACGGGCCTCGCGCTGGCCGCCGTCATCCTGGGTGCCTTCACGCCGGAGACGGCGCTGGCCGCCGACATGCAGCGCACCGCGGGTGCTTCCCTCTCCGCGGGGGATGTGGCTCCCGGCCGGCTGTTCGGCCGCGACGTGCGCGAGGGCATTGGCCCCGGGCGCGTCTCGGTGTCCAACCCGTCCTCGCCGAAGCTGCCGCTGGCGGAGGCGCTGGCGCCGGAGACGCGGCGCTCGAAGTCCACGGTGGTGCATGTGCCGCCGGGCTCGGCGGCCACGAAGCTGTCGCTGTCCATCGACGCGCCGGACGAGGCGTGGGTGATGCTGATTCCCAGGGGGAACAACGCCAAGGCGGGCGAGGAGGCGCTGCGCGAGGTGACGATGCTGGACCCGCAGGGCCGCCGCGCGGACCTGAAGGCCGAGCGTCGGGCGAACGCGCAGATGGGCGTGGACCCGGCGCGCCTCAAGACCGAGGGCGTCACCCGGCCGATAACAATGCTGCGCCTGGAGAAGGAGATGGGGCGCGGGCAGTACGAGGTGCAGGTGGGGCGCAAGGCGGCTGAGCTGGGTCTGGCCGTGGAGGTGCGCGTGCCGGGCTCGAGCATCGAGCTGTCGCTCACGGCCTCGGCGATGCAGCTCTTCCCGGGGGACGATGGCTACGTGACGGTGGGCCTCCAGTCGGACGCGAAGGTGGACCACGTGCGCTACGAGGCCGTGCTCTACACGCCGCGCTTCGAGAAGGACCGCGTGGTGCCGGTGGTGAAGGTGGGCAACGCGCACCGCGCCATGGTGTCGCGCGTGCTGAACGAGAAGGACGAGCCGGGCGCGTGGGTGCTGGAGGTGCGCGCGGTGGGCTCGGCGGGAGGACAGTCCTTCGACCGCCTGGCGCAGACGTCCTTCGGGCTCGCGGTGCCGACGGCGCGCATCGACTCGGTGGGTCGCGCGAGGCTGGTGCGTGACGCGGCCGGCAAGGTGGCGGCGCTCGAGGTGGACGTGGTGCTGGAGAGCGCCGCGGTGGACCGCTACGAAGTCACGGGCACGCTGGTGGCCACGGATGCGAAGGGCGCGGAGCGTCCGGTGGCCGAGGCGCAGGTGACGGACCAGCTGGGCGCGGGTACGCACACGCTGACGCTGCGCTTCGAGGCGGGGCATGCGGGGCTGTCCAAGCTGGATGGCACCTATGCGCTGCGGGGCTTGCAGCTGTACTCGCTGGGCACCAATGCGCTGTACCACCGGCTGAACCAGGGGCTCGGCGTGCGTTTCCCGGCGGTGCGCGCTTCCGAGCTCGCGGCGGCGGAAGTGACGCCCGCCATCGAGCACCTGCTGCGCGAGGGTGAGTTCAACCTCGTGCCGTAGTTGGCGCGGGGGCCCGGTGACGGGCCCCCGTGCTTTTTTCAGTCAGCAGCAAGGGCTGATGCTCCAGCGCTACAGTCCGTGGGAAAAGGAGAGCACCCATGAGCGCCCCTTCGAGAGTCACTGGCGTCCTGATGTGTGCCGCGCTCCTCGGGCTCACGGCCTGGTGGTATGTCGAGGCCTCCGAGAGCAGCGCGTCTCCTGCGGGGAGGGGCGGTGCCGCGAGCGCCTCCGAGCACTCTGCCCGGGCACGCTCCCCGGTTGCGCGGGAGGAGGGGAAGACGGCCGCGGCCGGGGGCCCCACGGAGGCCACCGCGCCCGAGGCGGAGGAAATCAAGGCGCGGCTCCTGGTGGCTCAGCTCAGACAGAGGCTGGGCACTGCCTACGAGCGCACCGCCGCGGGAGGGGATTTCGCGCTCACTCCCAGCCGTCTCCTGAAGAGCCTTCTCGACAGGCGCTGTGGGGCCTTGCGGCGCAACCTCGAGGAACTCGCCCCCTACCGGGCCCAGCTCCAGCTCGAGGGTCCGGACGGTGCCGCGGCGTGCCAGAGTCTCTTGTTCTCCTGGTTGAAGGAGCGCTTCGCCTTCCCCGACGACCTCACCCAGGAGCGGCTCTGGAGCATGCTGGAGCAGGTCGACGCCGAATATGAGCGGCTCGTGGTGAGACAGCTTCCGTTCGCTTCGGACGAAGCGCTCCTCGCCGCCCACGAGCGCTTCCGTGAGGCGCGCCGCGGCATCCTCGGTCCCTCAATCGAACGGCAGCTCTTCGGTCTCTCCGATGACCTCTTCCAGCTTCCCCACCAGGTGGACCGTCTCGTCACCAATTCCCATACCTCGGTGGACCAGAAGCTCGCCGCCTACCGGGAATGGCTCCAACGGCTCGAGAGCGAGCACGGCGTGCAGCTCGCGTCCGTGGTGGAGCCGCTGGAGCTGGCGAAGCTCGAGCTGCGGATTCGCGAGACGGCCGGCCCGCTCGGTCCGGAGCAGCAGCGAGCCGTGTACGAGCGCCATGCCGGTTCCGAGTCCAGCCTGCGGTATCTGGAGCATCAGCGGGAGCAGACGGAGCGGAGCGAGCGTCTGAGCGCCTTCAATCAGGAGCGGGCGCGGCTCCTCGAGCAGCTGACCCGCTCCGGCCTGACGCCGGAGCAACTGCGTCAGCGGATGCCCGCCATCGATCAACAATTACTCGTCAAGTACCAGCTGCAATAGCCCATGCCCAGTCACGGAAGGCCCAAGATGGAAGCTCATAATTCCAGCCGCTCACTCCTCGTCCTGCCCGTGCTGCTGGGGCTGTTCCTCCCCGGAGCCGCCCTGGCCGAGTCCACGCCGTCTTTCGACGCCCGTTACTCGAACCGTCCCACGGAGTGGTTCGACGCCGTGAGCGAAGCGGATTACTTCAACCCCTCGCTCACCCGCTCCTGGCAGCTCAACGAGAGCTGCAATGACGCCGGTGCGCTCACCGTGGCGTCCTACAACATCTTCCACAACGTCCCGTTCGTCACCGACTTCGGAGACGAGATGGAGCAGAGCCTGGGGAAGGTGTTCAAGTGCGCGGACATCCTCCTGTTCCAGGAGGCCTGGGACTACGACGACATCATCCTGGATGGTCCCAAGGCCGACCTGGCCGCGCGCGGCTACGGCATGGTGACCCCCTCCGGCTACTACTGCGATGACTCGCTCGACGGGGCCATCGAGAACGACTGCAGCGGCCTGGTGATGTTCTACAAGAGCGGCACCTCGCTGGTGAAGGAGCTCGGCTTCAAGGCCTTCACCAACGTGACGGGCTTCGACGTGCACAAGGAGAAGGGTGTCTGGGGGGCCATCTTCGCCAAGGAGGGGCGCTACTACTATGTCTTCAACACCCACCTGACCTACGGCGAGAACAGCCACCTCGACGGACATGCCGCCTCGGACAGCTCCCGCATCTCCAACATGCAGGAGTCCCTGGCCTTCATCCGGGGTGCGGTGGAGGCCAACAAGGCCAGCTACCCTCCCGCGCACGTCCTCTTCGGGGGCGACTTCAACGCCGACTTCGACAGCACCGTCGCCAACTCCAAGGGCAACCAGCTCCTGGGGCAGGCTTCCGCCAGCGGGGCGTTCTTCGAGCCCTACGCCTACCGGGGCGCCGGCGCGGTGTTGGGTGGCTTCGAGACTGCGGGCTTCAAGTCCAACTGGACCGGCACGGCCACCGACACCGGGCCGAACGGAATGGCCACCGGCCTCAAGGGCGACTTCGACACCGTGTTGCTCGGCAAGCCCGCCTGGTTCGGCACCTGCCCGGCGGCGAGCATCTCGTATAGCGGCTGGGCGCCCGCCTGGAAGACGCTCGATACCCAGCAGCGCAAGTGGCCCTTCTACACCCACTCCGACCACTACGGCCGGTGGCTGAAGGTGAAGCCCGGTTGCTAGGCGTCAGGGGCTCCGTGGCGCGGGTCTCCACGCTCGGGGCCCTGCTGGTGGGTCTCTCGGCCCACCTCATCCTGCTCTTCCCCGCCAACCTGCTCGGGCTCGTCGCCGGGTTCGCGTGCTACTTCCACGCGCTCGGCCGGAGTGGGACACCGCGTGCCGGGTTCCTTGCCGGCTACCTGTTTGGCCTGCTGCTGGCGGCCAGCAGTCTGTATTGGCTCGTCGATGTCCTCTACGTGCTGACGCCCGGCGAGCGCCTCGTCGGTGCCGCCGTGCTCGGCGGGTTCCTGCTGCTGGTCGCGTTGCCCTATGGCCTGTGGGGGCTCGTGGCGGCCCTGCCGTCACGCCGTCCGGTGCCGGTGTATGCGCAGGCCCTCGGGCTGTGGCTGATGCAGGTGCTCGTCCACGATGTCTGGCTTGGCTTTCCGTGGCTGCATTCCGGCTACTGGTTGGCGCAGGGGCCGTTCGGCGCATGGCTGGGCCTCGTCGGCGCCCGCGCGTCGGGGCTGTTGCTGCTCTACCTCTCGGCGTGTCTCGGACTGTGGAGCTGGCTGCCGAGGGCCCGGGCCCAACTCCTCCTGGCGGTGGGGGTGTTCAGCGCCGTGCTGTTCATTCCGGGGAGCCTCCGCCCGAGCGCGGGTGCCAGGCCCGTCCGGGTGGCTGTCGTCGCCCTGGACGAGGCGAGCGCGGGCGACCGCGAGCGGGATGACCTGGAGCTGCTCTCACGGTACGTCATGGCCACCCGGCGGACCGAGGCGGACTGGGTCATCTGGCCGGAGTCCGTCATCCGCGATGGCGAGGCGAGCATCGGCCCCCTGCGCGAGCTGTTGTCCCTGGCGGGCCGGAGGCTCTTTGCGGGAGCGCTGCTGCGGGCTCCCGCCGGCAGGTACAACACCCTCGTCGAGTTGGGGAGTGGCGAGCCGGTCTATTACAAACAGAAGCTCGTGCCGTTCTCGGAGTACCTGCCCGGGGAGGCCTTCCGGCGGCTCTTCGCGTGGCTCGGCGTGAATACCCTCAAGAGCCAGGTGGTTGCCGGGACGGGGCCACAACCTCCGCTCGACGTGGACGGCGTGGCCGTGATTCCCCTCATCTGTTTCGAGGTGGCCTTCACCGGGTTGGTCCGGCCAGACGCGCGGCCCACGGTGCTGCTCAACATCGGCAACGAGAGCTGGTTCCGAAGTGCCCTCATGCATCGCATGACCCTGGCGATGGGCATGGCCCGCTCGCTCGAGTACGGGCTCCCGCTCGTGCGCTCCGTGACGGGCGGGTACAGCGGTTTCTTCGACCCCGCTTCCGGTGGACGCTGGGTGGATGCGCGAGAGCAGGGCTCGGCGGAAGGCCAGGGGGTGGGGCTCCTTCCCCGGCCGGTGACAACGCCGTACGGCCGGGTGAGCCGCGGTGGCAACCTGGGACTGTGAGCCCGCGGTGCCCTCCGGCAGTATCATGGGGGCGCGGTAACACTGCTGGAGAGCACATGCGCGTGAGATGGCTGGCACTCCTCGGGTTGTTCTGTGCGTGTGCCGCCTCCGCGCCGGTTCCCGAGGCCGGGCAGGCGTATTCCCCGGCCACCGATTGGGCGGAGGTCGGTGACAGAGGCGATTGCGAGGGCGCTGAGGCGGACCCCTGCCTCGCACCTGCGTGCGTTGGGGACATCTGCGCCCTCTATCGCTGCGAGGACCTGACGCCAGGACGGGTGGTGCGTACGCGCGGCTCCCTGCCCGTGCGTCCTCCTCCCGACAGCCAGCGCTACTGGGGGAACGCGCAGGTCCTGCCCGGCGGCGGGGAGCCGGTGCTGATCATCCAGTGGTACCGGCCGGAGGAGCTACCCAGCCAGCAGCAGGCCCGGCGCATCCTGGAGGCGTGGAGACAGCGCCCGAAGGAGCGGCACCACATCTTTCCCAGAGCGTTCCAGCCCTACTTCTTGAGCAGGGACATCAACATTCATGACTGGGTGTTGGTCATCGACACCAAGGAGCATGCTCGCATCCACCACGGCCCGAAGGGCGGACCTTGGAATGCGGACTGGCAGGCCTGGATACGAGAGAAGCAGTTTGTTGCAACGAAGGAGGAGCACTTCGACCAGGCGTCGCTGATGATCCAGCGCTACAATCTCTGGGGCTTGCCCATCACCTATTGGCAGCGGTTCGAACTTCCAGCCGCACCCCCCAAATACTGACGTGCGCTACTACAAACTCTCGGAGCCACACTACCTGGTCCCCCGGACCTGGACCGGTACCTGCCGTGTGCAGCGACGCTGGGGGCTGCCCGGTATTGCGGATTGCCCCGGGTGTGGCGCTACCTGGAGCGGGTTTACGTCATATCCGGCCATCGACGTCAGCGGCCTTTCGGAGCGCCGAGCGCTGGAGGTGCTCCGCCCTGAGCCGCTTGCCGAGTACAAGCGCCTCGCGGAGCTGGTGAGCACCATCTGCCCACCCGGTACACTGGTGCAGCCAGGTACCATGTTTGGGCCTCTTCATGGCACAGCCAGAGGGCGCTTCGGACCGCTGACCCTGGAGTTCCTTTGGGGGCTCCTTGTCCGGGAGGACGCACTGCGGACCTTCCAGGCAGAGCGGCTGCGGGACATCGTTCCGGTGTCGCCGGTGTTCAAGAAGCCTCCAACACCGGCTCTCTTCGAACTGCATCTTCACTCTAGAGGGCGGCTGCACCCTGACTGCTACCTGCCAGACCCGGCACCACCCTGTGCTCTCTGCGGCCGAGAGGATGTGCGTGTGCACCCCGCCCCTTGGGTTGACGCCGCGTCACTACCGACCGACCTCGACGTGTTTCGCTTGGAAGACAACTCCATGTACATCCTCGCGAGCGAGCGATTCGTCGAGGTCGCGCAGGGCTGTGGCGTGAGCGACGTGGTGTTCACAGAGGTGGCGACAGCGCCACCGGTCAAGGCCCCACGCGGCTGAAGCAGCGGCTCCCCGAGTCAGGGAGCCCCGCTACTTCCGCAGCAGCGTGCCCTCGAAGAAGAACGCCAGGCACGCGGCCAGAATCAGCCATGTCCACAGCGGCACGGACGGCTTGTCCGAGTCCCCCGTGGACGCCTTCACCGTCTCCTCTCCGAAGTATGCGGTGAGCGTATCCTGGGGCACGCGGCCCAAATCGCTCTCCACCGGGTCCAGCGAGGCGGCGAAGGACAGGGCCGGCACCACCTTGCCGTCCGCGCCCAGCACCGAGTACGCACCCGGCTCCGCCACCGGGCCCGCCACCAGCGAGCCGTCCGGCTGCTCCTTCACCGGCACCTCGCTGCCGTCCGGTGCCCGCACCGCCGTCACCTTCTGCGTGCCCTCGGGCCGGAGCGTCGCTCCCTCGCCCACGCGCACGCGAATCTCCTCGCGCTCCTCCAGCGAGCCCGTGAGGTACGCGGCGAAGCGCTGCATCAGCGGCAGGAAGGACGTGCGAATCGCGAAGTCACTCCAGTCGCGGTCCACCGTGCTGGTCAGCAGCGCCACGCGCCCCTTGCCCTTGCGCATCACCGCCACCGCCGGAGCCCCGTCCTCGTACGTGGCCAGCACCTGGCTCGCACCCGGTGAGCCCGGGTTGTCCGCCTCCAGCAGCATGTACTTGAAGAAGCGCGCCCCGATGAGCCCCTCCTCCGCCCGGCCTGTGAAGGGCGAGAAGAGGACGTGCTCCACCGACACCTTCGCCAGCCGCGCCGTCTTCGTCTCCGCGTCCGGGTCATCGCGCTCGGCGCTGGTGCGCACCAGGCGCAGCGGACGCGGGAGCACCGCGCTCAGCCGCTCGTTGTACTCCTCGGTGTTCACCCGGTCGCCCATGCTGATGAAGAGGCCGCCGCCGTTCTCCACGAACTCCGCCAGCCGCCGTGCATCGTCCGCACCCGGCGCCGCCACGTTGAGCAGCAGCACCAGGTCATACGCGGAGAAGTCCTCGCGCAGCCCCACCTCCGCGTCACGCGTGGCCACCTCCACCGGCGAGCCCGGCGCCGTGAGCGCCGCGTCCACGAAGAAGGCCTCATCCCGGTAGCGCGTCGCATGCGGAGAGCCGTTCACCACCAGCGCCTTCAGCGCCCGGGGCACCGGTAGGACGAAGGCGCGTCGGTCGTCCTCCACCAGCGCGTCCGGCGCCAGCGTCACCTGTCCCACCACCGTGCCACCCTGCGGGAAGCGCACCGTCAGCGCCTTCTGCGTGGTGCCTCCGGCCGGCACGTCCACGAAGCCCTTGGCCAGCGTCGTCTCGCCCACGCGGACCGCCGCCTCCAAATCCTTCACTGCCTCCGCGCCGAAGTTGCGCACCGTGAAGGTGAACTGGAACGCACGAGGCCCCGCCTGCAGCGCGGGCTCCACCTTGAGGTCGACAATGGCGTGGTTGTTCAGCACGTCCCGGCCCTCGGCCGCGTCGCGCAGCACCACCTCCGGCTTCACCGGCGCGCCCGTGGGGCCCTTCACCGTGGGCGGCGGCGCTTCCAGCCGGAACGCCCCGGCCGTCATGTCGGAGACCACCACCAGGCGCTTGCCCGGCATGGGGTTCTCCTCCAGCGCCCGCGCCGCCATGTCCATGCAGCGCGACAGGTCCGCCGCCCCGTAGGTCGGCTTCGCCTCGTCCACCAGCCCGCGCAGCCGGCCTCGGTCGAACCCGGGCGGCGGGGGCGCGGACGGAGACTCCGTGCACACCAGCACCGTGGCGGGCTCCTCGGGGAGCAAGTCTTTGAGTGCGTCGCGCGCCTCGTCCCGGCCGCGCTCGAAGAGCGATGTGCCGTCCGACCAGCGCATGGACAGCGACGCGTCCAGGATGATGGCCGTGGCCGCGGGGCCCTTCACCACCAGGGCCGTGGCCGTGTCGCGGCGCCACTCCGGCCGGGCCAGCGCCAGCGGAATGGCGAGGAGGATGAGCGTGCGCAGCGCGTACAGCAGCAGGCGCTTGAGCTTGAGGCGGCTGGCGGTGCGCTTCTGGCTGCGCAGCACGAAGGCCAGCGGACCGAAGGGGTGCGGACGCGGACGGCGCCGGTCGAACAGGTGCACCAGCAGGGGGATGAGGGCGCCCAGCGCGCCAAGCAGCATCCACGGATTGCCGAACGTCACCCGCGCCTCCCGCGCCGCGCCAGGTAGCGCAGCAGCACGTCGTCCAGCTTCTCGTCGGTGCGCACCAATTCGTAGTCCACGTCCGCCTCGGCGCACGCCGCCTTCACGCTCGCGAGGAAGGCGTTGAACTCCTCCAGGTAGCTCTCCTTGATTTCACGGGGGTTCACCTCGATGCGGCCCTCGCCCTCCATGTCGAGGAACAGCGTGGGGTCATCGAAGGGGAACGTCAGCTCCGCCGGGTCCACCAGGTGGAACACGGAGACATCGTTCTTCCGCTGCCGCAGCGCGAGGATGCGCTTGAGCGCGTCCTGCTTCTCGTCCAGCAAGTCGGTGAGGACGATGACGGTGGAGCGGCGGGGCAGCACCTCCGCGAGGTGGTCCGCCGCGCTGCCCAGGTCCGTGGCGCCGTTGGGCAGGGTGGACTCCAGCGTCTCCAGCAGCACGTTGAGGTGGCCCGCGGACGCGCGCGGCGGCACGTCCCGCCACTTTCCGCCCACCATCAGCGCCAGGCCCGCCGCGTCCTGCTGGCGCACCAGCAGGTAGCAGAGCGCGCCCGCCAGCGTGGTGGCCACCTCCAGCTTGCTCAGCGCGCCGCTGCTGTAGCCCATGGAGGCGGAGGCATCCACCACCATGACGGCGCGCAGGTTCGTCTCGTGCTCGTAGCGCTTGACGTAGTACTTGTCGAACTTGCCGTACGCCTTCCAGTCCAGGTGGCGCAGCTCGTCGCCGGGGGCGTACTCCTTGTGCTCGGCGAACTCCACGCTCTGCCCCTGATGGGGGCTCTTGTGGAGGCCGGACAGCACGCCCTCCATCACCGCGCGGGCGCGCAGCTTCACTCCCCGGAGGCGGGCCAGCGTCTGGGCGTCGAGCAGCATGGTGCGCGCGCGCCTAGCCCTTCACGACGGTGAGGAGCTGGTCGATGAGCTTCACCGAGGTGATGCCCTCGCTCTCCGCGGTGAAGTTGGGCAGCACGCGGTGGCGCAGCACGGGGCGGGCGAGGGCGCGCACGTCCTCGACGGTGGCCACGAAGCGGCCGTTGAGGATGGCGCGCGCCTTGGCGGCGACCACCAGGTACTGGCTCGCGCGAGGACCGGCACCCCAGGATGCATTCTTCGCGATGAAGTCCGGCGCGCCCGGCTCCTTGGGACGCGTGTGGCGCACCAATTCCACCGCGTAGCGCACCACGTGGTCCGGGACGGGCACGCGGCGCACCAATTCCTGGAGGGCGAGGATGCGCTCGGGGGAGAGAATCTTCTCCAGCTTGGGCTGCGGGCCGCCGGTGGTGCTCTTCACAATCTGCACCTCCTCCTCGGCGGTGGGGTAGCCCACGTCCACCAGGAACATGAAGCGGTCGAGCTGGGCCTCGGGCAGCGGGTACGTGCCCTCCTGCTCGATAGGGTTCTGGGTGGCGAAGACGAGGAAGGGCAAATCCAGCGGGTAGGTGCGGCCGCCCGCGGTGATGCGGTACTCCTGCATGGCCTGGAGCAGCGCGGCCTGCGTCTTGGGCGGGGTGCGGTTCACCTCGTCCGCGAGGATGATGTTCGCGAACAGGGGGCCCTGCAGGAAGCGGAAGGTGCGCCGGCCGGTGGTGCGGTCCTCTTCGAGGATGTCCGTGCCGGTGATGTCCGACGGCATCAGGTCCGGGGTGAACTGGATGCGGTTGAAGGACAGGTTGAGGACGTCCGCCAGGGTGGAGATGAGGAGCGTCTTGGCCAGGCCGGGCACACCGACGAAGAGGCAGTGGCCGCGGGCGAAGAGCGAGATGAGCAGGTGCTCCACCACTTCGCGCTGGCCGACGACGCGCTTCTCGATTTGACCGACGATTTCGTTGCGGGCCTGGGCGAGCTCTTCGACGGCGCGGAGGTCGTCGCTCGAGGCGTCGGGCACGGGGCGTGGGGCAGGGGCGGCGCTTTCCATGGAAGGGTTCTCTTAATTCGGGGCGGCGCGGGGACCAACGGTTTCCGCCACGAGAGTGGCCGAGGCGTGCGCTGGCAACCGTTGGGGCGTAGACCTATTCCGCTGCCGTACATTCCGGCACGTCGGGGTACAGGAGGACTTCCGTACCGGCCGCCTGCACGCCCTCCGGGCATGTAGCGCCGCCTCCGAGGGCGGGGGAATGCCGCCCCCCGAACACGCTGCTTAGGTTCCCAAGGCCCTGCCCCCGGTAGACGGGAGCGGGCTCCTTGGAGAGCACATGCGGTCAGAGCGAGTTGGCAACCGTTGGCTGGGGCTTCTGCCGGTGGCCCTGCTGTGGATGGGGACGGGGTGTGGCGGGAACGGCGCTGATGCGGCCTCCCTGGCTGGGGACGGGCAGCCCGGCGAGGAGGCGGCTCCCTCCCTTCCTGGAGACTCTGGAGACCCGGGCACGGCCACGCAGCCGCCCACGGCAGGGGAGATCCCCTTGCCGGAGCGGCCTCGCGGACGGGCGTGGACCCAGGTGGTGGGGGGCCCCCAGGACGATAGCGGCACGGGCGTGGCCGTGGGGCGTGACGGGGACGTGGTGGTGGTGGTGTCGAGCACGCCCCGCTCGGACGAGGACCGTGACTCGGTGGAAGGCGAGAAGCTCTCGCTGACGCTGACGCGGTATGCGGCGGATGGGAAGGCGCGCTGGTCGAAGGAGTTCCTCCGCAACCGCCTGTCCGAGACGCGGGTAGCGGCGTCCCCCGGGAGCGACGGGGCGGTGTTCCTCACGGGCAATGCGTTCCTGTACTCGGCGGACTTCGGGCTGGGCGAGGCTCAGGACGGGTTCCTGGTGAAGTTCTCCCCGGCCGGCGAGGCGGTGTGGCAGCGGCGGGTGGGGCAGAAGGTGTACGCCGTGGCGGCGGATGCGGCGGGCGGAGTGCTGGCGGCGGGCGAGGAGTGGACGGCCGGGGCGCATGACCCGGTGCTCACGCGCTACGGCGCGGACGGCGCCGTGCGGTGGACGCGGCGCTTCGCGGGGGTGGGGGAGGGCACGCTGTTGCAGGCGGTGGCGGTGACGCCCTCCGGGCTGTCGGTGCTCGCGGGGCAGTTGTCGGACACGCTGGAGGTGGATGGCCAGACGTTCGGCACCGTGGGCGTGCGCGGCTTCGTGGTGCTCGCGTTCGGCGAGGACGGGAAGCTGGCGTGGGGCCGCGAGGTGCCGGGTGCGAAGGGGCGCGTCACCTCGGTGGCCGTGGGCGCGGATGGCGCGGTGGCGGTGGCTGGCGACTTCACGGGGCTGATGGTGTGGGGCGAGGCTTCGCTGGGGACGTCGGGGCCGTACGTGCTCACGGCGGGGGCGGATGGGGACGAGCGCTGGCTGAAGCAGCCGGCGTGTGGCCCGGTGACGGAGGTGGGGCCGGCGGTGGCGGTGGACGGTGAGGGCACGGTGGCGGTGGCGTGCGGCAACGTGCTCACGCGGTATGGCGCCGATGGGGCCTGGCGGGACGAGCAGCGGCTGCCGGTGGCCGTGTGCGAGAGCGGCCAGTGCTCGCTCTCGGCGGCGGGGATGGCGGTGGTGCCCGGGAAGGGGCTCGCCGTGACGGGGTGGCAGCGCGATGGCGCGGGCAACGCGTGGAACCAGGACGCGTTCCTGCGGCTCGTGGTGCCGTAGGCGCTCAGGGCGGGGCAGGAGGGTTGCGAAGTCACCGGGGCCGCAAGTCCCTCTTGCGCCCCGCCCTCCGGCGGTTACAGGGTGAGCGCCATGCCCCGCTGGTTCAACACCGCTGGCCCGTGCCGCCCGGACCGCAACTACATGCTGCCGGCACTCCGGCGCCTGCCCGAACTGCGCTCCCTCATTGACCAGGAGGGCTACTTCGTCGTCCATGCCCCCCGTCAGGTGGGCAAGACAACTGCACTGCGCTCGCTCGCATGGGAACTGACGGCCGAAGGCCAACACGTCGCGGTGCTTGTGTCCATGGAGATGGGCAACCCCTTTCCCCAGGACGTCGGGACCGCTGAGCTCGCGGTGCTCGAGGAGTGGCGGAAGGATGCACTCCATCAACTGCCTCCTGAGCTTCAGCCTCCACCCTTCCCCGACGCCCCCCCTGGCAGTCGTATCAGCTCGGCCCTCACCGCCTGGGCCGAGGCAGCACCCAGGCCCCTGGTTGTCTTCCTTGATGAAGTCGACGCGCTGCGAGACGTGACGCTGCTCAGCGTGCTGCGCCAGCTTCGCAGTGGCTACCCCAGGCGCCCCACGTACTTCCCCTCCTCGATGGCCCTCATCGGCCTGAGGGACGTGCGCGACTACAAGGTCGCCGCTGAAGATCGCGAGCACCTGGGCACCGCGAGCCCTTTCAACATCAAGGTGCGCTCGCTCACCCTCCGCAGCTTCACCGCAGGGGAGGTTGTCGAGCTCTACGCCCAGCACACCGCCGAGACCGGTCAACGCTTCGAGCCTGAGGCCCTGGCGCTGGCCTTCGAGTCCACCCAAGGGCAGCCGTGGCTCGTCAACGCCCTGGCCAAGGTGGCCGTGGAAGAGCTGGTCCCCGACCGTGCCCAGCCCATCCGCCGTGAAGATGTGGAGCGGGCCAGAGCGGTGTTGATTGCGCGCCGCGAGACGCACCTGGACAGCCTCACCGACAAGCTGCGTGAGCCTCGGGTCCGCGCCATCCTGGAGCCTGTGCTGGCGGGCACCTTTGCGGGAGGCGGGGACAGCTATCAGGACGACCTCCAGTACACCCGGGACCTGGGTCTGTGCGCTCCGAATGACCCGGTGCGGGTAGCCAACCCCATCTACCAGGAGCTGATCGCCCGGGTGCTGGCTGGCAACGCCGAGCCCAAGGTGGTGGTCGTTCCCAGGAGCTTCATCCTGCCGGATGGCCGGCTGGACTTCGCGCGGATTCTCCGGGAGTTCGCCGACTTCTGGCGCGAGCACGGCGAGGTGCTGGCCGCCGGGATGACCTACCATGAGGTGGCCCCTCAGCTCGTGCTCATGGCCTTCCTCCAGCGGGTGGTGAATGGCGGCGGCCAGGTGGACCGGGAGTACGGCGTGGGGCGCGGGCGTATCGACCTGCTGGTGCGCTGGCCCTACGAGGAGAACGGCCAGCGTCGCCTGCAACGTCATGCCCTGGAGCTGAAGGTGTGGCGCGAGGGGGAGAAGGACCCACTGGAGAAGGGCCTCACCCAGCTCGATGAGTACCTGGAGCGACTGGGGCTCGATGAGGGCGTGCTCGTGGTCTTCGACCGCCGGCCGGAGGCTGGAGGTACGGAGTCGAGGACCCGCTTCGAGCAGGCGCAGGCGCCCTCCGGGCGCAAGGTGACCGTGCTGCGAGCCTGAGCGTACAGTGCGCGCCCATGTCCGCTCCTGCCGCTGACGTCCTGCTGGAGGTGGAGGGTGCCGTCGCCACCCTCACCCTGAATGACACCGCCCGCCGCAACGTGATGACTCCCGAGCTGGGGGACGCGCTGCGGGCCCGCGTGGAAGCCCTTCGCGAGCGCCGCGACGTGCGGGCGGTGGTCCTCACCGGCGCCGGTGGAGCGTTCTCCGCTGGCGGCGACTTGAAGATGCTGGAGCGGCTGCGCAAGGCCTCCTTCGAGGAGGCGCGCACGTTCATGCTCGACTTCTACGCGCGCTACCTGAGCGTGCTGGAGCTGCCCATGCCCACCGTGGCGGCGGTGGACGGGCCGGCCATCGGCGCGGGCCTGTGCGTGGCGCTCGCGTGTGATTTCTGTGTCGTGGGCGAGGACGCGAAGCTCGCGCTCAACTTCGTCCAGCTGGGCCTGCACCCCGGCATGGGCGCGACGTACTTCGTGCCCTGGCGGGCCGGTGCGCAGGCCGCGGCGGAGCTGCTCCTCACCGGACGGCGCTTTGACGGGAAGGAGGCGGTGCGGCTCGGGCTGGCGCTGGAGGCGGCGCCAGCGGGCGGGGTGCTCGCGCGGGCCCGGGCACTGGCCACGCAGATTGCCGGCAACGCCCCGCTGGCCACGCACGCACTGAAGCAGCGGCTGGCTCCGGACCGGGCCGCGCTGCGGACGGCGCTGGAGGAGGAGGCGCGCTTCCAGGCGGAGAGCTACGGGAGCGCGGACCTGGGCGAGGGACTCGCCGCCGCCTCGGAGCGCAGGGCCCCCGTCTTCCAGGGGCGCTGACTCCGTCGGCGCGGGCGCCCACCTCGCGCGGCGGCTCGGGGTTCCAGGGGCGCTGACTCCGGCGCGGACGCTCACCTCGCACGGTGGCTCCGGTTTGCGGCCCACGCCTGTCTTCAGGGCGCGGGCCGCGTCCCCTCTCAGTACACGTTGTACTTCTTGCGGAGCGCCTCGTGCTCCTCCGCGTTGCGCGAGGGGCGCAGTATCTTCTGGGCGTCGTGCAGGTAGTACCAGTACTCGCTCGGCTTCGGCTCCATGGCCGCCTGGAGCGAGGCGACGGTGGGCGCGCCGATGGGGCTCGGCGGCAGGCCCTTACGGTGCCGGGTGTTGTACGGGTCCTGCGTGTCCCGCAGGCGCTTGAGGAAGGCGACGCGGTCGTTCCACTGCGCCAGCTCGTAGCGGGACGTCGCGTCCACGCCGAGCGGGAAGCCCTTGTCCACGCGCTTCCAGAGGATGCCGGCCACCAGAGGGCGCTGCGCGGGGACGGGCTCCTCGCGCTCCAGCATGGAGGCCATCACCACCACCTCGTGCAGCGTGCGGCCGCTCTTGGCGATGGCCTCTCGGTTGGGCGCGTAGAAGCGCGCGGCGAAAGCGTCCAGTTGGCGCTGGATGAGCGCCTGCACGTCCAGCTTCCCCGGCAGGATGCCGTAGGTCTCCGGGTAGAGGTAGCCCTCCAGCGTGCCCGCGGTGGGCAGGGGGAAGGGGGCGGTGAACTTGCCGGGGTTGCTGGCCGCGGCGATGTACGCGCCGGGAGTGATGAAGCCCGCGGCCACGAGCGCCGCGTCGGTGTCGCGCAGGCGCCAGCCCTCCACCACGACGAAGGGGACGTCCTCGGGGATGGGGTTGCCCTCCATCGCGGTGGCCAGCTCCGCCACCGTCATGGAGGGGCTGACCTCATGGCGCCCGGCCTTGGGGGCGAAGGCGCCACGGCGGAACAGGTGCCAGCGCCAGATGCGCGCATCGCGGATGAGCCCCTGGGAGGCGAGCAGCGAGCCCAGGCCGCGCCCGGACGTGCCCTTGGGGACGGTGAACTCCACCGGGGCCGCTCCGGGAGGCGCCATGGTGCTCTGCACCTGACCCTCGGCCCAGAGAAAGGCACCGGTGCCGCCCACGGCCAGCAGTACGACGACCACGCACACGAAGAGAATGAAACGCTTCATCGGGGCGCAGGGTAGCACCTGCGTTCCGCTTCGCAGTGGCTTACGTCACGGGATGTCCGGTCCCAGGCGCTGGCTCGGCGGTAGGGCAGGCGGCAGCCCCTACGCTGACGCCGTGCCCAGCTTCAAATCCTTGTTCAGCCCCGCGTCCCGGCTCACGCGCCAGATTTTCTGGTCCAGGTAGTAGTGGTGGAGGGCGAAGCCCCAGATGAAGCCCCCCACCAAATCCCTCAGCGTCAGCCCCGCCGCCAGCGGCATCCGCAAGTCAAAGCCGCCGCAGCCCGGGTGCGCGCCGAAGCCGCAGCCCAGCCCGCGATACAGCAGCGTGAACACCACCCCGCATGCCGCGTAGATGATGAAGCGCCGGCTCACCCTCGGCGCCAGGCCGAAGGGCGCCGGGTCCACTCCGGCCGCGTGGTAGCGGTTGCGGTGATAGAACCAGACCACGCCGTGGTACTGCACGTTGTGGAACGCCGTCACCGCCACCGCGAACATGACGAAGTCCATGCGCGCCGACACCGACGGCCAGAACACCACCGCCGTCAGCCCCAGCGCCGCGCCCATCATCAGCAGCTTCGGCCCGTTCACCCGCAGCCCCGTGCGGGCCCGCTGCACCTGCCGCGCCGCATGGAGCAGCACCAGCGCCAGCACGACGGCGAAGCACGCCCCCGCCACCACCGGCTCCCACGTGGGGGCTCCCACCAGCCCCAGCTGCTTGCGCGCCGTCGGGTGTGTCACCGCGAACGCCACGAACGGCGCCAGCAGCCCGGTGTACAGCGTCACGCTGTCGAGCCGCCGGTCCAGCGGCGACGACTCGCCCCCCTTGCGCTGGTACAGCACCATGATGCCGTAGTGCTGCCGCACCACGTGCCAGTACGCCCACAGCGACGACAGCGTGAGGAACACCACGAAGGGCACCTTCGTCCCCAGCAGCGCCGACACGCCGAAGAGCAGCGGCCCCGCCGCGAACCACCCCAGGCTCCCCAGCAGCAGCCGGCGCCGCGTCTGCCACTCGCGCGCGTCCAGGTAGGTGCGCGACACCGTCGCGAAGAGGTGCGGTCCGTCGAGCGCCAGCACCCATGCCCACCACAGCACCAGGCTGCTGATGCCACCCCAGACATGCAGCCCGACCAGGGCGAAGCTCGCGGCCACTCCGCCCACGGTGGAAATCAGGTCGTGCCGCCGGTCCACCAGCCAGCCCGTGCGGGCCGGAGCGGGGGCGGTGAGGGTGGCTGTGCTCATGCGAGGGCTCCTGCGAAGGCCATCAGGATATAGGAAGGTGCAGGTAGGTCACAGGCGTACCTGGTGTCGTCCATTCGCCGAGCGGCCAGCCGAGGGGTCAAAACCCTCTTGAGCGGAGCGGCCCGTACCGCGATGGTCAGGCGCTATGGATCAAGGCAGGCGCACCACGGACCGCAAAGCAGTGGGTCTGCTGGTGAAGCTCAAGCATGAAACCGTGGGGAGCTTCGCTGAAGAGTTCGCCACAAACCTGAGCCCGGGCGGGATGTTCATCCGCTCGCGCACCCCACAGCCCGTGGGGACACCCGTCAAGTTCGAGGTGCAGATCGCCGGGGGCGTGCGCGTGCTGCGCGGCGCCGCCCTGGTGCGCTGGGTCCGCGAAGTCGGAGACCCGTCCGGGCCTCCCGGCATGGGACTCCAGTTCGAGGAGCTCGACACGGCGAGCCGCGCGCTCGTCGACATGATGCTCCAACGCAAGCCGGACGCCGTCGCTTCCGTCGCTCCGTCGCTGCCTTCCGTGGCTCCCTTGGTGGCCCCTTCCGTGGCTCCCGCCGTCGCCCCCGCCGTGGCGCCCAGGGTTGCTCCCGCGCAGGTGCGGCCTGCCCCCGCGCCCCCGGTGGCTCCGGCATCTGCTCCGCGCGCGGCGGGGGGCATGGCGCTCGACTCGCTCTTCGATGACCTGGAGTCCTCGGAGGGGCCCGAGGCGCCTGTCGCGGATGAGCCGTTCAACTTCCCGCCTCCCGTCGCCGAGCCCCGGACGCCCGCGCCCTTCCCGGCCGCCATGGCCTTCGCGCCGCCTCCGCCCGCGGAGGACGACGTGGACATCCCGCTCGACGAGCTCATCGCGAGCACCCCGCCTCCACCCTCGCCCCCGGACGGGGACGAGCCGCTGCCCGGGTTCGAGTTCGAGATGGAGGCCCCTGTCACCGGCACGCCCGTGGCCCTGGGCGAGCCGCTCGACGAGCCGCCCATCGAGGTCGGCTTCACGGTGGAGCTCGAGCCGTCCTCCTCGGGCCCTCCGCCCTCGGGCGCGCCCCTGGAGTTCGAGCTGGACTTCGGCGATGCCGTGGAAGAGGCGCCGCCGCCGCCCCGCGCTGCGGCCCCGCCGCCCCGCGCCGCTCCGCCTCCGCCGCCTCCCCCCACCTCGGGTGGAGCCCTGGAGTTCGAGCTGGACCTGGGCGACGCCGTGGAAGAGGCACCCGTGGCGCCGCCGCCTCGCGCCGCCCCGCCTCCGCCTCCTCGCGCTGCACCGGCTCCCGTGGCTCCGCCTCCGGCGCCCGCCGCGGCCCGCTCGGGCGGTAGCTTCGAGTTCGACCTGGACCTGTCCGACGCCATGGAGGAGGCGCCCCTCGAGGCCCCCCCTCCGCCTCGCGCAGCGCCCGCTGCGCCGGTGACGCCACCTCCGGCGCCCCCCGCGGCCCGCGCTTCGGGTGGCAGCATCGAGTTCGACCTGGACATGTCGGAGGATGTCGACGCGTTCGAGTTCGGGAGCCCGACGCCCGCGCCCGCCGCCAAGGCGCCGCCTCCTCCGCCCAGGCCCATGGCCGCTCCGGTGCCGCCTCCGCCTCCTCCGGCGGCGGCCCAGGCGCCCCGGCCCGCGCCTGTCGCGCCGCCTCCCGCGCCTCCGGCCGCGCCGTCCCTGCCCAACGTCCGCCGTGAGGCGCCTCGCGCGCCCGAGCCCGTGGGCATGCCCACGCTGCTCAGCCCGGCCGCGGCGAAGCAGGCGCCCGTCGCGCCCCCGCTGGACGAGCGCGGCCTGCCCCGACTCGTCTTCCTGTCGCCGCCGGGGCAGGTCGCCGGCACGGGGCCGGTCATCGGCATCGACCTGGGCACCACCAACTCGTGCGTGGCGCTGCTCAGCAACGGACGGCCCGTCGTGCTGCGCTCGCGCGAGGGCTACAACACCATCCCCTCCGTCATCTCGCTCAACGCGCAGAACAAGCTGCTCGTCAGCCACCGGGCGAAGAACCAGCTCGTGCTGCGCCCGCAGCAGACCATCTACGGCGCGAAGCGACTGGTGGGCCGTCCCTACGACAGCGCCGTGGTGAACCAGGTCCGCGAGCGCTTCCACTACGAAATCGTCCCCGATGCCGCGGGCCGCGCGGCCGTGTTGCTCGGCGAAAACGTCCTGTCGCTCGAGGAGGTGCAGGCCATCATCCTCCGCGAGTGCAAGGAGATGGCGGAGGCCCACCTCAACCAGAAGGTGGAGCGCGCGGTGGTGACGGTGCCCGCGTACTACTCCGAGCCGCAGCGTGAGGCCGTCCGCAAGTCCGGCATCCTCGCGGGACTCAAGGTGGAGCGCATCCTCAACGAGCCCACCTCCGCGGCGCTCGCCTACGGCCTCAACCGCGAGCTGAACAAGAAGGTCCTCGTCTACGATTTGGGCGGCGGTACCTTCGACGCCACCATCCTCAAAATCGAGAAGAACGTCTTCGAGGTGCTCGGCACCGGCGGCGACATCTTCCTGGGCGGTATCGACTTCGACAACCTCATCGTCGACTTCCTCCTCGCGCGCTTCCAGGAGAAGGAGGGCATCGCCTTCACCGGCGACGGCATCGCCCTGTCGCGCGTGAGCGACGCGGCCGAGCGCGCGAAGATGGCGCTCTCCGAGCGCGCCAGCTTCGAGGTCCACATCCCCATGCTGATGATGGACGCGGCGGGGCGGCCCCGGGACCTGCGCGTCGTCTTCACGCGGCCGGAGCTGGAGAAGATCTGCGACCCGCTGCTCAGCCGCACCGTGGACGTGGTGCGCGACGTGCTGCTGGACGCGAAGCTCAAGGCCTCCGAGGTGGACGACATCATCCTCGTGGGCGGCATGAGCCGCATGCCCATGGTGCGCGACAAGCTGAAGGAGCTGTTCGGCAAGGGGCCGCAGGCCAGCGTCAACGCGGACGAGGCGGTGGCCCTGGGCGCGGCGCTGTACTCGGGCTCGGTGGACAAGGTGAGCAGCGTGGTGCTCATCGACGTGCTGCCGATGACGGTGGGCGTGGCCATGCCCGGCGGCGCCTTCAAGCGCGTCATCGAGCGCAACAGCCCGCTGCCTGCCCAGCGCTCCTTCGCCATCAACACGACGAAGGACAACGAGGAGTTCCTCGAGCTGTCCATCTTCCAGGGCGAGGACAACCACATCTCCGCCAACGAGTACCTGGGCACGGTGCGAATCGAGGGCCTGCCCCGGGGACCCAAGGGCTCCGTCCGCGTCGCCGTCACCATCAAGCTCGACTCCGAGTGCGTGCTGCACGTGGAGGCGCGCGAGTACTCCACGCGCAAGGAAGTGAAGGCCACGCTGGCCACGCGCTACTCGCCCGAGGAGCTGCAGAAGCAGCTCCAGGTGAGCAAGGAGTCGGTCAAGGCGGCGGAGGACCGGCGCGGCGCCGACCTCAAGGAGCGCGCCGGCGGCTTCTGGGGCTTCGTCAAGAAGGCGCTGGGCCGCAAGTAGCCCGCGCGCCATGACGGCCTCTGCGCCCCGCTACATGACGCGCTTCAGGTGCCTCGCGGATTCCTGCGAGGACACCTGCTGCGCGGGGCTCGTGGTCACCGTCAGCGAGGCGCGCTGGAAGCGGCTGCGCGAGACGGTGGCGGGTGGCCCGGACGCGGCGCGGGTGGAGGCGCTCATCCGGCCGGATGAAGGCAGCGGCCCCGGCGCGGAGGCTGGGGTCATCGCGAAGCGCGAGGACGGGCACTGCACGTTCCTCGATGAGCGCAAGCTGTGCTCGCTCCACCGCGCGCACGGAGAGGCCGTCCTGCCGGATGCCTGCGCCACCTTCCCACGTGTGGCCACGCGGTGGGGTGAGCGGCTGGAAGTGGTCGGCTCGCTCGCGTGCCCGGAGGTGGCTCGGCTGTGCCTGCTCGCGGAGGACGGCGTGGAGCCCGTGCCCGTCTCCGAGGACGTGGCCGTGCGCCCGGAAGTCGCGCGGCGGCTCGGAGGCGACGCGGAGGATGCGTGGACGCGGCACGCGGAGGCCGTGCGCGCGACGGCGGTGGCGCTGCTCCAGCGGCGGGAGCTTCCGTTTGCTTCGCGGCTGTTCGCGCTCGGGCAGCTCGCGCTCCGGGTGGACGGGTTCTACTTCCGCGGGACAGAGGCGTTCGACGGGGAGTCCGCGGCCCTGCTCTCCGACGTGCTGCGCTCCTTCACCCTGCCGGAGACGCTGGCGGAGCTGCACGAGGGCTTCACTTCACTGTCGCTGCCCGGAGGGCCGTGGGCCGGCATCTGCGCCACCGTGCTCAGGGCCCGCCTGGGCTCCGTCCGGAGCGAGCGGTTCAGCACGCTGGTGCGTACGGTCCTCACGTCCTACGGCGGCGCGGAGGTACCGGACGCGGCGTGGCGAATCCATGCGGAGCGGCGCGAGCGGCTGCACCCGGCGCTGGCCGAGCGGGTGGAGCAGTACTTCCGTCACCACGCGGTGAACCACTGGCTGCGCCACCCGTTCACCGATGCGCCCACGCTGCTGGACTACGTGTTCCGGCTGACGCTGCGCGCGGCGGTGCTGCGGTGGACGCTCTTCGGGCACCCGGCGGTGGTGGCGCTGTGCGAGGGCGGGGCAGGGGACACCGGGGAGGCGCGGGCCCGGCTCGACGCCGCCGCGGTGGAGTGCTTCCAGGTCATCGCGAAGCACGTGGAGCAGGCGCCGGAGCTGCACTCGCTCGCGCAGGGCCTGGCGGGGAAGGGCGGCGCGGAGACGCTGGGCCGGATGCTGGTGCTGCTCAAGGGACTGTGAGCCGTCACGCCGCCCGGGCCGTGAAGGCGTGAGCCCGGGGCCTCGGAGGACGAGTCAGCGCGTGACGCCGAGCAGCTCGCGGAGCTGCCGCAGCATCTCGATTTCGTCCCCATGCACGTGGCTGTCGCTGGCCATCAGCGTCCGGGCCGACTGGATGACGGCGTCCGGATTGGCGCGCAGCACGCCCAGGTTCGGCGCGGGGAGCGGCTCGCCGTTCTTCAGGCACCGGGTAATCGCGGCAAGCTCCTCCAGAGGCACGCTCATGCCGCGCGCGGTGTCCACGACGTGCTCGATTTCCTCGCGCGTGACGCGGTCATCGCTGGTGGCGACCTGGAGCAGCAGCTTGACGACTTCGATTTGGAAGCGGGCATCGCCCGACGCGGTGGTCATCGCGCCCCATTCCTAAGCGACTCCCCGGGGACAGGAAAGCCCCCCGGGGCACCAGGAACGCTCAGGGCGTGGCGCGGGGCTGCACGCCCAGCCGCTGCATCGCCTGCTTGAAGACGGAGTACTCCTGGGCGCCCTGGAGGCCGAACTTGTCGCCGAGGATGAAGGTAGGCACCGCGTTGATGCCCATTTCATGGGCCTGACGCACGGAGTCCTCCACGGCCTCCTTGTAGCGGCCCTCCTCGACGGCGCGCTGCACGTCGTCCGGATTCAGCCCGGCTTCCTGGGCCGCGCCCCGGAGCGTGTCCCACTGCCACAGGTCCTGGCCCTCGCTCCAGTAGCGCCGGAGGATGGCGGCGTTGAAGGGCTCCAGCTTCCCGTGCTCTCGGGCGTACTCCGCGGCCTGGTGGGCACGCCGGGTGGAGGGAATGACCTCCCGCTCCACCATGGTCAGCCCGGCCGCGGCCGCGCGGCGCTTCAGCGGGTTGTTGGGGTCCTTCATCTTCTCGCGCACGTAGGCCGGCAGGGGCAGGCCCTCTGGCGGGGTCTCCGGGCGCAGGAAGAACGGACGCCAGTCCACCTGGACGTCATATTCCTTCTTCAGCTTCTCGACCTCCACGAGGCCGACGTAGCACCAGGGTCAGACGAAGTCGGACCAGACGCGGACGATGACAGGGTCGCTCATGCCCATGGCTCTAACACCCTCGCCTCGCGCCGTCATGCCTACGTGAAGGCGCGGTGTGCGGCCGTGGACGTGACGCACCGGCCCAGGGCGCGTCACGCGCGGTCCTTGTGACGCGAGGTGGACAGCGCTCGGGGGAGCGGGCAGCGTCCACTCCCGAACGCACTCCCGCGCCCTGACTCCTCGTGGGGCGGACGCGGGCCCACCCAGGAGGAACACCTTGCCGCTGTCGCTCATCGCGGCCCTGGCCCTTGGCGCTGCACCCGCGCCGGCCCGGCCCCAGCCGTACACCATCCAGGACCAGGTCACCCTACGCCGGCTGAGCAACCCGCGCGTCTCCCCGGATGGAAAGCAGCTCGCCTACGTCCTGCGCACCACCGACATGGAGGCCAACCGCGGGCGCACGGACTTGTGGCTCGCCCACCTCGACGCCGAGGGCGCCCCACGCCAGCTCACCTCGCACCCGGACGCGGACTCCGAGCCCATCTGGGCCCCCGACGGGAAGAGCCTCTTCTTCCTCTCCTCGCGCGGCGGCTCCTCGCAGGTGTGGCGCCTGCCCGTGGACGGCGGCGAGCCGCTTCAAGTAACGAAGCTCCCCCTCGACGTGGGCGCCTTCCGCCTGTCCCGCGACGGCAGCCAGCTGGCCGTCGCCCTGGAGGTGTTCCCCGACTGCCCCAACCTGGAGTGCTCCCCCCAGCGTGAGGTCGAGCGCTCCAAGAAGAAGGCCACCGGCCGCAGCTACGACAAGCTCTTCGTCCGGCACTGGGACACGTGGAAGGAGGGCAAGCGCTCGCACCTGTTCGTCGTCCCCGTGGCCGGCGGCACGCCCGTGGACGTGATGAAGGGCATGGACGCGGACAGCCCCTCCAAGCCCTTCGGCGGCGCGGACGAGTTCACCTTCACCCCGGACGGCAAGAGCGTGGTCTTCACCGCTCGCGACGTGGGCCGCGCCGAGTCCTGGTCCACGGACCTGGACCTCTTCCTCGCCCCCGTGGACGGCAAGGCGAAGCCGCGCAAGCTCACCGAGAAGAACCGCGCCACCGACACCAGCCCCGTCTTCAGCCCGGACGGCAAGACGCTGGCGTACCTCGCCATGTCGCGTCCCGGCTACGAGGCGGACCGCTACCGCGTCATCCTCCGTGCCTGGCCGGGCGGCCAGGAGCGCGTGCTCGCCGAGGAGTGGGACCGCTCCGCCTCCGCCCTCGCGTGGAGCGCGGACGGCAAGACGCTCTACGCGGTGGCCAACCACCTCGGCCTGCAGCCCGTCTTCGCGCTGGACGTGGCCAGCGGCAAGGTGAGCCAGCTCACCAAGGACGGCACCGACGACTCCCCGCAGCCCGCCGCCGGAGGCCGCGTCGTCTACGTGCATGACGACCTGGACTCGCCCGCGGACCTGCATGTCATGAACGCGGACGGCACCGGCTCGCGTCAGCTCACCCAGGTGAACCAGGAGCACCTGGCCCGCATCCGCTTCGGCGCCTTCGAGCAGTTCGAGTTCCCCGGCTGGAACAACGAGACGGTGCGCGCCTGGGTGGTGAAGCCGGTGGACTTCGATGCGAAGCGCCAGTACCCGCTGGCCTTCCTCATCCACGGCGGCCCGCAGGGCTCCTTCGGCAACCACTTCCACTACCGATGGAACCCGCAGTCGTACGCGGCGCGTGGCTACGTGGCCGTCATGGTCGACTTCCACGGCTCCACCGGCTACGGGCAGGCCTTCACCGACGCCATCCGCGATGACTGGGGTGGCAAGCCGCTGGAGGACTTGCAGAAGGGCCTCGCCGCCGCCCGGGAGCGCTACCCCTTCATCCACAAGACGCGCGGGTGCGCGCTGGGCGCCAGCTACGGCGGCTACATGATCAACTGGATTGCCGGCAACTGGCCGGACGGCTTCCAGTGCCTCGTCAACCACGACGGCATCCTCGACGAGCGCATGGGCTACTTCGACACGGAGGAGCTGTGGTTCCCCGAGTGGGAGCACAAGGGCACGCCCTGGGAGAACCCCGAGGGCTACGGCAAGCACAGCCCCATCAACCACGTGGCGAAGTGGAAGACGCCGATGATGGTCATCCACGGCGGCCAGGACTTCCGCGTGGTGGAGACGCAGGGGATGGGCACCTTCACCGCCCTGCAGCGCAAGGGCATCCCCTCGAAGCTGCTCTACTTCCCCGACGAGAATCACTGGGTGATGAAGCCGGCCAACAGCGTGCAGTGGCACGACGAGGTGCTGGCCTGGCTGGACCAGTGGACGCGCAAGTAGCGGCGTGAGTCACGCCCGCCGGGGCCCCGCTTCAGGCGCGGGCCCCGGTACGCCTCCCGAGCGGCGCAGGAGCGTCGGCGCGACTCAGGACGGGATGTCGAAGCACTCGTCGATGCAGTTCTCGAGGACCTCCGCGCAGGTGCGGTCGTCGATGCAGCGAGCGCAGTTCTCCACGCGCTCCCGGCGGTCGTCCTCGTCGTCCTCCTCCACCCACTCCTCGACGCGCTCGGCGCACGCGCCGGTGTCGATGTCGTCGTCGAAGCAGTTCTGCCGCTTGTCGCAGATGGAGTCCGCGTCGTTCGCGCAGCCCGTCAGCAGCGAGCCGAGGGTGAGCGCGGTGGCCAGGGTCAGGGTCCGGAGCATCATGGCGCGGCATCATGCAACGAAGCCGCGCCCCCCGGAATCACCAGGAGGCGCGGGGTGTCATGAGGCGAAAACGCGCCCGTATTGCCGAGGTGACGAGGGCTACTTCTTCGGTGCGGGCGTGGTGGGCGCCGTCGTGCCACCCGTGGAGCCGTGGCCCATGGAGCCGTGGTCCATGTTGCCGCCCGTGCTGCCCATGGTGCCGGAGCCGCCCACGGCCATGCCGTCGTCCAGCTTGCCGAGGATGGTCCAGGCCTGCTCGCGGTGCGCGGGCACCTTCTGGGTGAGCTCCTGCATCATCGCCGTCATCTGCGGGTCCATGGTGGGCATGGCCTGCTTCGACGCCATCACCTTGCCGAGCGTGGCGTCGTGGTCGGCGACCTGGCCGGCCATGTAGGCCGAGTCGAAGGCGGCGCCCTTGAGCACCTGGAGTTCCTCCATGCTGGCCTTGTCCTGGGCCATCATCTTCTTCTCCAGGTCGTTCGCCGGCTTCGGCATGTCCGCGACCTTCAGGCCCTTGCCCTTCGCATGGTCCATGAGCTTCTGGTCCATGGCGGTGTGGTCCTTGACCATCATGCTGGCAAAGGACTTCACCTCGGGATTCATGGCGCTCTTCTCGGCGAGCTGGCCGAGCTTGATTTCCTGCTGGTTGGCGTAGTGCAGCTGGTCCAGCAGCGCCTTCTCGTCCTTGGGGGCCATGAAGCCCTTGAAGTCGCCGCCCATGCCCTTCTCGGCCTTCATCGGCTGACCGGGAGACGGGCTGCCCGGGCCCTGGGCGAGGGCGAGACCGCCGGTGAGGAGCGAGGCCGTGACGATGATTCCCTGAAGGGTGCGCTTCATGTCGTGCTTCTCCTTTCGTACTTCGGAAAGTCTTGAAACCCCTGGCTGTCGGGCGCGCACCTTGGAACGAGGTCGCGGCAAGTCGTATGCGCCGGACCGGCGGTCCGTGAAGCACCACACGTTCGGAGGGCTCATGGGTGCGCCGGCCAACGGTGGCCCTGCCCATCAGTCTCGGTTGGGAGCGCTCCATGCCGCATGGAGCGCTCCGCCTCATCGGCCTCACGGGGCACGCGGGGGCGACGCGGGGGGAGCCCCGGGGCCATTCACGGCCTTGGAGCCCGTCTCGCGCTGCTGCCAGGGCCAGCGGCCCTCCAGCTCCACGGTGAGGGTGAAGCTGAGGAAGGTCCGGATGAGGACGATGAGGCCCAGCACGAGGACGGCGCGCAGCGAGGGCTCCTCGCTCACCGTGCGGATGATGTCGGCGGCGACGAGGAACTCCAGGCCCAGCAGAATCGCGCGACCCAGGTTGAGTCGGAAGCGGTGGTAGGCCACGTCCCGCATCAGGCCCCCGCGCATCGCGAGCAGCACCAGGGACAGGAGGGCGCCCAGCACCATGGCGGCCACGCCCGCGACCTCCATGATTTGCGCGGACAGCGCGATGAGCGAGTCGAGCTCCATCCTGCCCCCCCGCGCCTGAAGCTACGCACGGACAGGGGAGCGCCCATGGATGGGTGGGCGCTCGGCCGGACGGCTGCTGCCCGCCCGCGTCGCCGGCTCAGCGTCCGGCGTCGGGCGCCTGCTGCTGCTGTGCCGGCTGCTCCCCGCCAGGGACTCCGGCGGCGGAGACATTCATCTCCGACAGCTCATCCTCATCCTTGAGGAAGGTCTGGGCCACGTGGTCCACCTGCTCGGGCTTGAGGTTGGTGAGCTTCACGGCGGCTGTGCGCGCGCGGGTGGCCAGCGCCGACTCGCCCAGTTCGCCGTGGATGCGCGTGAGGGCCAGGTGGATTTCCGGGTCGAACGGGTCCGAGGCCAGGGCCTCCAGGTATGCCGTCTTCGCCTTCGGGTAGTCCTTGCGGAACACGAGGATGCGGCCCAGGTGCACGTTGGTGGAGGGCGAGCCCGGGTACACGCGCAGGCTGCCGCGCAGCACGCTCTCCGCCTCGTCCAGCCGCCGCAGCTCCAGCAGCGCCAGCGCGTACTTGTTGGAGATGGACTCGTACTTGTCGCCCACCAGCTTGTGGGCCTTGGCGTACTCCTCCGCCGCGGCCTTCACCCGGTTGCGCTCGCGCAGCACCTCTCCCAGATGGGCGAAGCGGCGCGCCGGCACCTCCTCCACGTTGTCGAAGTCGCCGAAGGAGATTTCCCGCCCCTTCTTTTCGCTCTCGTCCTTCGCCTTGCCCTTGGCGTCCTCCTTGAGCACCACGCGCTCCTCGCGCGGGAGCAGCTCCTGCGGGAAGGGCTGCTTCTTGATGTGGGCCAGCCACGCCTTCTCGAAGAGGGCGAAGGGCATGCCCGTGGCCGTCTCCACCGCCTTGCGGTCCTTCTGCCCGGCCTTCAGCTCCTGGATGATGGCGCGAAACCCCGCGGAGCCCTTCGTCTGGTGCACGTAGTCGATGGCGTAGAACACCTCGGCGAACGCGACGGCCGCGTCCTCCGCCGTGGGCAGCAGCGCAATCGACGGGTGCATCTTCTCGAAGGGGATGAGCGTGTCCGCCTTCACGCGCTTGCCCAGCAGGGCCTGCGTGGAGGGCGTCATGGCCAGGCCGCCCTTGCCGCGCCAGCGCGACTCCAGGAACTTGGCCAGGCCCTCGTGCAGCCAGATGGGCACGGTGTTGCGGCTCATCTGGCTGATGACGAGGTGGATGTACTCGTGCGCCAGCGTGTCCTGCCAGTCGTAGCCCTGGGCCACGGCCTTGGGGCTGGTCACCATCAGCTTGCTGAACTTGCAGATGGCGATGGTGCCCGTGGTGCGAATCTGCTTCTCCGTCAGCGTGCTCACCCGCGCCAGCTCGCGCGCGTTGTTGACGACTTCGACGCGAATCTTCCCGCCCGGCGGCGTCCAGCCCAGGTCCTCGGCCATGGCGCGGTGGATGGCCTCCAGCGTCTCCAGGGCGTAGGGGACGAGCACCTCCTCCTTCCCGTTCGGGTAGAAGAAGATGAAGTGCTCGCTCTCCGCGCGCTGGTGCCTCTTGATGATGTCGCGCGTGTCCTTGGCCAGCCGCAGGTAGCTGCCCGGCTTGTCCTCGATGTTGGCGCCCTGCAGCAGGGACACCGCGTCCTCGTAGCGCCCCTCCTCGAAGGCCAGGCGGCCCTGGTAGTACTTCAGCGGCTCCAGCTCGGCGGGGACGAGCGGCTCCACCTCGGCCAGCTCGCGCTTCGCGCCGGGGAGGTCCCAGTCGTCCAGGGACTGGTCCACGCGGCCCAGCCGGTCCTTCACCTCGTCCTTGAGCGAGGCGTCCTGCGCCCACGCCGCCGGAGGCAGGCAGCAGACGGCCACGGCCAGCACGGCGAAGAGGGCCCTCACGGCCAGCGGAGACTCGTGCTTCGGCATGGCGTGGCTCACTTCACCAGCTCCTCGTAGTAGCGCTTCACCTGCTCGCGGTACTTCTCCGGCGCGCCCTGCTTCATCGCGTCCAGCAGGTCCTTGCGGAACTCCTTCGGCGCCTGGAAGGCGTCCTCGTCGGGCAGCTCCACCTCGTTGCGCGGGTCCTTCCCGTTGCCCTCCTGGCGGCGCGAGCCCGCGCCCATGGGCAGGGGCAGGCCGCCCTTGCCGCCGCGCTGGCCCTCCTGCATCTGCCGCTGGAACTGGCGCAGGCCCTCCAGCGCCGCCTGCTGCTCGCCGTAGCCGCGGCCCGGGTCCTTGCCCTGCATCCGCTGCGCGGCCTCGCCCATGCGCTGGCCCACGCCCTCCATCTGCTGCGTGGCCTCCTCACCGAAGAGGGGCGCCATCTGCTGCATCTCCTCCATCTGCTGGCGCAGCCCCTGCGCGCGCTGCTCCAGCTCGCCCTGCTGCTGCGAGAGCTGCTGCAGTTGCTGCCGCTCCTGCTGCGACAGCTGCGAGCCCGGCGGCGGGAAGAGGGACTGGAGCTGCTTGTTGACCTCCTCCACGTTGCGCGCGTCGCGCTCCAGGCGCTGCGCGAGGTTGGCGGACTGCTGCCGCACCTCGGGCGGGTTGCCGAACATCTCGTCGAGCTGCTTCTGCTGCTCGCCCATCATGGAGAGCTGCCGGGCGGCGTCCTCGGCGCGCGCGGCGGCCTCGGCCGCGAGGTCGAAGTCGTTCACCTTCAGCGCCTGCTCCACGTTCTGCAGCTCGGACTGGGCCTCTTCCAGGGGACGCGCGGCGCGGCTGTTGAGCTGCTCGGGCTGGAGCTTCTTGTAGTCCTCCTGCGCCTGCTGCACCTTGCGCAGCAGCTCGTCCTTGAGGGCCTTGCCCTTCTCCGCCAGCCGCTCGCGGTTCTGAGAGCGGGCCTGGTCTCTCAGCTGGCGCGTCTGGTCCGCCACCTTCTGCTGCTCCTGCACCGTGGTCTGCAGCTCCTCCATGAACTTGCCGAACTTCTCCACCAGCTCGGGGTTCTGCTCGGAGCCGAGCTCGCTCGACTCCTTGTCCAGGTTCTGGAGCATCTCGTCCATCTGCATGCCGAGCTCCTGGAGCTTGGCCAGGGCCTCTTCCGTCTTGCCCTCGCGCATGAGCTTCTCGACTTCGTCGAGCGCGCCCTGCATGTCCTGCTCCTTCATCATCTCGGAGAGGGCCTCGGCGTTGTAGTGCTCGTCGCGGATGCCCTTGCGCATCTCCGCCATGCGCTGCATCAGCTCGTTGATGCGATTCTTGAGCTGCTGAATCTGCTCCATCACCGCCTGGCGGGCCTCCTCGTCGGGGTTGTTCTTGAACTGCTCGACGAGGTTGGCCAGCTCGCGCCGCTCGTTGGCGAGCTGCTTGCCCAGCTCCTGCAGGGCCTCCAGCTTCTGCCGGTCGATGAGCGACTCCAGGTAGAGGATGTCCTTCTCCAGCTCCTCAATCTCCTCGTTGACGGTGGAGGTGAGGCGGTTGCCGGTGCCCCAGTCCTCGCCCCGGGCGCGCTGGGTGCGCAGGTAGAGGCGGCGGAAGTCGGCGGTGCCGTTGATGTGGCTGCCGAGCGACTCGGAGATGTGGCTCAGCGCGGAGACCAGCTCGGTGGGCACGTCGCGCTCGCGCGCCAGCTCCCGGGCCAGCGTGCGCATGTCCGTCACCAACTGCTGCCCGCTGGTGTCCACGGACGCGGCGGAGGCCACGGCCTGCGGGTCCTTCTGCTTCGCGCGGTCCGGGCCCTCCAGGCGGTCCGCGAGGTGGTCCACCATGCGGCCCCAGAGCTGCTCGGCCTTCTCCAGCGCGGCGCGGCGGTGCTCGGCGGCGGAGTAGATGCGCAGCACCTGCGTGCGGCTGACGCCCTTCTTCGGGCCCTCCACCGCGTCGTTGTCCTGCGCCTCCACGTAGTAGGTAATCCTGTCGCCAGGGTCGACCTTGAGCGCGCCCAGGTCCCACGTGTGCGTGGCGCGGTTGCGGCGGCCGTCCTCGCGCGGCAGCGGGACACGCGTCTCCTTCGTCGTGCCGGGCGTGCGGAAGACGAGCGCGAGGCCGGACAGGCCGTAGTCGTCGGTGGCCTCGTACTTGAGCGTCACCTTCTCGCCAGGGTCCACCTCCAGCTCCATCGCGGGCGTCATCAGCGACACCTGCGGCGCCTTGTCCGCCTCCACGTTGAGGGCGATTTCGGGGCCGGTGACGAGGAGCTTGTCGCGCGGGCCATAGAAGACGAAGCGGTAGTGGCCGGACTGCTTCGCGACGAAGGAGCCCTCCAACTCCCGGTTGCCGGCGACGGTGAGGGGCAGCGGCTGGCCGTTGACCACCAGCTCCGCGCGCTCCACGGGGCGGTCCGAGCGCGTCTTGAGCACCACCTCGGTGCCCGCCGGGGCGCTCACCTCTCCGTTGGTGCCGGGCACGGTGCGCTGCGTGAGGCCCGTGTACGCGGGGTATCGGTACGTCAGCTCGATGTCGCCGGTAATCGGCTCGACCTGCGCCTGGGCCTGGGGGCTCCTGGCCAGCTCACGGATGCGCGCCAGGCCGGCGCTCCAACGCCCGCCCAGCAGCACCATCAACACGGCCAGGGCCAGCAGGACGCCACCGGAGGCGAGCGCGGCGCGGCGCACCGGGCGGCCGTCCACCACGGAGCGCACGTCCACGGTGCGCACCCGCGTGTCCATCTGCTCCAGGAAGGCGCCGGCCAGGTCCGAGGACCAGCCCGCCTCGGGGCCTCGCTGGCGCTTCAGTTCGACGGCGGCGAGCACGTCCAGCGACAGCTCCGGGCGCCGCTGGCCCACCAGCCGCGCGGTGCGGACGTCGTCGCCCACCTGCTGCTTCGCGCGCCACAGGCCGAAGGCGCAGGCCACCGCGACGCCGACGGGGAGGGCGAGCCACAGCACGGAGCCACCCAGACGGGGGACTGCCAGTCCGAGGAAGCCACCGGCCACCAGCAGCACCGCCGCCGCGGAGAGGCCCAGCATGCTCCCTTGCAGCCACAGGTTGCGGCGCTGGCGGGTGCGCACCTCGGAGAGGAGGGCCGCCACCCCCAGCGTCTGGGAGCCCGGCGTGGCCCGGGAGGCCGGCGCCCAGGGGGGCGGGGGAGGCGGGGGCGGCAGCTCGGGGCCTGGGGTCTGCGGGGTGTCGAGATTCACGCTGTCCTGTCCGCTCTGTGGCGAGGCAACCCGTACCGAGGCAGCCTATTTCCCGATTCTCTAGCAGCCTCACCTCCGGCGCGAGGTGCCCGGGCCCGGGGACTCACGGGAGCGGCTCGCGGTGTCGGGCGCCGGAAGGAGGCGGAAGGGAGAGGGTCCGGGAGGCAACGCGAGGGGACACCCGACCCTTCCAGGCCCCCCGCGCGCTCCTGGCGGGGGGCGGGCGGCCGGTCAGCGCGAGGCGGGCTTCCGGGCGCCGGACTCGCCGCCGTCGTCTTCCGGCATGGGGACGCCACCCAGCTCCTGGGCGAGCGCGGTGAGCACGTCCTGGGTACAGAGGATGCGCGTGCGCGACATGCGGGAGAGGACGCGCTGTACGGCGGACTCCACGGTGCCCTCGGAGGGGATGTCGAGCGAGCGGCCCGTCTCGGTGAGGGCGAACAGCGCCTTGCGCCCGTCGAGCGGATCCGCCTTGCGCTCCAGCAGGCCTCGCTTCTCCAGCCGCTTGAGGACGCCGGTGAGGGTGCTGGGGTGCACATGGAGAATCTGCGCGAGCGTGCCGGCGGTGATGCCCGGGAAGCGGCCGACCAGACGGACGACCAGTCGCTGCGGCCCGGTGAGCCCGAGCGTGGACTCCATGCGCTTGGAGGTGGACTGGAGGCCGTGGTCCACGGCCCAGAGCAGGCGCATGAACTCGAGCACCTCTCCGAGGGGAGGGCCCTTGGGCCGCTCGCCTTCCTGCGGCGCTGGCTCGTCGGTGTCCATGTCCTTCATGGATACATCATCCTTCACCTGCTGCCTCCCTGTCTCTCCGGTCGTTTGAGTCGCACATGGTGTATCCCTTCAGGGGGACTCCTGCTGAGGAAAATCCGTTGCCTGTTGGTCACCAGCAAGCGACGGGCCGGACTTCCGCTCGCCCTGGGAGCCCCCGGGCGGCCCTGGCGCGCTGGACGGGCCACGCGGCGGGAAGGGCCTGGGGGGAGGGGGGAGGCTGGAGGGGCTTGCCTGGTCGCTTGCCGCGTCGCGTAGGCGGCTGAAACACGAAGGCCCTTCCCCGGTGCGGGCGGGAAGGGCCATTGGCGCGAGTCGTTGGGCTCCGCCTACGGCGCCGGGGCCACGGTGGGCTTCGGTCCGGGCTTCGCGGCCGGAGTCGCGGGAGCTGCCGGAGCGGCAACGGGCTTCGGCTCCTCCTTCTCGGGCTCGGGCGGCATCTCCAGCGTCCTGCCCCGCTCCTTCGCGATGCGCCGGTACCACTCCTCCGAGTGCTTCGGGTGGTTCACCTTGCCCTGCTCGTCGCGGACGTTGCCGTCGATGTACTTCACGAGCAGCGTCTCACCCAGCTTGCGCCACTGGCTGTGGACCCGCTCGCCCTGCTTCACCGAGTACGCGGTGAGGTACTGGCGCGCCTCCTCGGGGCTGCGCTTGTACAGCTCCAGCGCGGCCTTCTCGACGTCGGCCTGGTCCGCGAGGAACTGGCCCTCCAGCGCGCCCTGCTCGCGCTGCACGTCCACGGATATGTCACTCCAGCGCGCGTAGGCCTGGTTCGACACCCAGTTGAACACCCAGAAGGACGAGTCCCAGGAGAACTTCCCGCGGCTCGCCACGCCCTGGGCGAAGTTCTTCGGCACCTCGCGGATGCCCGCGTACATGGGCGTGTAGACCGTCATTGCCGTGTCATCCAGGCCGAACCAGAGCACTCCGCCAATGGGGCCCGGCATCGACTGGCGCATCTGCGCGACGAGCGAGAAGGCCGTCTGCTGCGTGGAGATGGCGCGCTCGTGGACATACTTCTTCCCATCCACCTCCCACGTCATCGGCCGCCAGCGGTAGGGCGCCGCGTACGGGCCCGCGCCCACGTCCTTCGTCATGTCCAGCGGGGTGCCCCCGAAGTGGTCCCGCATCAGCGCCATGGTGTCCTGCACGGACAGCTTCTTGTCCGGCTTCACCCACAGCGGCAGCCGCTTGCCCGGCGCCGAGCCGTCCGCGTACTCCACGCCCAGCTTCATCGACGGGGCCGCGCGCCGGAAGATGCTCCACACGCGCCCCTCGGCGAAGCGCTGCCCGCCGAAGTCCAGTGGGTGGTACGCGTCCGCGAAGCTGAACTTGTCGTCCGCGCCCTTGAACCAGCCCTTCTCCTTCGCGAAGGAGATGACGTCCTTCGAGTAGAGCGCGTTGTTCGGGTCGTTCAGGGGGAACTGGGTGATGCGCGCCTGGTTGGCGTGCGCGGAGATGTAGCCGTCCGGCAGCCGGAGGGCCACCCACACCGCGCCCTTCTGGCCCTTGCCCTTGCCAATCAGCTCCAGCAGCCAGGCCTCCTTCGGGTCGGCGATGGAGAACGTCTCGCCCGTGGAGGCATAGCCGTGCTCGGCGACCAGGGAGGTCATCACCTGGATGGCCTCGCGCGCCGTCTTCGCGCGCTCCAGGGCGATGTAGATGAGCGAGCCGTAGTCGACGATGCCCGCCGGCCCTTCCAGCTCCTCGCGGCCCGTGAAGGTGGACTCGCCGATGGAGAGCTGGTGCTCGTTCATGTTGCCCACCACCGAGTACGTGGCGGGCGGCTGCGGAATCCGGCCGAGGAACTTCCCGGTGTCCCACTCGAAGATGTCGCGCATGGCGCCCGTCGCGTGGCGGCGCGCGGGCGTGTAGTACAGCTCGCCGTACAGCTCGTGCGCGTCCGCCGAGTAGGTCATCAGGGTGGCGCCGTCCACCGTGGCTCCCTTGGACACCACCATGCTGGTGCAGGCGAGCACGGGCGGAGCGACCAGTGCCGCCGTGACGGGCAGCACCGTGAGCAGGTTCGCAATGCGTCGGTTCATGGCGGCGGAGCCTACCAAGTCGCTTCCGGTTGGCTACCGCTCAGGGAGTGTGCCTCCCTGGTTGCTCTCCGTTGACGCGGTGGGACGTCAGGCGAAGAGCGTCTCGATGGAGAGGTAGCGCTCGCCGGTGTCGTAGTTGAAGGTCAGCACGCGGCTGCCGTCGGGAATCTCGCCCAGCTTGCGGTGTACGGCCGCCAGGGACGCGCCCGAGGAGATGCCGAGGAAGATGCCCTCCTCCTTCGCGGCCCGGCGAGTGAAGTCGAAGGCCTCCTCCTCCGGAACCTGGACGATGCCGTCCAGCAGCTCCGTGCGGAGGACCTTGGGGATGAAGCCCGCGCCGATGCCCTGGATGGGGTGGGGGCCCGGCGCTCCGCCGCTGAGCACGGGGGACTTGGTCGGCTCCACCGCGAAGACCTTCAGCTTCGGGAAGCGCTCCTTGAGGATTTCCGCCACGCCGGTGATGTGGCCGCCCGTGCCCACGCCCGTAATCAGGTAGTCGAGCCCCTCGGGGAAGTCCTGGAGGATTTCGCGCGCGGTGGTGCGGCGGTGGACCTCCACGTTGGCGGCGTTCTCGAACTGCTGGGGAATCCAGCTGTTCGGCGTCTGCGCCGCCAGCTCCTGGGCGCGGGCGATGGCGCCCTTCATGCCCTGGGCGCGCGGGGTGAGCTCCAGCTTCGCGCCGTAGGCGGCCATGAGGCGGCGGCGCTCGATGCTCATCGACTCGGGCATGACCAGCGTGAGCGGATAGCCCTTCACCGCCGCCACCAGCGCCAGTCCGATGCCCGTGTTCCCGGACGTCGGCTCGATGATGATGCTGTCCTTCGTGAGCACGCCCCGGGCCTCGGCGTCCTCAATCATCGACAGGGCAATGCGGTCCTTGATGCTGCCACCCGGGTTGGCGCGCTCCAGCTTCGCCCAGACCTCCACCCGCGAGGGGAACAGGCGGTTGATGCGCACGTGCGGGGTGTTGCCGATGGTCTGGAGGATGTTGGCTGCCTTCATCGCGGGGCCTCGTGGTGGGAAGGGGACTTCAGGACGTGAAAATGGAAGCGGCCCGACACCTCGTTGGAGGGCGGGCCGCGCGAGCGACGGGAGAGTTCAGGAACGCGTTACGCGCTCTCCCGGGGCTCGGGGCCCGCCAGACAGCAGCAGGCACACGCCACGCGGCAGCAGCAGCAGCACTGAGCGCCAGTCGTGGGGAGCGGGAGGAACATTCACCCGTCACTATGTCCGTCGAGAATGGGGGCCGTCAATCCCGGGACGGCACTGACCCCTGCTCTGCGCGCACGGGAGGACCCCTGGCGTCACCTGGGCCGGTTCAGGGTTCCTTCCCCCGGCGTTACGAAGACCAGCGAGCAGTGACTGGAGATACGCGCCGTGTGCCAGACGCCGCGCGGCACGCGGACGAAGTCCCCTGGCGCCTTGAGCGTTACGCATTGTTCCTGTCCATCCACTTCGAGCACGAACTCGACGGTTCCCGCGACGAGAAACACCACCTCGTCGCCCGCCGGGTGCATCTCCCACGTCGGCCAGTCCTCGGTGGAGTCGAGCTGCATGAGCAGGCGCCCGGCGTCGAGCCCGGGTCGCTCGCCGCTGCCAAGCTCCTGCCAGAACGTCGGTGTCACCTCGACGTCGGCCGCGGACTTGTCGTCGCGCAGGTGGACGTACGTAGAGCTCAGTGACTTCGCCGCACCCTTCGGGGCTGCCGGCTGACTCACGCTGTCACTCATGGGGATTCCCTCTCGCTTCGAGCATACCGGCGATGTACCGCCGTGCCCTCGGACCGGCTTGTACGAACTTTACCTGTACCTCGTTGGCGCGAGGACCCACGACAGGGCCGCCGCCCCAGGCCACGAGAGGAAAAGTCCCGGGCGGCGGCCCCCTTTGCCGGAGTTCTGATTCAGGAGTTCAGTTGTTCGTGTCGACCACCTCCTTTCTCTCGGAAGGGGCGGGCACCTGCTCCACCCTCAAGTTGGTGGGCCCCACGAGGGCCAGGTGCGCCTTGAGCTTGAGGAACTTCTTCTTCCCGAAGCCCTTCACCCGCACCAGCTCCTCCACCCGCTGGAAGGGCCGCTTCTTGCGATGCTCGATGATTCGCTGCGCGGCCTTCTCACCGACGCCCGGCAGCAGGTCCAGCTGCTCCGCCGTCGCCTCGTTGAGGTTCACCGTGCCCGAGTACTGCGTGCGCAGCTTGCCGGCCTCCGCGACGCCGGGCCCGCACAGCAGCAGGCCCAGCACCACCGCCCACAGCCCCCTCACGAGTGGCCACCCACGGGCATCGAGTCCAGGCCCGACTCCCCCGCGTACCGGCTGCCCGCCGCCGCCGCGTCCCGCTTCTCCGCCGCCTCGCGCACGTGCAGCTTCCCGTCCAGCGGCAGCACATCCAGCAACACGTTCAGCGAGCCGTCCTTGTTCACGAAGGCGCTCCCCGCCCGCACCCAGATGCTCCCGCCCTTGCCCTCACGAATGGAGAACACCGCCAACCGCTTTCCCGCCGTAAGCATCAACCACCTCCACGCTCCTCACCGCGCCACCACGGCGCGGCTGCCTCGTCAGCTCGACCGCCTGAGGTCGACGGCTGCATGAGCAGGCGGCGTGCCAGCGCGCCTTCCCTCGGAAGCACCCGCCAGGCACCGTGCAGGTTCGTGAAAGCCGTCCCGCTGGCAGGACGGGCGTGGATGCTCCAGTGGCTTCTCAGTGGACGAGAGCGGGCTGCTCGGCGCGCTTCATCCTGTCAGCGCCCCATGGGAGAGTCCCCGCGTCCGTTCTTCCCGAGGTGCCCGCGTGAATCGCTCCGTCCTCGCTTCCGTGCTCCTGCTGGGGGCTCCCGCTCTCGCCGCGACGCCCGCTGCTCCCGCCGCTCCGCCCACGCAGGTCTCCGCCAAGGCCCGCGCCGTCCACGAGTCCGCGCTCATCATCGACACCCACGTGGACACGCCCCTTCGGATGCTCGAAGAGGGCTTCGACCTGGGCTCGAAGCCGCCCAATGGCGCGGGCCACCTGGACCTCACCCGCGCTCGCGCCGGCAACCTGGGCGCCGCCTTCTTCTCCATCTGGGTGGAGCCGAAGGAGTTCGCAGGCCAGCACACCCACCGCGCCCTGCGCCTCATCGACGCCGTGCTCCAGCAGGTGGAGCGCCACCCGGATGAGATGGTGCTGGCCCTCTCCTCGAAGGACATCGTCGCCGCGCGCGCGGGCAAGCGGAAGAAGCTCGCCACGCTGATGGGCGTCGAGGGCGGCCACGCCATCCAGAACGACCTGGGCGTGCTGCGCGACTTCTACCGCCTGGGCGCGCGGTACATGACGCTCACCTGGTCCAACTCCACCGACTGGGCCGACTCGTCCGGCGACATCAATGACCCCAAGGTGAAGCACCATGACGGCCTCACTCCCTTCGGAGAGGAGGTCGTCCGCGAGATGAACCGGCTGGGCATGCTCGTGGACATCTCCCACGTGGCCGACTCCACCTTCTTCGACGTGATGAAGGTGACGAAGGCGCCGGTCATCGCGTCGCACTCGTCCGCCCGCGCGCTCACCGACCACCCGCGCAACATGACCGACGAGATGCTCAAGGCCGTCGCCACCAACGGCGGCGTCGTCATGGTCAACTTCTTCTCGGCCTTCATCGACGACACCTTCCGCAAGGGCTACGCCGCCGCGGCTCCCGAGCGGCGGGCCGCCATCGAAGCGCTGGAGGCGAGCCTCAAGGACGCCGACCCCGCCACGCGCTTCCGCAAGTCCCAGGAGGCCGAGTTCGAGTGGGCCGCCAAGGTGAAGCGGCCTCCGCTCGACGCGCTCATCAACCACATCGACCACATCGCCAAGGTGGCGGGCGTGGACCACGTGGGCCTGGGCTCGGACTTCGACGGCATCACCTCCACGCCGGAGGGCCTCGAGTCCGTGGCCGACCTGCCCCGCATCACCGAGGCCCTCATGGCCCGGGGCTATACCCGCGAGCAGCTCCACAAGATTCTCGGCGGCAACCTGCTGCGCGTCTTCCGCGAGGCCGAGCGCGTCAGCCGCGAGCTGCGTGCGTCCCCGGGTGTCCAGCGCTGAGGGGAGAAACCCGCCTCCCGTCAACCCACCCCTACCGTGCGTCAAGGATGCGGGCCGGCGGCCCCCCTGGGCCTTCCCCCACCGCGTCCCCGGGCGCTAGCGTCCGGGGCATGGCATCGGGCAGTGGGTTGCTTCGGTTCGGATTCGTGGTGGCGCTCCTCGTCGGCCCGGCCTCGCTGGCCGAGGAGACGTCGCCTCCACCCGTGACGGAAGTTCCGGAGTCTCCGCCCTCGGCGCAGGTGGCGCGCTCTTCCGTGCAGTGGCAGCTGATGGTGGGCGGCCTGGCCTCGCTGGATGGGTACACCCCATCAGGCCACCAGGGACTGCTGCTCGGGTCGGGGTGGGAGTTCCCGCTGCTGCGCTTCCGCTTCCAGTTCCTGGCGGGCCTGCCGGACGACATCTTCGACCCCCGCACCCAGGTGAAGCTGGAGCAGTACACCTTTGGCTTCTGGCTGGACGCGGCGGTGCTCCGCACCCGGCGCCTGCGGTGGGGCGCGGGCCTGGGCGCGGGCCTGCGCGTCTTCGCGCGGTCCTCCTTCCCCCTGTTCGGGGGCGTCCAGCCGGCGAAGCCGCGCTTCATCCCCTCGCTCCTCACGGGCCCCGATACCTCCGTGCGCTGGCGCCTGTCGCGCTTCTTCGCGGTGGAGGGCACCGCCGCGATGGATGTCGTCTTCGGCCGCCCCATCCTGGGCTACGTCACGGACGACGGCTTCCAGCCGCTCCACCGTGGCTGGGCGGTGCAGCCCCGGTTGACCCTCGCGTTCGTCGTCCTCCCGTGAGCGCCCCGATGGCACTCCTGTTCCTCCTGCGCGAAAGTAGAGGACGATGAATCGCCTTCCCTCCGTTCCGCGTTCCCGCTTCGTCGGCGCACGAGGGCTGCTCCTCGCGGGGCTCCTGGCGTGGGCGGTGGGCTGTGCCGTGGAGGACCCGGTCGCCTACATCCTCTCCCCGGACTCGGGCTCGGGCCCGCTGTCCACGGACGATGAAGGACCGGACGGGCAGTGGGCTCCGTCTCCGGACGAGGGCTTCCTGCCCGACTGTGCCCGGGATGTGGCTGACGCGGGCGTGCCGTGCGGCGACGCGGGAGTGGTGGCGGAGTAACGCTGCGCCTGCCCGCCGGGGTGGTTGCGTCCGCCGAAATTCCGAGCACCGGGGGGTGTCCGGTTGGAACCCCCATGCACAGGTTCGCTCCGCCGCTTCTCGCGCTGGAGGAACCAGCCCGTGCTCCATCGCCTGTCCACCCTGGTTTCCCAGTTGCTGGCCGACCGTGACGCGCTGCTGCGCACCCTCCGCTGGCCCGTGCTGGTGTGGGAGGCGGTGCCCGCGCTGCCGACCACCGTGACGCAGACGCAGGGCCTCACTCAGACGGGGCGCAGGCCCCAGGCCCGCTCGGTGGAGCCGCTCGTCTTCGAGGTCCGCCCGCGTCCGCGCACCGGCACGTCCGAGGTGACGGTGGGCCGAAGCTCCGAGTGCGACATCGTCGTGTCGGAGCCCACCGTGTCCCGCATGCACGCGCGTTTCCGCCAGGAGCCGCACACCGGCATGTGGAGCGTCACGGATTTGGAGAGCCACAACGGGACGTTCCAGGACGGGGTGCTGATTCTCCCGGGCCGGCCCGCGCCGCTGTTCCGCCAGGCCTCGCTGCGGCTGGGCGGTGTGGAGTTGTTGTTCCTCCAGGCGGAGGCGTTCGAACAGTATGTCCGCTCGTCCGCGCTGCGTCCCCCGGCTCGCTTGACGCGCGGGGGGTGACCCCCTAGAAGGGGTGCGCCCTTGGGTGCCCATGTCGGGCTTTCAAGAGGGAAGCCGGTGAGATTCCGGCGCGGTCCCGCCACTGTGAACGGGCAGCCCTGAGGTCAGGGCCGGGGACTTCGGTCAGTCGCCACTCCGGCAGCGGCCTCGCGGCGCTTCGGGGGAAGGCGGAAGGCCCCTTCCGGAATGGCGCGGCGTGCGCCTGACTCCGGAGCCCGTCAGCCAGGAGACCTGCCCAGGGGTTCGACCGTGCCATGCAACGGCACGGGCGGGTGGCCTTCTCTCTTCGATGGAGAGAGCGGAAGGCGGAGCATGCGGTGGACCTTCCTCGCCAGGGCCGTGGCGTGCCTGGCGCTCAACATCCCGCTCGTCGCGCACGCACAGGCTCCCGAGGCCGATGGCGGGGTGCCCCCTGCTGCCTCCGAGCCGGCCGCTGCGTCCGAGCCGGCTGTTGCGTCCGAGCCGGCCGCTGCCTCCGAGCCGGCTGTTGCCTCCGAGCCGGCTGCTGCCTCCAAGCCGGCCGATGGCGGGATGCCGGCCGCTGCCTCCGCGCCGGGTGATGCCCCCGCTGTTGAGTCCGAGCCGTTCGCTCCTCGCACCACCGTGGTCCGCGGGAAGACGCCCCCGCCTCCGGAGTCGCCGGAGCGTCGAGACCCCACCGGCGCCATCACCGTCATCGACGCTCGCGAGCGCGCGGGTGAGGCGCGTGACACGGCGGAGCTGCTCGTGGGCTCCGTGGGGCTCGCGGTGCAGGACTCCGGTGGCTACGGGCAGAGCAAGAGCCTGGTGGTGCGCGGTGCGGCGGCCAACGGCGTGCTCGTGTTCCTGGATGGGATTCCCCTCAACGGCGCGGGCGGCATGGCGGACCTGTCGCAGATTCCCGCCGCGCTGGTGGAGCGCTTCGAGGTGCTGCGCGGTGGCGCGGGCGCGCGCTATGGCTCGGGAGGACTCGGCGGCGCGGTGAACATCATCACCCGCGCGCCCGGTCCGCACCTGCGCACCAGCGGCGAGGTGACGTACGGGAGCTGGGACACGGTGCTGGGCCATGTGGCCGCCACGGGCCCGCTGCTCGACGGACAGGCGCTGTTGTTGGTGCATGCGGGGCGCTCGGACGGGGACTTCACGTACGAGCTGGACGAGCTGCCCGCGGTGGACGACAACCCGCTCGTCTCCGAGCTGCGCGCGCGCAACGACGCGCGGGGTGGCGGTGGGCTGCTGCGCTACCGGCGGCGGCTTCCCGGAGGCTCACGCCTGGATGCGCTCGCGGAGCTGTCGCTGGAGGACCGCGCCATCCCCGGCACCGTGCAGAACCCACAGTCCTCCGGCAACCAGGAGCTGGGCCGACTGGCGCTGGGCCTGCGCTGGTCGGGACTCCTTGGCGCCGTGGGGCAGGGCAGTGCGCGAGGCTTCTTCCAGCGCAACGGGCTGGAGGTGACGGGAGCCCTGCCGGGCGCGGGCGGCGTGCAGCGGCACTCGGTGGGCGGTGTGGAGCTGGAGGGACGCCGGGCGTTGGGGGACATGCAGGCGCTCACCGTCACGGTGGCCTCCTCCGCCGAGGGTGTCACCGAGGCGCAGGACGCGCAGTCCGCGTCATGGTGGCGCGCGAGCGTCATGGCGATGGACGAGGTGCGGCTCCTCGGCGGCGCCGTGAGTGTGGTGCCCTCGCTGCGGGTGGAGCGCGTGGGTCCGTACTGGCTGCTGTCCCCGAAGCTGGGCGCGGCCGTGTCACCAGGCGGCGGCTTCAGCCTGCGCGCCAACGTCGGCCAGTCCCACCGTGCGCCGTCCTTCCTGGAGCTGTACATCCGCCAGGGCACACTGCTGCCCAACCCGGGACTCAAGCCCGAGCGCGCCCTGTACGCGGACGCGGCGGTGTCCTGGCGCTCCGACGCTCGCGCGGGCGAGGAGGACGACGCGGAGCCCCGCTGGAGCGCCACCGCGGGGGTCTTCGGCGCGCTGTACGAGAACCTCATCGCGTATGAGCTGTACCCGCCGCTGCTCGCGCGTCCGTACAACTTCGACGCCGCGCGCGTGTGGGGCGCGGAGCTGGAGGGCGAGGCACACCCGCTCCCGTGGCTGTCCGCCAGCGCCAGCTACACGTGGCTGCGCACGCAGAACCGTTTTGGAGACCCGCGCTTCTTTGGCATGGACCTGCCGTACCGCCCCCGCCACAAGTGGGTAGGGCGCGTGCGCGCGGGCCCGGACTGGCTCAACGCCCGCACCGAGGTGCTCTACCAGGCCTCGCAGCTCGTCAACCGCACCGGCTCGCGCAGCCTGCCCTCGCGCGCCCTGCTGAGCGCGGGCGCTTCCAGCACCTTCCTGCACAAGCCGGACCTTACCCTCTCCGTCGAGGTGAAGAACCTCCTCGACGTGCGGGCCTATGACTTCACCGGCTTCCCGCTGCCGGGCCGCGCCGCGTACGTGACGCTCGCGGTGGCGCTGGACCGGGAGGGCTCCGCGCCCTCCACCTCATCCGCCTCTCCTACCCCCGAGGAGCCTCATGCCGCGCTGGCCTCGTCCCCTTGAGCCGCTCCTCCCGCTGCTGCTGGTGGCCCTGGCGGGCCTGACGCTCACCGGCTGCCCGGACGAGGGCGTGGTGTGCACCTCGGGCCTCAGTGTCTGTGGCGAGACGTGTGTGGACCTCGGCGGTGACACGTCGAACTGTGGCGCGTGCGGCAATGCGTGCGGCGCCGGGCAGTCCTGTCAGCAGGGCGCGTGTGAGTGCCGCCCCGGCACGGAGTCCTGCGGCGGCGCGTGCGTGGCCACCGCGAGCGACGTGGCCCACTGCGGCGCGTGTGGCAACGCGTGTCCCTCCGGCCAGGTGTGCGAGACAGGGACGTGCCGCGAGGGCTGCTCGGCGGGCGCGACGCGGTGTGGAGACTCGTGCGTGGACCTCCGGGCGGACACGTTGAACTGTGGCGCTTGCGGCAACGCGTGCCCGGACGTGCAGTCGTGTCACGCGGGCCGGTGCGCGTACGACGTGGTGACGGCCTGCTACACCAACGGGCAGTTGGTGGGCATCCAGGCGGGGACGGATGCACTCGGGCCCCGGCGGCAGTTTGGTGCCGGAGTGCAGTCGCTCGCCGCGTGGGAGGGCTTCGTGCTCGCCGCGGACGCGACGAACTCCCGGCTGCTCCAGGCCGCGGGCGGTGAGCTGGGGGCCGTGGTGGAGGAGGACTCGCTGGGCGCGACGGCCGGCTCGCCCAATGACGTGTTCGTGGACCCGCCGTATGTCTACGTCGTCGACTCGGTGAACAACACGCTCCAGGTGCTCAAGCGCGAGGGCCCCACCCAGGGCGGCGGCCTGGGCCTGCGCACCGTGTCGCAGGTGAACCTGGGGCGGAACACCAGCCCGCAGGGCATCGCGAAGTGGGGCACGCTGCTCTACGTCCCGTTGTTCGGCACCGCCAGCAATGACTTCGCTTCCGGCAACGCGGTGGTCCGGCTGGACGTCTCCAACCCCGAGCAGCCGAGCAGGGTGGACACGATTCCGCTCACCGGGTTGGACTTGAAGTCCTTCGACGGCGGCACGGTGCTGCCGCTGCCGTACTCGGTGGCGGCGACGGACGGTGGCGTGTACGTGGCCCTCACCAACCTCAACCCGTACAACAACTACCTGCCCAACGGGCCGGGGATGCTCGCGCGCATCGACCCCGCGGATGGTGGGGTGAGTGCCATCGACCTGGGCGCGGAGGACTGCCTCAACGCCGGCTATGTGGAGGGAGTGGGGGAGCAACTCGTGGTCGCCTGCCTGGGCGAGGCCCGACTCGACCGTGCGAATGGCGGCCTCGCCGACTCCGTGCGCGCCACCGGACTGGTGCTGGTGAAGGACGACGTGGCCGTGGCGTCCTACGCGCTGAGCCCGGGTTGCGAGCCTGGCACCCAGGGCTGCCGTCTCGCCGTGGCCAGCCGCTTCGCCGTGGCGGGAGGCGCCGTGTATCTGGGCGACACCAACGCGGGCCGCGTCTTCGTGGTGGAGGTGGAGGACGGCAGGCTCGTGGAGCGCCGTGGCCACACGACGCCCCAGGCGCGAGGCCCGGCCCTGGAGGCGTGCCCCGTGGACCCTCGCCGTCCCGTGTCCAATGCCATCGACGTCACCGCGCTGCCTTGAAGTTCCCGAGGGTGAATCCACCGTGAGAATGAACCTGCGCTCTTCCAGCTTCCGCGTCCCGTGGCTTGCCGTGCTGGCCACCGTGCTGTGCCTCGTCACGGGCTCGGCGGGGGCGGCCAGTGCCCCCACGCACCAGGGGCCTCGCACGCTGGGGCCGCCGGCTCCGGCCCGGGTGCGACGCGTGGTGACGCTGGCCCCATCGCTGACGGAGATGGTGCTCACGGTGGGGGCGGGCAGCACGCTGGTGGGCGTGTCTCGCTTCGACGAGGCGAAGGAGGTGGAGAAGCTCCCCCGCGTGGGCGGCTTCGTGGACCCGTCCGTCGAGTCGGTGGTGGCGCTGAAGCCGGACCTCGTCCTGGTGCAGCCGGGTCCGGGCAACCAGCGCCCCGTGGAGAAGATGGCGGAGCTGGGTGTGCCCGTGCTGCTCCTGCCGCTGCACTCCGTCGCGGACGTGCTCGCCGGCATGCGCGCGGTGGGCGTGGCGCTCGGCCGGCAGAAGGAGGCGGAGGCCGTCGTCTCCCGCATCGAGGCCACGCGCACTCGCGTCCGCGAGGCCGCGAAGAAGCTCCCCGCGCCGCGCGTGCTGTTCGCCTATGGCTTCGAGCCGCTCGTGGTCGCCGGCCCTGGCTCCTTCGCGAATGAGCTGCTGAAGGACGCGGGGGGCATCAACGTGGCCGCGGATGGAGGCTCCGCGTATCCCGTGTACTCGGTGGAGCGCGTCGTTCGCTCCCGTCCCGACGTGGTGGTGGACGCCGCGGACGTGGACGTGGGCAAGGACAAGCTGCGTGGGCTCCCGGGCCTGTCGGGCGCTCGCTGGGTAGAGCTGCCCTCGCTCGCGCTGCTGCAGCCCGGTCCGTCGCTGGGCCAGGGCCTGGAGGAGCTGTTCCGGCTGCTTCACCCGGAAGCGGCCGGGAAGGGTGGCGCGAAGCCCTAGCCGCACCGGGGCGTGCGGTGCCCTTCCGAACGGGTGATGCGCGGAGGGCTTTCGGGGCGGCGGCGACCGGAGTAGATGCGTGGCCGTCTCTCCCTGGAGTGCTCCCCCATGCTCCGCCGTCTGTCGTCACTCGTCGTCTCCGCGTGCCTCGTGCCGGTTGCCCTGGGCGCCTCGCTGCTGCCTGCCGACGGCCACGCGCAGGCGGCCTCGCCCTCGGCGCGCCCCGACGCTTCCACTCCCGCGCCGGCTTCCTCCCGGACCGAGGCGCGACCTCCAGCTCCCGCGCCGGCCGCGACGCCCACCCGGGTGGCTGCTCCGGCTGAGGCACCCGTGCGAGCTCCGGCTTCCCGCCCACCGGCCTCCACCCGCAAGGCCGTGCCCACCGAGTCGTCCTCGGCCGCCGTCGCCCCCTCGCCTCCGTCCCCCGCGCCCGTGCAGGCCGTGGAGTACACGTTCCTGCGCCGCGAGGACCCGGAGGCGGACCTCGCGCAGCTCCAGCAGCTCGGCGCCGAGGGGTGGCAGGTCGTCGCCACCGTCGACGTGGATGGCAGCACGCGGCGCTACGTCCTCATGCGGCCCAAGCGGTGACGGGGGTGGGCGCACGCATCCCGAGCCGTGACTCGCACCGCGTCCCTGGCGAAGGGAGGGGCGCGCCGTGACGAGCGCGGAGACACCCGTTTCGAGCAGAGGCGCGTATGGCTTCCGCGCCTCGCGAGTCCTCGCGCTCTTCTGTGCCTTCCTCGCGCTGCTGTGCGTCTCGTTCGCCGTGGCCGTGCGCTTCGGTGAGCAGCCCATCTCCCTCACCGCCGCGCTGACGGACCCCGCCTCCTCCGACGCGGTCATCTTCTGGTCCCTGCGCCTGCCCCGCGCGCTGCTCGCCGCCATCGTCGGCGCGGGGCTCGCCGTCTCGGGCACCACGCTCCAGGGCCTGCTTCGCAACCCCCTGGCCGACCCCTTCATCCTCGGTGTCTCCGGCGGGGCCGCGCTCGGGGCCACCCTGGCGCTCGCCGTGGGCCTGGGCACCGTGAGCGAGGTCGCTCCAGGCCTGGGCGGAGCGCTGGCCCGCCTGTCCGCACCCGCGCTGTTCGCCTTCCTCGGCGCGGGCGCCTCCATCCTCTTCGTTCTCTCCGCCAGCGGGGGCGCCACCGCCCGCGCGCCCTACGCCGCCCTCCTCACCGGGGTCGTCTTCAACGCCTTCGCCTCCGCCGCCATCACCCTCATCAAGACGATGTCCGCTCCGGAGCGGCTGGGCGAAATCCTCCACTGGCTCGTGGGGACGCTCGGCTATGAGCGCGGCAACACGCTGGCCCTGTCAGCGCTCCTCCAGGTGGCGGCGGTCGGCGTCATGTGGGCGCTGTCCGGCCGGCTCAACCTCCTGTCGCTCGGTGACGATGACGCGGCTTCGCTAGGCGTGCCGGTGAATGCCACCCGCCGCTGGCTGCTGCTCGCCTCCAGTGTCAGCGTGGCCGGCGCGGTGGCGCTCACGGGACTCATCGGCTTCGTGGGCCTCATCGTCCCGCACTTGCTGCGGCTGGCCTTCGGCCCGGACCAGCGGCTGCTGGTTCCGCTGTCCGCGCTGGGCGGCGCGGCCTTCCTCCTGCTCGCGGACCTGCTGGCGCGGCTGGCCTTCCCCCTCTTCAACCAGGACCTTCCCGTGGGCGTCGTCACCGCGCTCCTCGGAGGTCCGCTCTTTCTTGGCTTGCTGCGGCGAAGCGTGCGGCTGGGGCAGACCTGAGAGGGTGTGCCACCGGACGGGGGCGGCCTGTCCGAGCATTGACAACGCCCTCTACCCGCCGTACTTCCCCGCCAGTCCTCGGTGCCTCCGTGATTCCACGGCGGCTCAAGGGAACCCGGTGTGAGTCCGGGACTGCCCCGCAGCGGTGAGCAGGAACGAACGCCGTCGAGCACGCACTGGCCCTCGGGCTGGGAAGCGGCGGCCAGTAGGTGGGTGCCTTCGGGCTCCCGCGCCTGCGAGTCCGAAGACCTGCCGAAGACCCGTGCCCCATGCACGGACATCACCGAAGCCTCCGAGGGGAGGCGACGGAGGCGTCCACCCCTGCGCACGTGTGTCCGGGGTGTGCCTTCGTCCCGCTCCTCGCTTTCGAGGCCCAACCCGCCCGTGGGGGCGGAGAGGAAGCTGGACGCCGATGAAGACCGCCGACCTGAAGCGCGCCGCACCCTGGACGAAGCCCGCGGCCCTCGCCGTGGCCACGCTCGTCCTGGCCCTGACCACCACCGGTTGCAATCCCGAGTGCGTCGACGCGTACGACTGCCGCAGCGACAACGGCCAGCCCCCCGAGGGCGAGCAGTGGGTCTGCCGCGACGAGCAGTGCGACACCGTCCCCCTCGAAGGCACGCCGCCGCCCGTGGACGCCGGGACGGACGCGGGCACGGATGCCGGGACGGACGCGGGCACGGATGCCGGGACGGACGCGGGCAACCCGTGCGACCCCGTTCCCCATGACGCGAAGCTGGGCACGCTGATGCTCCAGACGGGCTTCACGTCCGCCGAGTCCGTCGCCCTGCCGGACGACGTGGTGACGGTGGCGTCGACGCCCGGGCCCACGTACTCGCTCTACGCGCTGCGCGGCGGTGGCAAGGAGGCGGCGCTGAGCTCGCTGGGCACGTGGCCGGACCTGCAGACGGCCAACCCGAAGCTCTACGACGTCGTCACCGCCGCGGACCGCGCGGGCACTCCCATGGTGTTCGCCAACGGCTACCTCGCCTACGACGGCAAGCGGCTGGCCGCCGGGTACACGACGAGCAGCACGGGCTTCGCGGGCAACCTCGCCGTCTATGACGTGGCCACCCCCGCGGCGTCGACCTACGTCACCGCGGCGAGCAACTTCACCGCCGATGCCTTCAACCGGGACGGCACCACGGCGTTCCTGGTCAACGGCGCGGCCCTGGGCGACACGGCCAGCGGCCTGGGCATCTATGCGCTGCTCACGTCCCGCGAGCCGTTCGTGACGTCCAAGCTGGCCAACTTCCCTGACGGCACGACGGGCAGCGGCGTCACCCATGTGGCGGAGAACGACATCGCGGTGCTGGGCTACTTTGCTTCCGCTGGCAACAAGGCGCATGCGGTGCCGCCGACGGTGGTGGCCGACGCCCTCACCTCCGGCACGCCGTTCACGCTGGCCGACCAGCCGGAGATTGACGTGGGCAGCAACGCCAACGCCTCTTCGACCTTCGGCGAAGGCGTGGTGTTCAACCGCGGCGCCTACGATGCCTCCTTCAACTTCGTCTCCACCGACGTGTCCCGCTTCGCGCTCACGTTCGGCATCGGCGGCCCCCAGACTGTCACCATCGGCGAGCGCGTGCCCGTGCTCACCTACGACACCACCCAGTGCACCGCGGTGGAGCTGATGGCGCCCCTCGGCTCGGACCTGTTGGTGGGCCTGCGTGACAAGAACGGCCGCCGCCTCGTTCGCATCCAGCAGGCGCCATGAGCTCGCGCGGCTCCAGCCTCTGGCCCTGGGGCGCGGCGCTCGCCGTGCTCCTGTCGCTCGCCGCCTGCGGTGACGAGGACGGCCCCACCACGCCAGATGCGGGGACGGACCCTGCCGGGGACGCGGGTGCGGACAGCGGCACCGACGCCGGCACGCCGGACAGCGGCACCGACGCTGGAGTCCGCCCGTCGGACCCGTACGCCGACGAGGTGGTCTCCTTCGAGCCCGGTGAAGGCGCCGGCTTCGGACAGGACCGCTTCCCCTCCATCGTCCTCGGTCCTCCCGTGGGCGTGGGCCCCGACAACGGCTCGCTCGACGTGCTCTCGCTGGGCCGCGGGGGCACCATCATCCTGCGCTTCACCGACGTGGGCGTGGTGGATGGGCCCGGCGTGGACCTGCTCGTCTTCGAGAACGCCTTCGCCATTCCCGGCGGAGGCACCTACTCGGAGACGGGCGTGGTGGCGGTGAGCGACGACGGCGTCACCTTTCACCCGTTCCCCTGCGCCGCCACCGACGCGGACGGGGGCTACCCGGGCTGTGCCGGCGTCCGCCCCATCCAGGCCAACCCGGCCAACGGCGTCAGCGCCACGGACCCCGCGGTGGCGGGCGGTGACGGCTTCGACCTGGCCACCCTGGGCCTGTCACGCATTCGTTACGTCCGCATCACCGACAGCGGCGCCAACGGCTACGGCGGCACGGGCGGCGGCTTCGACCTGGACGCCGTCGCCGTGGTGAATGGGGAGCCCCTCCAGGGGACCCCGCCGTGAGCAGGACTCCGCCTGCCCCGCATATAAAGGAGGTGGACCGCCGCGCCGCGCTCCGCACCCTGCTGCGGGGCACCTGCGCCCTGGCCGCCGTCGGGGCCGGGTGTGGCGGGGAGTGGCGGGACGCGGTGGTGCTCGACGCGCCGGCTCCGGATGCCGGGGCGCCGGGCGCGGCCTGCTCCGGGGGGCCCACGCCGGGCACCGCCGGGGAGGGCTGGGTGGAGGTGCGGCTCGAAGAGCACCCCGGGCTCAGGGAGCCAGACGGGTTCGCCGAGGTGCGCGTCCCCCAGGCGCTGCTGGACGTGGTGGTGGTGCACACCTCGCCCGGCTGCTACGCGGCCCTCTGGCGCATCTGCACGCACGGGGACTGCGCCGTGGGGTGGAAGCCCGCCGACGGCGTGCTGGAGTGCCCCTGCCATGGCTCGCGCTTCGGGCAGGACGGCCGGGTGCTGACCGGGCCCGCCACCCGCCCCCTCACCGCCTTTCCGGCCGTGAGGGTGGGGGACTCCGTCTTCATCCACCGGCCCCGCTGACCCCGGGGCCGGGGGGGCGCCCACCTCCCCGAGCGCCCGGGCCGTACTCCCAGTCAAGGCGCGCGCCCGGAAGTCCCGCCGAGAGTCCGGGTAGACCCCGTGGAGACCCATGCCTTTTCCTCCCTCTCTCAAGAGTCGGGAGAGTCGTGTAATGTCGGGCAATCGATGTGGCAGATCATCATCAACGGGCCCGGCTACTTCGACACGTCCTACGATCTGCCCGAGGGCGTGACGAGTCTCGGCCGAGCGGACGAGAACGACATCGTCCTGGGCGGCGACCTCGTCTCGCGCCGTCACGCACGCCTCTATGTCGAGGGTGACGTGCTGCGCATCGAGGACCTGGGCAGCCGCAACGGCAGCCGCGTCAACGGCGCGCCGCTGCAGGGCTCGCGGCAGCTGTCGCCCGGGGACATGGTGGCGCTGGGGGAGAACACGCTCTCCGTCCGCCAGCCCAACACGGTGGAGAGCGCGGCCACGGAGATGGTGGACCTGGGCGCGGGCGGGGTGGTGCGCTTCGGCCACGGGCAGGACGTGGGCCCGTCCGTGCTGCTCGCGAAGAACGTGAAGGACGCGGACGTCCTGCGCCTGCTGGACAACGTGGGGTCCGTCCCCTTCGATGACTCCTTCTCCGGGTCCTCGCCGGTGCCGCCCACCGCCAGTCCCCGGGTGGGCCAGGAGTCGCTGGTGCTGCTGTTCCGCACCGCGGAAGCGCTGGCCTCCGCCACCACGCTGTCCGGCTTCCTGGACACCACCATGGACCGGCTGCTGGAGCGCACGGACGCCACCACCGCGGTGGTGCTGCTCAAGCACTCGTCCGGCGCCATGGTGCCCGCGGCGGTGCGGCACCGGGGGAAGCTGGCCAAGGGCGAAGTGCCCGTGTCGGACGCCATCGTCGAGGAGGCCCTGCGCCAGGGCCGCGCGCTCGCCGTGGACGACGTGCGCGACGACCGCCGCTTCGCCGGCCGCGAGAGCGTCATGCTCTACGGCGTGGACCGGGTGCTGTGCATCCCCATCGGCTCCGAGCCGCCCTATACCGGCGTCCTCTACGTCAACACCGCCGCCAAGGGCGACACCAGCGTGGAGGTGATGCTGGACGCTTGCAGCGCGGTGGCGCACCTGGTCGCCACCGGCGTGCAGAAGTTCGGCCCGCGCGAGAGCTCGCCCGCCACCGAGCGGATGCGACGCGCGCTGGAGCGCTACCACCCCGCGGACGTGGCCGAGCGCCGCGCCTCCGAGGCCCAGCGCCAGGGCGGCCGACTCCCCGGGCTGGAGGAGCGCAACGTCACCGTGCTGCACGCGGAGCTGGTGGGCTTCACCGAGCTGGCCGGGAAGCTCGGCGCGCAGCGGGCGTCGCAGATGCTCAACGACTTCCACTCGCGGATGACGGGCATCGTCTTCAGCTTCGAGGCCACGGTGGAGGGCTTCCTCGGCGAGTCCATGCGCGCCCTCTTCGGCGTGCCCTACGCCAAGGGCGAGGACTCGGTGCGGGCCGTCCGCGCCGCGCTGTCCCTGCGCTCCGACTGGGAGCGGGCCATGTTCCGGCGCCCCCAGGACGAGCGCTGCGAGCTGCGCATCGCCCTGCACACCACCCGCGCGCTGGTGGGGATGATCGGCAACGAGGTGCGCTCGGACTACACGGCCGTGGGCGAGGGCGTGGGAGTGGCTGGCTGGCTGGCTGCTACCGGCAACCCCGGGCAGGTGCTGATTACGGGCAAGGTCCTGGCCTCCGTGGGGGCCCGCTTCGACGTGCAGCCCCTGGGAGAGCGGCTCCTGCGCCCGCCCAAGGACCGGATGGCCGCCTTCGAGGTGCTCGAAGAGGATGTAGGCATGCTCACCAACCCGGGCCTGAGGTGAAAACCCCTCGCGGCCGGTTGACGGGTTGATGGAACGGGCCAGGACGGGGTTCAATGCCCTCCCCGCCGCCCCAGTGGTGCCTCCCCACACCGCATGAACGCCTCGAACCAACCCGCCCGGCTGAGACCCTTCAGGCCCCAGCCCTTTGGCCGGTACACGCTCCTGTCGCACCTGGCGACGGGTGGCATGGGGGAGATCTACCTCGCCCGCCTGGAGGGCGCGCAGGGCTTCGAGAAGCTCTGCGTCATCAAGAAAATCCTGCCGCAGCTCGCGGCGGACTCGGACTTCGTGGAGCGCTTCGTGGGCGAGGCGCGCACGCTGGTGCGGCTCAGCCACGGCTCCATCGCCCAGGTGCTGGACATGGGCCTCCACGAGGGCGAGGCCTACATGGCCCTCGAGTACGTGGACGGCAAGGACCTGCGCAAGGTGGCGGCGCGGGTGCGCGACAGGCAGTCGCCGCTGCCGCTCACGTTCATCCTCTACACCATGGGCCGGGTGCTGGACGCGCTCGCCTACGCGCACCGCAAGAAGGATGACGACGGGGAGGAGCTGCGGCTCGTCCACCGCGACATCTCTCCGCAGAACATCCTCATCTCCTACGAGGGGGAGGTGAAGGTCATCGACTTCGGCTTGGCGAAGAGCCGGCTGTCGGCGGCGAAGACGAACCCGAGCATCATCCTGGGCAAGTTCCTCTACATGTCGCCGGAGCAGGCGCGGCACCAGCCGGTGGACCGCCGCAGCGACTTGTACGCGGTGGGCCTGTGCCTCTACGAGCTCATCTGTGGGAAGAACCCCTTCGACAGCGTGCACCCCGGCGAGCTGATGACGGTGGTGGCGCAGCCGAAGATTGCCCCGCTGGACGAGGTGGAGCCGCTCACGCCGCGCGTGGTGACGGCGCTGGTGAGCAAGGCGCTGGCGGTGGAGCCGTCGCAGCGCTTCCAGACGGCGGAGGAGTTCCGCGGGCGCTTGCAGGCGTGCCTGATGGAGATTGACGCGAACGCGGGCCCGGAGAGCGTCAGCCGCTTCATGCGCGAGCTGTTCGCCGCGGACTTCCAGTCCGAGCGCCGGCTGCTGGCGACCCTCAAGGAGGTGCCGCGCGTGCCGGCCGGCGAGTCCTGGCCGGAGGAGGGGGGCCTGACGCCGCGCCCGATGATGCCGGCCATGCTGCCCGCGAAGACCATCCGCCTGGATGGGCCGGTGCAGCCGCTGTCCTTCCATCCCACGCCGCGCAGCCGCGAGGGCGGTGGCCCGGTGTCGGACGGCGAGACGCGTCCTGGCGTCATGGTGGACGAGTCCACCCGGCCCGCCTTCCCGCTGGAGGCGCTGGAGGAGGAGGCCCGCGCCCGCGCCGCCCGGCAGCAATCCGCCGCGGGCGAGTCCTCGTCCTCGGTGGAGGTGCGGCCGGAGGCCTTCGACCGCCAGCTTCCCGCCGAGCCGCCGCCCGCTCCTCGACCGCCCTCGATGACGCGCGAAGTGCCGATGGCGGTGCTGCCGCCGGAGGCGATTCCTCCCGCGCCCGAGCCTCGGCCCATGTCGCCGGACCTGCGCCCCACCGAGCTCGCGCTGCCCAGCGTCCAGCCCCGCCAGGTCCCCCCTGAGATGCCGTGGGATGACGGCGCCGAGGAGCCGCCCGCCGCCAGGATGGCGGAGGCGACCGACCCCCGGGCCGAGCCGCTCGCTCCCGCTCCGTCCGAGTCGCAGGCCCTGCGCGCCGCGGGGATACCGCCTCCGCCTCCTCCGCCGTCGCGCACGGGCATGCCGGCCGTCGCCTCCGCGTTCCCCGCGGTGGGCGCGCCGCAAGCGCCCCGCCCGCCAGCGGCACCCGCCCCGGTCTCCGCGACTCCTCGCGCGGGTGCACCCCAGGCGCACGCGCCGGTGCCGCCGCCCGCCGTGGCGCCCGCGATGATGCCGGCGCGTCCGGCGGTGGGCGCACCGCCTCCGCCCGCGGTGGTGCCGCCGCGTCCGGCGGTGGGCGTCGCCCCGCCGCCCGTCGCGCCCCCGGCGCCTGCTCCGTCCGAGTCGCAGGCCCTGCGTGCCGCCGGGATACCGCCTCCGCAGCGCACGGGCGCGGTGATGATGCCCGCCATCGCCGTGGCGGCGCCGGTGCCTCCTCCGCAGCGCACCGCGTCCCTGACGGCGATGCCCGTGGTGGCGCCGCCCCCGGGCTCCACGCCGTCCCGGGGCACGCCCCCTGTCACGCCCTCGGCCGAGCTGGACGTGGTGCCCGGTGTCGCCGAGTCCGAGGAGGACGCCTCCTGGGGCGCTTCGCCCGACAGCGGCGCGGAGGGCGGGGCCGACTCGGAATTGCCTGTCCTCACCCCGGAGCAGATGGGCCACGCCGAGGATGCGTCCCGGCCCGGCGAGGTGGACACGCACCCGCGCTTCGCCCGTCCGTCCCGGACCGAGCGGCACGAGGACACTCAGCCCCGCGTCGCGCGCGATGGCGACACGGACCCGCGCGTCCAGCAGCGTCACGACGCCACGCAGCCCCGAGTGGTGCTGGACGAGGCGCTCCTGCGCGACGTCGAGGGCACCTCCAACGAGCCTGACGAGAAGTCCGGGCCGAACCGCCCGAGGGGCGCGCCTCGCCGGCCGCGCACCGCCTCCGCCGTGGGAATCCCCGTGCAGGGGGGCGCGCGCCGCACGGGCCCCGTCGCCGCGATTCGCCCGGCGCCCGCGCCCGCGCCGGTGCGGATGGACGACGAAGACGAGGACGATGACGTCCGCGTGTCCCTCACCCCGCATGAGGAGACGCGCCGCACTCCCATTCCCGTCCGCCCGGGCTCGGAGCCTGGCGCGCGGCGCCCTGGAGAGGACACCCGCCGCACGGCGATACCGGCCCCCGGTTCCAGCCGCAAGGGGACGGGGGTGATGGCCGTGGGCCTCGTGGTGCTCCTGCTGGCGGGGGCCATCCTGACGCTCGCGCTCAGCCCCGCGCTCCGTATGTCGATGGGGCTGGAGCAGGGGATTCCGGACGGCCCTCCGCTGCCGAAGCCCATGGGGCCGACGCGCAAGTCGTCCCCCTCCTCGGGTGCTTCCAAGGCCGGCGGGGACTCCCAGGCCGCTCCCACCGAGGACACGGCCCCCTCAGCCGCTGCTCCCACCGAAGGCGCTCCCACCGAGGCTGCTCCTCCCGAGGCCGCTCCTCCCGAGGCCGCTCCTTCCGAGGCTGTCGAGCCCGCCCAGGTTGCGGCCGCCCCCGATGCCGCCGCCCCGAAAGCAGGGGAAGCACCCGCGCCCGTGGCCGAGGCGGCGGCCCCTGCTCCTGAACCCGCGGGCCCGCCCGAGGCGATTGCCGTCGACGACTCGGACCTCCTCGCGCCGCTTCCCTCGCCCGAGGCGCCCACGCAGAAGCCGGCCCAGGTGAAGCGTGCGCCAGCGGCGAAGAAGGTGCGGGTCGTTTCTCGCGGGAAGGAAGCCACGCCGCTCCAGCGCGAGTGGCGCGAGGCGAACGCGCTCTACAAGAAGCTCGAGTCCCAGTACTCCTGCATCCAGCTCGGCCTGTGGTGCAATCGGTATGAGGACATCCGCAGCGAGGTGGAGGCGGCCGGCGACGTCAACGACCCGGACACGCTGAAGAAGGTGAAGAAAATGAAGGTCCAGCTGCTGGCCAAACAGCGGGAGCTGGAATAGCCCCGTGACGCCGCTGCTCGTCACCCGGGCGCTGCACGCGGGCTACGGTCCGCGCCCCGTGCTGCACGGGGTGGACTGCGAGGTGCGCCCCGGCGAGCTGTGGGCGGTGCTCGGCCCCAACGGCACGGGGAAGAGCACGCTGCTGCGCGCGGTGCTCGGCGTGGTGCCCTGGATGCGCGGCGAGGTGCGGCTGTTCGGCCAGGAGCGCGCGGAGTGGGAGCCTCGCGCGCTGGCCCGGAAGCTGGCGTGGGTGCCGCAGACCTTCGAGCCGGCGGAGGGCTTCAGCGGGCTGGAGCTGGTGCTGATGGGCCGTGGCCCGTACCTGGGGCTGTGGGGCCTGCCCTCGGCGAAGGACGTGGCGCTGGCGCGCGCGGTGCTGGAGGAGCTGGGCGTCGCCTACCTCGCGGACCGGCCCGGCGAGGCGCTCTCCGGCGGCGAGCGGCGCATGCTGCTGCTGGCCCGGGGCCTGGTGCAGGCGCCGGAGCTGCTGCTGCTGGACGAGCCCACCGCCTTCCTCGACGTGGCCCACCAGGTGGGCACGCTCGCCCGGGTGCGCGCGCGCGTGGACGCGGGGCTGGGCGCGGTGGCGGTGCTGCACGACGTCAACCTGGCCGCCGCCTTCGCCACGCACGTGCTGCTGCTGCGAGACGGGAAGGTGCTCGCGCGGGGCCCGGCCGCCACGGTGCTGGAGCGGGACGCGCTGGAGTCCCTCTATGGCCTGCCCATGGAGATGGCGCTCGCCCCTTCCGGCGCACGGCTCTTCGCTCCCCGGGCGCCGCCGCGCTGAGTCGAGAGGCCTGCTCCGGCTGCCTGCTCGGCGCACCGTGACGCCGGGGTTTTGACAAGGGGCCTGGGTGCGGGAAAGCCTGGGGGCATGAGCCTCCCCCTGCTTGCCGGTGCCTTCCTGGCGGTGCTGGCCCTCGGCTATCGCTTCTACGGCGGCTTCATCGAGCGGCAGTTCCGCCTGGACGGCGCGGCGGCCACGCCCGCGCACACGCAGCGGGACGGCGTGGACTTCGTGCCCACGAAGCCCTTCTACCTGCTGGGGCAGCACTTCAGCGCCATCGCCGCGGCGGGCCCCATCGCCGGCCCCATCCTGGCGGCGCAGCAGTTCGGCTGGCTGCCGGCGCTGCTGTGGATTGTCGTGGGCTCGGTGTTCATCGGCGCCATGCATGACTTCGCCACGCTGGTGGCCAGCGTGCGGCACGGCGGGGTGTCCATCGCGGAGGTGGTGCGCGGCCAGCTGGGGCCCACGGCGGGCGTGGCGATGCTGGCCTTCATCTGGGTGACGCTCGTCTACGTCATCGTCGCCTTCACGGACGCCACCGCGTCCACCTTCGTCAGCGGCGACGTGGAGCTGACGGGTATCACCTTCCGCTTCAACCCGGGCGGCGCGGTGGCCTTCGCCTCGATTGCCTATCTGCTGCTGGCAATGGTGATGGGGCTGGTGGACCGCTTCCTCAAGCCGCCGCTGTGGCTGCAGACGCTCATCTTCGTTCCGGCCACGCTGGGGGTGGTGTGGCTGGGCACGCGCTACTCCACGCTGCTGGTGATGGACGCGAAGAGCTGGTCCGCGCTCATCCTCGCCTACTGCTTCGTCGCGTCGCTCACGCCGGTATGGGTGCTGCTGCAGCCGCGCGGCTACCTGGGCGGCTTCGTCCTCTACGCCGCGCTGGCGGTGGGCGTGGTGGGCATCTTCTACGGCGGCTTCACCGGCGAGGTGTCGATTCAGCAGCCGGCCTTCTCGGGCTTCCAGGTGCCCGGGGCCACGGGCTCGCTCTTCCCGTTCCTCTTCGTCACCATCGCCTGCGGGGCGTGCTCGGGCTTCCACGGGCTGGTGTGCTCGGGCACCACGTCGAAGCAGATAGACAGGGAGCCGCACTGCAAGCCGGTGGGCTACGGGGCCATGCTGCTGGAGGGCTTCGTGGCCCTCATCGCGCTGGCCACGGTGATGATTGCCACGAAGGGTGAGCTGATGGGCAAGGCGCCGGGCGCGGTGTATGGCGCGGGGCTGGGCCGCTTCATCGTCACGGTGCTGGGCCCGGAGTACCTGGTCATCGCCACCACCTTCGGCGCCATGGCCTTCTCCACCTTCGTGTTCGACACGCTGGACGTGTCCACGCGGCTGGGCCGCTACATCCTCCAGGAGCTGTCGAACCGGAAGGGGCGCGTCGCGGCGATGGTGGGCACGGCGGTGACGTGTGGCGTGCCGCTGGGCTTCGTGCTGCTGGCGGGCTCCGGGGCGTGGCGCTCGTTCTGGACGCTGTTCGGCACGTCGAACCAACTGCTCGCGTCGCTGTCCCTGCTGGGCATCTGCGTGTGGTTGAAGCGGACGAACCGGCCGTACGTCTACGCGCTGGTGCCCATGCTCTTCGTGGGGGCGGTGACGCTGTCCAGCCTGGTGCTGCTGGTGCGCGAGGCGCTGCTGCCGGCCAGCGCGGCGGCGGCGCGGGTCAACGGCGTGGTGGCGGTGGTGTTGCTGGCGCTGGCGCTGTCCCTCTTCACCGCGGGCGCGCGCGCCCTGTTTTCACGAGGGGGGCCCCAGGCCACCGCACCGGCGGTGTAACCTGACGTCCCCCGCCTTCCCCTGGCCCCACACCATGTTCCGCTACGCCCTGGCCATCTTCACGAGCGCGTTCCTGCTGTTCGGCGTCCAGCCGCTCGCGGGGCGCTATGCGCTGCCGTGGTACGGCGGCACGCCCGGCGTGTGGACGGCGTGCATGCTCTTCTTCCAGGTGGCGCTGCTGGGCGGGTACGCGTACGCGCACGGGCTGGCGTCGCGGCTGGCTCCCCGCACGCAGGCACGGGTGCACCTGGGGCTGCTCGCGGTGGCGGTGGCGGTGCTGGGCGCGCGGACGCTGTGGGAGGGCTCGCCGGTGGCGCCGGGGCCCGGATGGCGGCCGACAGGGACGGACCTGCCGGTGCTCCGGCTGCTGGCGATGCTGGCGGCCACCATCGGCCTGCCCTTCTTCGTGCTGAGCACCACCGGGCCGCTCTTGCAGTCGTGGTTCGCGCGCGCACGGCCGGGCCGCTCACCGTATCCGCTGTACGCGCTGTCCAACGTGGGCTCGCTGCTGGCGCTGCTCGGCTACCCCTTCCTGGTGGAGCCCTGGGTGGGGCGGGGCGCGCAGGCGTGGGGCTGGGGGGCGGGCTTCGTCCTCTTCGCGGTGGCGTGCGCGGTGTGCGCCGTGGACGTGCTGCGGAACGCGGATGCGCAGGTGGCGGTGCCAGTCACGGCGCCGGCCATGGAAGGGGGCCTCCCGGTGGACGCGAGCGGCGCGGCCGGCGAGGAGCCCCGTCCCGGCCTCCGGCTCACGCTGCTGTGGCTGGGGCTGAGCGCGTGCGCCTCGGTGCTGCTCCTCGCGACGACGAACCAGCTCTCCCAGGACGTGGCGGCCGGCCCCTTCCTCTGGGTGCTGCCGCTGGCCATCTACCTCCTCACCTTCATCCTCGCGTTCTCCCGCGAGTCCTTCTACTCGCGCGCCCTGTGCTCGGTGCTGCTCATCGCCTCGGGGGCGGGCGTCGCGCACGCGCAGACGGCCGGGCCTCACGCCGCGCTCGCCTTGCAGCTCGTCGCGTACTCGACGGCACTCTTCGCGGGCTGCATGGTGTGCCATGGCGAGCTGTACCGCCTGCGCCCCTCGCCGCGTCACCTGAGCGCTTTCTTCCTGTGGGTCTCCGCGGGCGGCGTGCTCGGTGGCCTGTTCGTCAGCATCGTGGCCACCGCGCTGTTCCGCGCCTACTGGGAGTACCCGCTGGCGCTGGGCCTGTGCTGCCTCGTGGCGCTGGTGGGCATGGCGCGCCAGCCCCCGGCGGAAACGCGGAGCCTGCACGTGCGGCGCATGCTGCGCGGGGTGATGCTCGCCGTCGTCGCGCTGAACCTGGTCATCACCGTGGGCCGCGAGCTGGGCCGGTCCAGCTTCAGCGCCCGCAACTTCTTCGGCGTGGTGCGGGTGATGGAGCAGAACGCGGACGACCCGAAGGCGCGCCTCTACAGCCTGCGGCACGGCGCCATCACCCACGGCTGGCAGTACGTCGCCCCCGAGCGGCGCAACCAGCCCACCACCTACTTCACGCGCGAGTCCGGGCTGGGCCTCGCCATCGCCGAGCAGCGCCGGCTGCGCGAGGCCGTGGGCCTTGCTCCGGGCCTGCGCGTGGGCGTGCTGGGGCTGGGCGTGGGCACGAGCGCGGCGCTCCTCGAGGCGGGGGACTCCGGCCGCTTCTACGAAATCAACCCGGTGGTCATCTCCCTGGCCGAGGGCGAGGGCGGCTTCTTCAGCTTCCTGAAGGACACGCCCGCGAACGTGGAGGTGGTGGAGGGCGACGCGCGCATCTCCCTGGAGCAGGAGCTGGAGCGCGGCGAGCCCCAGGCCTTCGACCTGCTCGCGCTGGACACCTTCTCCTCCGACGCCATCCCCGTCCACCTGCTCACCCGCGAGGCGGTGGCGCTCTACCAGAAGCACCTCGCGCCGCACGGCGTGCTCGCGCTGCACATCAGCAACGTGCACCTGGACCTGGTGCCGGTGACGCTGGCGCACGCGCGGGCGCTGGGCCTGCACTCGACGTTCATCTTCCACGAGACGTCGGAGGACGCGCTGCGCAGCAACTGGATGGTGCTCAGCCCGGACCGGGAGTTCTCCTGGGGCCCCACCTTCACCCAGGCCTCCGCGCGTGTGCGCCGCCTGGGCCTGCGCAGCGAGCCCGACTTCATCTGGACGGACGAGCAGAGCAGCGTGCTGCACGTGATTCGTCGGCAGGGCCCCGCGCCAATCGTCAAGGACGTGGAGCCCTCCTCCGGCCCTCCCGCACCGTCTCAGGTGTCGCAGCCAGAGCCGCAGTGACCCGGGTCTCGCGGCCTGCGCCGGAGTGACTCAGGTGCGCGGCGCGGGCTCGGCCTGGGCAAGGGCGGCGGGGCTCAAGTCGAGCGCCGCCAGCAGCACCAGCACCGCGCACGGCAGCCCCAGCGTGGCCGGGCCGTACTGGAGATAGAGCATCGGCCCGGTGGTGCACCCGAAGAGGAAGGCGGCGGCCAGTCCCAGGTGCAGCCGGGTGCGCTCGAACTGGATGGCGGAGGGCAACGCCCGCATCTGGCGCAGCACGCCCCGGAAGCCGTCGCCCCGGGCGCCGTCCCGCACCCAGGCGAACATCTGCACCACCTGGATGCCGATGTCGGTGAGGACGCCCGTGATGTGCGTGGTGCGCACCACCGCGCCGGACACGCGGGTGACGAGCGCGTTCTGCAGGCCCATGGCGAAGGACAGGCCCCACATGAGGGTGGGCTCGCGCGTGCCGGGCGTGGACGTGAGCCACACGCCGATGCCCCCCAGGATGACCGCCTCCAGCAGCAGCGCGGGCGCATGCCGGCCCCTCGCGCGGTGACGCGCGGCCTCCATCAACGCGGACGCGGCCACGGCCCCCAGCAGGAAGGCCAGCAGCACCTGCGCGCCCAGCATCGCCATGCGCCAGTCCCGGGACGCGAGGGACTCGCCCAGCGTGGCCATGTTTCCGGACATATGGGACGTGTGGAGCCCGAGCGCCACGAAGCCCGTGGCGTTCACCGCCCCCGCCACGCCCGCCAGCAGCAGGGAGAGCACCGTGTAGGCGCGTCGATGGCGAGGGGACGATTGGGCGCTGAAAGGCATACGGCAGGGAACCCCGACGGACGCCTTACGCTACCACCCGCCGGGACACCCGTCGGGCGGCGCATCCCCACCGTCCCGCTCGGATGGCCGGTGGGAAGCCGGGCGCGGCGGAGTCTTCTGGAGGACCGGGCGCGCAGCCCGGTCTTCTGGAGGACCGGGGCGCTCAGCCCGGTCTCCTGGACGAGGGGGCCCTCAGCCCGGCGGCCACAGCAGGGGCCGGCCCGCCAGCAGGTGCAGGTGGATGTGGAACACCGTCTGCCCGGCGTCGCGCTGGGTGTTCATGACCACACGGTAGCCGTTGTCGGCGTGGCCGCGCTCCCGGGCCACCTTGGCGGCGGCGGTGAAGAGGTGGCCCACCACCTCGCGGTCCTCCGCGGTGATGTCGTTCACCGTGGCGATGTGCTGGAGCGGGACGAACAGCACGTGAGTGGGCGCCTGGGGATTGATGTCCTCGAAGGCCAGGCACAGCTCATCGCGGTAGACGATGCGCGCGGGGATGAGGCCGTCTCGGATTCGGCAGAAGAGGCAGTCGGACATGGCCCCGGGCTTAGCAACGCGCGAGGCCCGGGGGAATGGCCTCGGTGGGCTTCCGTTCGCTCACGGAAGCCGCCACGCGTAGCCGGGGTCCGGCACGCACCCCTCGCGCAGGCGGGACAGCACCAGCGGCCCCGACTGGGCCACCACCTCGCCGGGGGCGTACCCGGGCAGGGTGATGACATGGCTGTAGAGGCCCGAGCCCCGGGGCGGTCCGTTGTGGGGGTACAGCGGCACCGGCTGGTGCAGGTAGCTGTAGCCACCCGTCCAGGCCAGGTGCACCACCTCGATTTTCAGCCCGCACAGGTCCTGGCGCCGGCTGGCCGCCAGCAGCAGCCGGTTGACGTCCCCCGAGTCGTCCCAGGCGCTCGCCCCCGGCCGCGAGTCCTCGTACTGGCCCACGTCCCCGAAGGTGAGGCTCCCTGCCTTGGCCCCGGACACGGTGGCCACGGCCACCACGCCCATTGCCGCGACGCGTGCGAACCGGGGCGGCCAGCTCGCCAGCACCGCGTCCAGCCCCACGCCCGCCAGCGCGGCGAACAGCGGCAGGGCGGGCACCAGGAAGCGCAGTTCCTTGTGCGGCTGGAGCGCGTGCAGCAGGAAGAAGAGGGCGGTGACGGCCAGCAGCCCCGGGGCCCGGCGCGCGGCCAGCAGCGCCAGCCCGCCCGTGAGCAGGGCCACGGCCGGCATGCCCTGGAAGAAGACGCGGCCGTAGTAGCTGAAGGGCGCGGTGCCCCAGGCAGACGCCCCGTCCCGCAGGATGTTGAAGTCCAGGTACACCCGCGCCGAGTGGAACCAGCGGCCCCAGGTGAGCCTGTCCAGCAGGCCATATGCGAAGGCCCACCCGGCGAGCACCGCCAGGGACTCGCCCGCCGCGCGCCACCGCCGCTGCGCCACCAGCACCCCCAGCAGGCCCACGCAGAAGACGCCATTCTGCAGGCGCAGCAGCACCGCCAGCCCCAGCAGCGACGCCCCGGCCAGCACCGCCCGCCGCGAGCTTCCCCTGGGCAGGGCCAGGGCCAGCCCCAGCACCACCGGCAGCGCGGAGGCGTTCTCACTCAGCGCCCGGGGGGCGAAGTAGATGGGCACCGCGGCCAGCGCGAAGAGGGACGCCCCCGCCGTCGCCGCCAGCTCGGAGGCCCCGTACGCCCGGGCCAGCCGCCAGCTCCCCCAGGCCGTCGCCACCCCGAGCAGGGCGAAGAAGCCCTTGATGACGTCCAGGTACACGGCCGGGTTGGTGCCACCGAACAGGCGGGCGAGCCCCAGCACCCCCGCCACCAGCCCCGGAAGCGCCCAGTTGCGCGCGCCCTCGACGAACTCCCAGGCCACCAGCCCGTAGCCGAAGACGAGCCGGTGGGCCGGCTCCAGGCTCTGGTACACCTCGTCCGGCCAGTACAGCCCCTCATCGTTGAGGGCCCAATGAATCCGGAGGGCCGCCCCCGAGGCCAGGACTGCCATCAGCAGGGCCCGGCCGAGGGCCCCCTCGGTCAGGACCTCCGGAGGGGCGTCAGGGGAGTCGCCGGAGGTGGGAGCGGGGGGCGGGGCAGGGGGCACGGTTGGCGGACACCTCAAAAGGGCGCTCCGGTGATATCCACGTCCTGACGATGAAATCCATCCGCATCTCCCAGCTCCTGGACGACCGCGACTACGACTTGCGGCTGACCCTGGTCGCCGGCTCCGGCGGCCTGGCGCGCACCGTGGACTCGTCGCGCATCCAGAAGCCGGGCCTGGCCCTGGCGGGCTTCACCGAGCACCTGCACCCCCACCGCGTCCAGGTCTTCGGCAACACCGAGATTTCCTACCTCCGCACCCTGCCGGAGGAGAAACAGCACGAGTCGCTCGCCAAGCTGTTCGGCGAGGAGGACCTGGCCTGCGTCGTCGTGACGAAGGAGCTGGAGATTCCGGCCGCCCTCGTCGCCGCGTGCGAGGCGGGGGGCCTGGCCCTGATGAAGACGCCGCTGCTCTCCAGCGACTTCATCATGCGCATCCAGACCTTCCTGGAGGAGGCCCTCACCGAGTCCAGCAGCCTCCACGGCGTGCTGATGGACGTCTTCGGCGTCGGCATCCTGCTGCTGGGCAAGAGCGGCATCGGCAAGAGCGAGATTGCCCTGGACCTGGTGATGCGGGCCCACCGGCTGGTGGCCGACGACATCGTCGACGTCACCCGCCGCAAGGGCGCCGTCTACGGCGCCGGCAACCCCGTCATCAAGCACCACATGGAGATTCGGGGCCTCGGCATCATCAACATCAAGGACCTCTTCGGGGTTGCCGCCGTCCGAGAGCAGAAGAAGATTGAATTGGTCATCGAGTTGCAGGAGTGGGACCCGCATCAGGAGTACGACCGTTTGGGAGTGGACGACAAACATCTCCAAATCGTCGGGGTGGACATCCCGCTGTCCGTGGTTCCGGTCCGTCCGGGCCGTAACATGGCGACCATCATCGAGGTGGCCGCCCGCAACCAGTTGCTGAAGCTGCAGGGCCACCATTCGGCGCGAGAGTTCGCCGAGCGGCTCAACCGCGCCATCGCCGAAGGGGCGATGCGCCGCACCCTGGGAGAAGAGGTCGAGTGACCGCGCCCGCCAAGCAAATCGTCGTCATCACCGGCATGTCCGGCTCCGGAAAGTCCACCGCCATCCGGGCGCTGGAGGATGCGGGGTTCTTCTGTATCGACAACCTGCCGGTCCTGCTGCTGCCCAAGCTCACGGAGCTGGCGGGTGGCGGCAACTTCGAGCGCATGGCCCTGGTGGTGGACGTCCGCGAGGGCGTCTTCCTCAAGGACGCGCCGCGCATGCTGGCCGAGGTCCGCCGCGCCGGGCACCAGGTGGAGGTGCTCTTCCTGGACTCCAGCGATGACAGCCTCATCCGCCGCTTCAGCGAGACGCGCCGCCGCCACCCGCTGGCGCCCAGCGGCACCGTCGCCGAGGGCATCAAGGCCGAGCGCGAGGCGCTGCGCGACTTGCGCGAGCTGGCGGACCAGGTCATCGACTCGTCCGCGCTGAACGTGCACGACTTGAAGCGCATGGTGCAGGCGCGCTTCAGCCCGGAGCCGGCGGCGGGGCCCAGCCTGTCCATCATGTCGTTCGGCTACCGGTACGGGGTGCCGCCGCAGGCGGACCTCGTCCTGGACGTGCGCTTCTTGCCCAACCCGTACTTCGTCCCCGAGCTGAAGGGGCTGACGGGCAAGGTGCCGAAGGTGTCCGCCTACGTGCTGGACCGCGAGGAGACGCAGCAGTTCCTCGAGAAGGTCGTGGACCTCTGCCGCTTCCTCTTCCCCCGCTACCAGAAGGAGGGGAAGGCGTACCTCACCGTCGCGCTGGGGTGCACGGGCGGCAAGCACCGCTCGGTGGCCATCGCCGCCGAGCTGACGCGCCGCCTCCAGGACGCCAACACCCGCGTCCAGCTCTGGGACCGCGACATCGAGAAGGAGTAGCGGCCGGTCTGGAGTCCGGGCCCGCCGCGCGTGCTACCCGAGCGCGGCCAGGGCCCGCTCTATCGCCGCGCGGCCGACGTCACTGTCGATGACGGAGTGCGTGCTGTTCTCCAGCGCCCAGTTCAGCAGCTCCATCCACCCCTCGCGGGTGGTGGGGCCGCCGTCGAGCCGGCCCGACTCGTGCGGGAGGGTCTCGAACGCCATCAGGAGCGTGTCCGCGCCGAAGGGGTCCGTGCCGCCCTGGCTGGCGGCATCGAGCATCGCCATCACCTCGTCCGGGGTGAACGCGCCGCTCATCACCGCGTGGTACATCCCCTCGGTGGGCGACGCGGTGTCTCCAGTGAGCATGCCGGGATAGCGCTCGGCCATGACGCGAATCTGGTCGGGCGTGAAGCCCGCGTCCTGGAGCTGCTGCATGCGGAAGGGGTCCGCGTCCACCAGCACCCTGGCGACGTGCTCGGGGACGCCGGCCGCGAGCAGCGCCTCCAGCCGCTGCTCCTTGAACTGCTCCTGGTCGTTCTGCTGGGCCCACAGTCCCACGCCCGCCCCGCCCAGCAGGAGCACGCCGCCGACCAGCGTCCCCAGTCCCGGGAACCCCATGCAGGCGCCAATGAGCGGGGCAAGGCCGCTCGCCGCGAGCAGGCTGCTCGACGTGGCATGGTCCCACTCACCCTGCCGGGCGTAGGCATACGCCTGGACGCCGTCCATCACCCCGGTGAGGAACCCCGTCGCCAGGGAGACGTGCCCCAGCGTCCCACCGATGCGGCTGGCGGAGCCCAGCACGAAGGTGCCGACGTCCGCGGAGCCCCCGAGGAACTCCAGCGCGGTGCCGAGCGCCTCGGACACGCTCTCGGGGCTGAAGTCCGTCCCCGCCAGTCCGATGATGGCCCCCAGCGCCAGGAGCTTGTCCGCGCCCCGGGAGGAGAGTCCGAAGCCTTCGACGTGCGTACGGAGCGTCTCGAAGCGCCGTGCCATGTCCGCACGGGAGGCGCCTCGCTGCGCGCCCATGTGGATGTCGTGCAGGTCCCTCCGGAGCTGCTGCGCCTCCTTCTTGTCGAGCCCGAAGACGTGTGGCTTTGCCTCCAGGAAGGCGAGCGCCGCCTCGGCATCCTCGGGGCGGCCCGTCAGCATGGCCAGCCCCGCGGCCTCCACCAGCACCGTGGAGAGCGCGTCGTAGAACTCCACGGGCGTCTCGAGCCACTCCGCGCCCTCGGTGAGCGCGTCGAACAGCGACGGCTCGCCCCGGCCCGACGCGAGCATCTCGTTGTTGAGGTACTGGAAGCCGGCCTGCGTCCGTGCCAGCTCCGGAAGCTCGTTCGCCGCGCCTTGCACCTGGGCGACGAGGTCCGGGTCGTAGTTCTCCGGATGCAGGAGCACGTCCTCGTTGTCCGCGATGAGCGCGGTGAGGTCGGCGCCAGCGGCCTCGAAGCGCGCGTACTCCTGCGCATGCTCCGCCATGAAGTTGGCGACAATCGCGTCGTACTCGGCCTGCGTCAGTCCCGGCCCGGCGGCGCCGATGAGGGCCGCCAGCTCGTTGTTGAGCTCGTCGATGCCGGCCTGCGCCTCGTTGAAGGCTTGGGTGGCGGCGGCGATGCGCTCGGCTTCCAGTTGTTGCGCCGCCGCCGGCTTCGTCGCGGACAGCGCGCCGAAGAGCACGTTGTAGAGCGTCGCGCCCGGCCCTCCCGCGGCGGTCAGCTCCCCGAGGATGTCGTCGAGCTGGTTCAGGTCGCCGTCCGGGAGCCAGAAGGCGAGGCCCTCGCCAATCTGCTGCTGCATTTCCGGGGATGCTCGCGAGGTGATGAAGGCCAGCGCCTCCAGCGTGTCGCGCGTGTAGGGCGAGTTCCCCGAGTCGTCGAAGCCATTCTCGGCCCGCTTGCCCAGCACTTCGTAGATGGCGGTGAGCGCCGGGGCACAGTTCCGGAGGAGCATGTCCACCATCGCCGGGTCCTGGTACTTCGGGTCGGTGGCGATGAGCTCCTCCATCCGCCGCGCGGCCTCGGCCGGGTTCGTCTCCGCCAGCTCGTTGATTTCCGCCGCGTCCCCGGTGGTCAGGTCGCAGACCGCCGGGTCGGTCGTGGCGGCGACGGAGTCCGCGTTACCAGTCGTGGAGACAAAGCCCGCGAGCGACGCTGTGGCTGCCTCGGGCGTGGAGACAAAGCCCGCGAGTGGCGCTGTCGCTGCCTCGGGCATGGAGGCAAAGCCCGCGAGCGTCGCCGCCGCTGCCTCGGGCATGGAGACAAGGCCCGCGAGCAGCGCTGTCGCTGTACCTGGAGCGTCGGAGGCCGGCGCGGTCCACTGCGCCAGCATGTGCCGTGGCACACCACTTCCCGGGGACGGAGCGTCGCTCGGCCGCGCCTCCAGCGCCACGGGTGCCCTCGGGCGCGTCTCGAAGGTGCTCGCGGTAGCGCGAAGCCCAGGAGCGCTCCTGGCCTGCTGGGCCGCGCGCTTCGCGGCCTCGTCGGCCGCCTTGCGCGCGCGCTCCATGGCTTCCGCCGCCCGACGTGCCGCTTCGGCTGCCGCATCACCAATCCGGGTCATGGCTCACTCCTCCGGCCGATTATCGGCGGCAGGGAATGAGCGGTTGCCCGAGTGGCTACTGAATTCTCACGGTTTGCGACTCTGCAGCCGCACCCGCAGCTCCGGTCCGCTGTCGCCGCGCTCCACCACCTCCACCACCTCGACCTCCTGGTCCGCGGCCTCCACCACCTGGCCCGCGTGCACGCGCACGTGCCGTTGGTTGGGCGGCCCGGTGCGCAGGCACTTTACCTCCTTACCCAGTGGTGGACATCGTCAGGTGGCGTATTGCGGGTTCGCGGGAACATGAGGAAGCGGCGACTCATGAAACGGCTCTCATTCGCCGTGGGCGGTCTGCTTTCTCGGGTAACGACGTATTTTCGAAGCCACGTTGGTATGTGAAAGTGCTGTGCCATCTTTGCTCGCGCCTGCGAGCGATCGCTTCGTGCCAGGAGGCTACGAAAGGACGATTTACTGAGAAGTATGTATAGCTAACGCGGCGTGCGGCGTCGCTTGGGTGCGCATTTGGGTGCTGGATGAACACTTCTCTTGGCTTTCAAGGGAACATCTCTGATGTCTAGCCATAAATGGAAGAGGCGAAACGGAGTAATGGGAAACTCTCGGCGGAATGAGTTGCCAAGGCGGCTGACGCTTCGTTCCTGCCAGCCCCTTGGGTCGCGGCTAATACGGTCGAAGCCAATTCGTTTTGAGTCCGAATCTATTGCGGAGGAAATTGCTTCGAACTCCATGTTTTGGATAAATCCAATCATGGCTCCTTCAGCCATTCCTCGGCCATACTTCCATCGGGGGTCGCGGAAGCGATTCATTCCGCCAACAACATATTGCTCATTAAGCCGCCAACGAGACTTCGTCGGCGCACCGAGTCGCTTGCATTCGATGGCGAAAGATTTTTGGATATAACGCTCATCTGCTTCGCTGTCATCGTCGTGAATCCATTGAAAGTCTGGCTTCTTGAATTCATGCGACTGCACTTCGGTAGCATCGGGATCGGGTAGATTATCTGCCTGTGGAACAGGATGGGAGAATCTACCCTCGGGGTCGAGTTCTCGGCGCGCGGTTGTTATTTTGAACCACAATTCACGAGTCAAGTTCGGTTCGTCTTCTGGAAGTTCATTACAGGTTCGAAGGAGCAGCAGTGCCTTCTCGAAAACGGCGAGATAGTGCGCGCGCCTTACCTCCCACCGCTTTGGCGAAATGAGAGAAGGTCTCTTTGGAAGCTCTCTCATCTGCTCTGCTCGGAAAGGCGCATGGCTTGCACGAGAGTCGTATCTGCATCCTCACGAGCCATGCTACGTGTCCAGAACCGCTGCTCATTGCGCTTCACGATTAAGATTTCATGTTCGCTCACCGCTCGGATGAAAGTGTCGGTATAGATCATCTTCTGGGCGTCTAGTGCTACGAGGCTATTCTTCTCCATATGCCCAAGCACGTCCGCCCAAGCAGCACTGCTATCGTCGGTAACCCAGGAAGGCTTGTCGCCCTTGGGCGTCGTGCAGAAGAGCAGTGCCAGAATGGGTGCTCCGGATGGGCCTTCAATAGCTTCCCATCCAAGTTCGCCATCAGGCACTAACTCGGCATTCCATTGTCGAAGGAAGACTTGAAGGTAACCAATTAAACCATCTGCTTTTCTCTGAGGGAGGTCAGAGGCAAGGCCGTGGCGGACGGAAGGAAGTCTTAAGGGCGCTACTCCATTGCTGGAGCTGCGTCGATAGTAAAAATCAAGGCCAAAGCGGGACATGTCACGAACCAAATCTCTGTCCGCTTCATTGAGTTCGTAAAGATCAAAAACCGCTTCATCGAGTTCGGACTCAAGCTTTTGAATTTCCTGCTCGAATAGAGGCGCGGAGTCTCGCAATGCCCGCGTGGCGGAGATGACTCGCTTCGTCGAACCCTTGCTGCCTGTTAGACAGAGTGGCATTTTGCCCGCTACTTCCTTCTGCAGTTCATCGTGCCAGAGACCCCAGGAATGCGCGGTTAACCAAAAATAATATTCCGTGAGCGATGACCAATACACACCGAGAGCAAGAAGTCGCTCTTCATCTGACATTGAGTCGAGTCGGAATGCATTTACTGAGCTGCGGAAGCAGAATGGCGATGTCTCAAGCCGAGCAACGATAGGACGTTTATCGACTCCGCCGATGCCTCTACGTACGAGGAGGCGAGGCCCCTTGAAGAGTTCGTCGCTGCGGGGCCGATATTCTACACGTTGTGGAGGAGGACTCATGGGCATGTTGCTGAGCGGCGAGTAGCGTACCATCGCGTCTGGCAGTAAGTCCGAGTAGTCCATCATCCATTCAGGTGAAGGCCATGCATTGCCAGGAGTATATCCTTGGCCTATGAGGCAATCTGCATCCCTTTCACGAAGTACATGTTCAAGGGATGGGAATCTTTCCAGCGTCCGGATGAGTCCTTCATCCCGTTTCGTGCCCCACCAGTAAATCTTCCAGAGACTTTCGTAGCGTAGGCATTCCGTCTGATTAAGCCAATGCATGTCTGCACGGCTGAGAATCAATGCGCGCGACTTCTCAACCTCAAGAGTTCGTTTTGCCGACCAGTAGGCAAAGCGATGATCTTCCGGTGGGGATTCCTTCGCAAAGACTACTGAAATGAAAGGCGCTACACCGGCGCTTTCGCGAACTGCGTGCCCCTTCTCTGTAGGACGGCCAGCGTCAGAGAAGAATAGGTGTCGAACGTGCGCAAAGTTGATGACTTGTCGTAGCTTGCAGCGAGTGAGCCATGATTGCCGGAATTGGCGGCTGTTTACATGCTGCTTAAAAAGCACGCCAGAGGAGAGAAGTAGTGCAGCTTTTCCTCCGTCTCGAAGTAGTTCCGTGGCGAGGTGAACAAAAGCTTGGGACAACTCAAGGTCCCCAATGACTCTTTCCTTCTTCTCTTTGCACCAGTCGAGAATGGCAGGAAGCGCTCTTCTTCCTAGGTCGTCATCTCTCTTTATCTCCCCCCATGGAGGGTTACCGACAACAATGTCGGCACAGGCTGGTCCAAAGTGCGCATGAGCCACCGCATCTTCCTCGTCGATGGCTTCAAAGGCATTGCCAGAATAGAGGATGTCAAAGTGCTGATCTGGTTGCCGCTCTTTTCGATCTGGGTTCCAACGTAGGTTGGGCAGCCGTCGGTCGACGTTGATCTCTCGCGGCTCTTGGTAGTGTAGGTAGGCAAGGTAAAGGCTAAATGCTGTGACAGGAACCGCTTCTGGGTTTAGATCAATCCCAGCAATCTGGTCTCGTAGGATGCAGCGCAATTCACGCTGTGATAACCGTCGCCCGTGCTTCCGCACGCGTTGGCGAACCATGCGACGGAATGTTTCGACAAGAAAAATTCCTGAGCCACAGGCTGGGTCAATGACCCGAGGTCGTTGGTCTAACACTCTCTCGGTTAAGACCTGAGAAAGAAGAAAATCGACTAGCGCCGGTGGAGTGTAGTAACTGGATTGATTCTTTCCCTTGCCTCGATGGGCTGTGTAGAACTCTTCGTAGATGCTACTGATTAGTTCAATGGGAATAATGTCAAATCTATACGCAAATAGGAAAAGCTGCTGCTGGGGTGAGACTGAGTCCCCCATGAGTAGGCGACGCAAGAGTAGAAGGTGCGCAGGTTTGACCTCGCGACTCTCCTCACTGCTTACAGGAAATATATCGCCGTTGAAGTCGGCAGCCAATTGCTCAAATAGTGCATATGTGAAGTCTTTGTCCTTCAGGACTTTGAAGAAGAGAATTGAGGCGAGTTCTGGCTCTGCAAAATGCTCCGCCTCTTCAGACGCGAGAATCAATCGCCATTCACGGTGTCGCGCAGCCACGGATTGGAAGTAGTCAGGCGTAATGATGCGCCGATCTTCCAAGTAGCGCACGAATAGTGCTCGGCCAATTAGGGAATGGGCAATTGATGCATCCAGGCCCTTGCCCTCAGTGATGAGGAGACGGCGCACTGTCTTCAAATCATGGACTAATGCGCGGTCTGCTCGGAAGGCACCGGATGAAAAGCGCTCGTCGCCATAAATCATTCCTGATTCGAGTGCTTCCCTCCTGAAATCCGCAAGTTGCTCCTGGATCTCCGATGCCGATCGAGCTAGCGCTAACTGCCGGCCATTTGAGTTGATAGATTCATTGCCGCGCACTGGTGGCTTGGTCAATTGATAGACAGCCAGTTCCCCCGCACGAGCCAAGAAGAACAACTGCGGGCGAGCCATGCACCAAACGCGATTGAAAAAGCGAGCCTCATCCTCCCCGTCAGGAAGTGATGCGAGAACGGCTATTGGTTCTTGACCGACAAAAAAGAGGCTTTCGGCATCAAGTTGGTGTGCAAGAGCCAGCCAGTCGCCCTTATCGGTCCAGTGAGATTCGTTACTTGCCTGCGGGCTCTTCGATGCAGGCAACAGACATCCCTCTACTAGTCCGAGGGTTCTGCAGGCATGACGTAGTAGTTCACGGTCGGTTTTGCTGGTGGTCGACGGCACTGCACCATTTCGCACGCAGCATCGCTTGTGGTCAACAAGTCGTAAGATGCACTAATGGCGGCGAGACGGATTTTCCGTCGGCGCTACTCTGTACGGGCGCCACGTCCTGCTGGGCTGCCAACGTGGAGGCGCGAACTTGGCGGATGAGTTACCAGAATACTGGCGTCGATCGCTTTAAAGTAGCCGCATCCCAGAAGAGCAGCTTGCGGCTCGCCTGTCGTGCGATGCGAGAGGCTTCGGCTTCGTGCCATTGACGGGCGCTGCAGCAGCGTCGCGCTTTGAGGGAGAATTCTCACGGTTTGCGACTCCGCAGCCGCACCCGCAGCTCCGGTCCGCTGTCGCCGCGCTCCACCACCTCCACTACTTCGACCTCCTGGTCCGCGGCCTCCACCACCTGGCCCGCGTGCACGCGCACGTGCCGCTGGTTGGGCGGCCCGGTGCGCAAGTCGAAGAGGAACAGCGCGGCGGTGGGCTGACGCACGCCTCCGTCCGTCTCCTCCCGCCAGAAGTTGCCGGTGGCCAGCCGCAGGTCCGGCGTCACCTGGAGCGGACCATGGCCGCTCGTCAGCGTGACGACCTCCGCGTCCCGTGCCTGGGCTGACGACGGACGGGGAGCAGGGGCCTCGCGCGCGCACCCGGCCAGCACCAGCCCGGCGACGAGCGCCAGGCCGGGCAGGAGTCCTCCGCGCGGGCCCCGTCGCCTCACTTCGTCGGGTTGCTGTTGGCGTACTGGAAGGACTCGCGGAACTCCTTCTCCGTGAGCACCACGTCGGGCGTCCCGGCGCCCCAGGGGTTGCGCAGCGTCACCGTGCCGGCCTTGGTGTCCACGCCGGTGATGAAGTACTCGTGGTCCGCCACCAGCCGGCCGTCCTTGTAGGCCGCGCCGTCGGTGCCGTCCTTGAAGTCGATGCCCAGGAACTTGATGTCGTCGTGCGTGCCGGCCGTGAGGGCCTCGCCCGCCTTCAGGCGCTTGTCCAGGTCCGCCAGCGTGGCCTTGTCCGGGTTGAAGCTGCTGCTGTCCTTCCCGGTGATGGCCTCCATGGCGTCGGAGCTGTTGCCGGAGACGATGTCCTTGTAGCCGCCCTTCCACTGGGCATAGGCCTTCTCGATGACGGCCGGCCACAGCTCCGCCTTGCCGTTGTCCTGCGGCGTGCCGGCGTAGATGGGGTTCTTGTTCTTGTCGAGCAGCATCTCGGGGCTGACCTTGATGTCCACCGTCTTGTCGCGGCCGAGCCAGTCCTTCTCGTGGAACGTGACGGTGTAGGCCCCTTCCTTGTCCGGGCCCTTGATCATGTTCTCGAGCGCCGCCGGGTTGGCGCGGGCGATGGCGCCCATGGACGTCATCAGATAGCAGTCGCCAATCTGGCCCTGCTGCACGTCATTCCAGTGTGCCTTGGTGCCGTCCGCGCCCGCCTCGAACAGGGAGCTGTTGGGCACGGGGCCATAGGTGCCGGTGACGTTGGGGTTCTTGATGGCCTTCGGGTCCTTGGGGCCCTCGGCGTTGCTGGTCTGCTCCACGGCGCCACCGAGCGCGGCGGCGAACTGCTTCCCGCGGTTGGGGGGCAGCATGCCGTCCTGCGAGCGGGCGTTGACCCACGCTGGCGTCGTCTCCTTCGCGACAGCCTGGGGCTCCGCGCGGCTCGTCTGCGTCGGGGCGACCTCGGTGGACTCCTGGGTGCTACGGGTGACCCGGACTCCGTCGTTCCCACCGATCTTCATGCTCATGGCTGTTTCCCCCTCGAATCGCGATTGCAGCAGGCCGCGGCTGCCCGAAGGGCGCGCGACGGTATGTTGGATTATCGCAGCGGGCGGATCTGGAGTTGCGCGGCCCGCCCGCTGGCGCCTGACGCACCGCGCCTCAGCGCACGCGCACCCGGAGCTGGATTGCGGGCTCGCCGCCCTCCTCGTAGGGGCCGACCTTGACGATTTCCAGGGTGGCCCCGTCCACCTCCACCACCTGGGCCGGGCGCACGCGCACATGCTCCTGCTTGGAGGGCGAGGTGCGGGTGTCGATGATGAAGAGGCCCGCCGTCAGCTCGCCCCCCACCTCTTCCGGCCAGAAGTTGCCGCTGGCCAGCCGCAGGTGCGGCACCTCCGGCAGCATCAGGGGGCCATGGCCGCGGGTCAGCGTCAGCGTGTCGGAATCCAAGTCGGTTACCCCCCAATCGGGACGGGCGCGCACGCACCGTGCCGCCCGTGTTCAAGGGCGCCAAGGCTAGCATGGGGCCGGCTTCGAGGCAGCGGCGGCCTGGCGCGCGGCGCGTCCTAGCTGGACTCGCCCACGCTCATGCGCCGGCTGCCATGTCCGCCCGCCTTGCCGAGCGAGGCCGAGTGGCGGCGGTTCTTCTCGGCGAGCGACTCGCGCTTCTCCCGAGTGTCCACGTCCTTGTCGTTCCGCTTCTCCACGGCGAGCACCCCGCCGCCACCGTGGCTCTTCTTGCCCTGCTCGATGGCCTTCTCCAGGTCCTTCGCGGACACCCAGTACTCGCCGTTGACGGGGTCCTTCACGCGGTACAGGTCGTCCGAGGAGTCCTTCTTCGAGCGGCCGCTGTTGAAGCCGTCGATGGTCACCCAGTGCAGCACGCCGGGCTCCTTGCGCTGCTTGTGGGCGGGCAGGGCGGCATTGAGGATGGCGTTGGAGTCCACCAGGGCCAGCCCGAACTCGCCCCGCTTCAAGGCCTCGCTCATGGCGTTGGAGTCGTAGGACTCGTAGCCGTCGGTGACGTCGATGCCCATCTCCCCGAGCACCACGCCCATCTCCTCGGCGGTGGCTCCATCGGCCAGGTTGACGTCCACCTTCTTCTCGGTGGTCTTCGGCGTGTTGATGGCCTCGGCCTTGGCGCGGACCTCCTGGAGCTCCTTCTCCTCCGACCGGGCCTTCGCCTTCTCGGCCTTGTCCTTGCGGCTCGCCTTGCTCACGAAGGCCAGGCTCGCCTCGCCGCAGCCGGACTCCGTCGTCTGGGCAACGGCCTCTTCGTCGGTTTCCCAACCCTTCTGGGCCTGGGCCTCGGCCGCCTCATTCACTGGCGCCGGGTCCTTCAGGCGCGGCAGCTCCGTCGTTCCCGGCGCGTCGGGCACCGTCAGCTTGGGCAGGTCCTCCCGCTTCGTGCAGGCTGCCTCGAAGGTGTCCTGGAACCGCTGGGGCGCTACCGGGCCCATCTGCGGCGCGGAGGGGAGTGGCTGGGGCCCGATGACCGTGGGCGCCTCCACCTTCACAGGACCCGTGAGCGCGCCGTCCCGAACGCGCGCGGTGAAGACATTGAGGTTCACGGTCATGGCGGGCCCTCCCAGACGCTCATCGCCTGCCGCATTATCGACCCGGCCTTTCCCGGGTTGCCGAATAGAAATGTTTTCGGATGTTTTGAAATCGACGACACGGGAGCGTGCGTAAGGGAAACCCCGGAGGCGATGAGTCGTCGCGGCGGGAAGCAGCGCTCCGGGACTTCACCGCTACACTGGCGCGCATGGTCGACCGAGATGACACGGGGGCTCCGCGTGGAACCGGCCCGGAGCCGGAGCCGCCGACGAAGGTGACGGTGTCGGGCGGGGACGAGTCACCACCGCGCAGCGTGCCGAACACCGGGCGTGATGAGCCCATGCAGGCGCGGGCGCGCTCGCGGACGCTGGGCGCGCAGGTGGGCCGCTTCATCCCGCTGAAGGTGTTGGGGCAGGGCGGCATGGGCGTGGTGTACGCGGCCTATGACCCGGACCTGGACCGCAAGGTGGCCGTCAAGCTGCTGCGCGTGGCGGGCTCGGCCAGGGCCCTGGAGGCGGGGCGGACGCGGCTGCTGCGCGAGGCGCAGGCCATGGCCCGCATCTCCCATCCCAACGTCATCCCCGTCTTCGAGGTGGGCACCTGGGAGGACCAGGTCTTCGTCGCCATGGAGCTGGTGGAGGGCGGCACGCTGCGCGACTGGATGCACGCGAAGCCGCGCTCGTGGCGGGAAATCCTGGTGACGTACCTCGCCGCGGGCCGGGGGCTGGAGGCTGCGCACGCGGCGGGCCTGGTGCACCGCGACTTCAAGCCCACCAACGTGCTGGTGGGGCGCGACCACCGCGTCTACGTCACCGACTTCGGCCTGGCGCGGCCGGTGGGAAATCCGGGGCGGGACGAGGGCTCGCTGGAAGAGCCGTCGCCCGCGTCGGAGGGCTCGGGGCGGCTGTACGAGCCGCTCACGCAGGCGGGCGTGGTGCTGGGCACGCCCCAGTTCATGTCGCCCGAGCAGTTCCGGGGTGACGCGGTGGACGCGCGCTCGGACCAGTTCAGCTTCTGCGCCGCGCTGTACCGCTCGCTCTTCGGGACGCGCCCGTTCGACCCGGAGCAGCTGTCGCGGGCCGCGAAGGCGCTGCCGTCTGGCCCTGGTGCTCCGGGTGAGGCGCCGCGGCGTCCCACGCTGGCGCCGGAGCTCATCCAGGAGCCCCCGCGCGACGCGAAGGTGCCTGCCTGGGTGCGGCGCGCGGTGATGCGCGGGCTGGCGCTGGAGCCGGAAGGCCGCTTCGAGTCCATGGCGGCGCTGCTGGAGTCGCTGTCGCAGGAGCAGGCGCTGGCGCGGCGTCGCAGGGCAGGGGGCGGCGCCATCGCCGCGGCGGCGCTGGTGGCGGCCGTCGGTGGCGTGGCGTGGTGGCAGTCGCGAGTCTGCGCGGGGGCGGAGGGGCTGCTCGCGGACAGCTGGGGCCCGGCGGCGCGGCAGCGGGTGACGTCGGCCTTCGCGGCCACGGGCAGCCCGCTGGCGGCGGACATGGCGGCGCGCGTGGGCGGAGTGCTGGACGCGTACGCGGGCGCGTGGGCGCGGCAGCACACCGAGGCGTGTGAGGCCACGCGCGTGCACGCGGTGCAGACGGAGGCGCTGCTGTCCCAGCGGGTGGTGTGTTTGGAGCGGCGGCGGCAGGATTTGCACGCGCTGGTGGACGCGCTGGCCGGTGTGGAGAAGGCGGGCGTGGAGAAGGCGCTGGACGCGGCGTACGCGCTGCCGTCGCCGAAGGACTGCGCGGACCTGGAGGCGCTCACCGGGCAGCAGCCGCGTCCGGCGGACCCGGCGAAGCGGGCGGAGCTGGAGGCGGTGGAGGGCCGGCTGTCGGAGGTGAAGGCGCTGCTGGACACGAGCCGCTATCCGCTCGCGCTGGAGAAGGCACGCGCGCTGGAGCCGCAGGTGGTGGCGACGGGGTACCTGCCGCTGGTGGCGGAGCTGCGCTTCCACCTGGGGTGGCTCCAGGCGCTGCAAGGGGAGAAGGAGCAGGGCGCGGGGCTGTTGGAGCAGGCCGTCCTCGACGCGGAGGTGGGGCGGGCGGACCGGCTGGAGGTCTCCGTCCTCAACAAGCTGCTCTTCGTGGAGGGTGAGCGCGAGCGCTTCGAGCACGCCACGCGGTGGGCGCGGCTGGGAAAGGCCACGCTCCAGCGGCTGGGCGGGGACGCGGTGCTGGAGGGTGATTTGCTGGTGAACGGGGCGAACCTCGCGCTGATGCAGGGCCAGCCGGAGGACGCGCGCCGCCAGTTGGAAGAAGCGTCGGCGCTGCTGGGCAGGGCGCTGGAGCCGGGGCATCCGAAGCGGGCGCGGGTCACCTTCACGCTGGGGCGGACGCTGCTGGAGATGGGCGCGTATGCCGAGGCGGCGAAGGTACTGGAGGAAGCGCTGCGCCAGACGGAGGCGGCCGTGGGGGCCCGGCACCTGGACGTGGCGCGGCGTCACCAGGCGCTGTCCATGGCGCTGCGCGGGTTGGAGGACTTCCCCCGGGCGCTGGAGCATGCGAGCGCGTCGGTGGCCCTGCACCGCGAACTGCTCGGGGGCAGCCACCTGAAGCTGTCGGAGGCGCTCGACGAGGAGGGGATGAGCCTGCTCGGACTGAAGCGCTACGAAGAGGCGCTGAAAGTCTATGAGGAGGCGCTGGCGGTGAAGCGCCAGCAACTGGAGGCGGACGACGAGGAGCTCCACTACTCGTACGACGGCGTCGGTCAGGCGCTGCTGGGGCTGGGGCGCACGCGCGACGCGCTGGAGCCGCTGCGCAAGGCGGTGACCTTCACGAGCGCGGAGGAGGACTCGCTGGGCGAGTCCGGCTTCGCGCTGGCCCAGGCGCTCTACAAGGAAGGGCAGCCCGCCGAGGCGCGGGCCGAGGCGGCGAAGGCCGGCGCACTCTTCAAGGAGTCCGGCCGGGCCCCGCGCGCGGACGCGGTGCGGACGTGGCTGGAGTCGCTGCCGCCGGAGGAGCAGGTGAAGCCCGCGAAGTTCACGAAGAAGTCCCCGCGCACGGAGCGCAAGCGGCGGAAGTAGGGATGCGGGGGCGCCTCAGGCCACCCACTCCACGCGCAGCCGCGTCTCGCCGACGAGCAGCGCGAGTCCCTGTCCTTCGCACAGCGCGGTCCACAGGGCCTTCGAGGACGCGGGCGAGAGGCTCCAGATGAAGCCGTCCTCGTGGAGCCGCGCCTCCTCCTGCTCCATGCCCGGGAGGACGAGGAGGAAGCACCCGCTGATGCGGTCTCCCGTGCTTCCCGGCGGGGTGATGGCGACGGGCCCCGTCTGCCCCGGCTCCCAGGCGAGACACCCGTTCGCGGCGTCATCAATCCCGGTGAGCAGCGCGAAGGGCTGCGTCTCCTCGGGGAGCTGCTCGAAGAGCTGGCGGAACTGCGCGTGCTGGCCGGGGGCGATGCGCAGGACGATGTCCGCGTCCTGCTTCACGATGCGCGCGCTCCACACGCGCGAGTGGCTGACCCGGGGCAGCAGGCTCTGCTCGAGGATGGCCTCCACGGGCAGCTCGGGGCGGCGGATGTCCGACCACGAAGGGCAGGGGTAGTGGCTGTACGCCTTGCCCAGCGCGGCCATCATCCTCGCCGGCCCGCAGCGCTGCACCAGCTCCAGCTCCTTGTCGGTGATGAGCAGGAGCGCGAGCGCGCTCGGCGGCACCGGCAGCCCGGGAATGGGCGAGGCCCGGGTGTAGAGCACGTGCATCCCCGGGAACAGCCGGTGCTCACCGAAGATGGTGACATCCCCCACGTCCACCGTGCGGCCCTCGCTCGCCAGCTGCCGGAAGCGGTCGAAGAGCGAGGCCAGCTTCTGCTGGAGGACGTCGTCCGCCATGCCGGAGTTCTCGCGCAGGGTGAACACCATCTCGTGCTGCCCATGCGCCGCGAGCCCCTGCGTCACGTACGAGCGGCACTCTACGGGGCCTCCCTGCACGCGGAGCGTGTGGCGCATCGTCAACAGCACCAGCCCTCCGGGCTCCACCTCGAAGCGGTCCACCCGTCCCGGCTCCCGAGGTGCTCCGAAGAAGTGCTTTCGCAGTGAACCCCACAGCGACATGACTGCTCCCGGCGGATGGGCGGAAGGCCCACCCGGCGGGGCCATTCTTCCACGGAGCGGGTGCGGCGCCATGACAACGTGGCTTCACGCCGCACCCGCCGGAAGGACGCATCGGAACGCCCACGGAGTGAAGCCGCGGGCGCCCCGACGTCACGACTCACCAGTCGTAGCCGTGGTTGCCCTGCGGCACGATGACCTTGCCGCTGGCCGGGTAGAACAGGACGGCGTAGTCCTTGTTGTCGTGGCAGTTGTCCGTCTTCCACGGCGCAAGCAGCTCGCCGTTGACGTGCCTCACGAAGATGGCCGCGTTGCCCAGGGCTCTTTTCCGGCTCCTGCTAACACTACTGCATCAGGGGCCCGCGGGATGAACGGGGAGACCGGGCAGGCTGCGTGAGGCGCGTCGGTGGTTGGAGCGGTGGCAGGTGGGACAGCGAGGCAGCCAGGTGGCAATCACGCGCGCCATGGCGAGCCGTACGGTGATGAAGCTGTCGTGGAAGTGGCGCTCAGGCCGGGAGCGGCTGCGTGTGGGCTTCAACCGCCCCTCGGGCCGAGGGGGGAAAACGCCGCGCACGTTAGGCAACGATGAACGCGTAGCAGCACAGGGCTACCGAGACGTGGTGATGCCAGCCGGGGAAGCGGCGGCCTTCGTAATGGTCCAGCCCCAGCTCGCCCTTGAGGTCCTCGTAGACGCGCTCGGTTCTCCAGCGCTGCATCACCAGACGGATGAGCTGCTTCTTCGTTCTGAACCCCGGCAGGGAAACGAGGAAGTAATTGGCGGGCTCGGGCTCATCGTCCCGCCACTCGATGAGCAGCTCCAGCGGCTCCTGCTCGCGCTGGGGCACGCCCGCGGCGATGACTCGACGCAGGGCAAAGCATGCCGACAAGTCCTCCTGGGTGCCCTTGCGCCAGGTGCACCGGCGGAAGCCTCCCCGCTCATGAATGCGCAGGGCCAGGTCCGAAACACTCCGCGCGTCCCCTCGGGGACGCCCCTTTTCATCCAGCCCGCAGACGGTGGTTTGGGGGTCCACCGCCACCGCGTAGTGCAAGCCCAACGAGCGCAGGTGCGCTCGGAACTGACTGGAGGTGCCGTAGGCGGTGTCCGCCAGGACGACACCCGGAGGAACACCGTCCTTCACGGCCCGGTCAATCATTTGCAGCGCCAGTTGGGGCTTGGTCTTGAAGGGGACATCGGCGGGGATTCGGGCCTCGCGGCGGCGAGCCGCGTCGTTGGTCCAGCCCTCGGGCAGGTACAGCTCGAAGTCGAGGGGCAGGTGCTCGGTGCGGGTGGCGACACTGAGGCTGACGCCAATCTGGC